>NZ_CP042239.1:317187-634375 GCF_007833215.1 Sphingomonas suaedae
GGCGACCTTGGCTATGACATTGGCGAGCTGCTCCAGGCCAAGGACTATGACGCGATCAAGATGGTGAAGGCGGGGGAGGGCTTCTACTCCTCGCTCGGCATGGCGCCGATGCCGGAGACCTTCTGGCAGCGCTCGCTGTTCACCAAGCCCGCCGACCGTGAAGTCCAGTGCCACGCATCGGCGTGGAACCTCGACAATGTCGACGATCTGCGCATCAAGATGTGCATCAAGGTCAATTCGGACGATTTCGTCACGATCCACCACGAGCTGGGGCATAACTACTACCAGCGGGCGTATAACCAGAAGCCCTTGCTCTATCGCACCGGCGCCAATGACGGCTTCCATGAAGCGATCGGCGATTTCGTCGCGCTGTCGATCACGCCCGACTATCTCGTGTCGATCGGCCTGCTGGACGAGAGCAAGGTCCCGAGCGCGGACAAGGATACCGGGCTGCTGCTGCGTCAGGCGATGGACAAGGTCGCGTTCCTGCCGTTCGGCCTGCTGATCGACAAATGGCGCTGGGGCGTGTTCTCCGGCGGCATTCCGGCGGGCGGGTACCAGGGCGCATGGGACGCGCTGCGGCTTCAATATCAGGGCATCACCCCGCCGGTGAAGCGCGACGAGACCAAGTTCGATCCGGGCGCCAAATATCATATCCCGGCGAACGTACCCTACACCCGCTACTTCCTCGCGCGGCTGTTGCAGTTCCAGTTCTACAAGGCGGCCTGCGATCAGGCCGGGTGGACGGGGCCGCTCCACCGTTGTTCCTTCTACGACAACAAGGAAGTCGGTGCGAAGCTCAACGCGATGCTCGAAATGGGGGCGTCCAAGCCCTGGCCCGACGCGCTGGAGGCGTTCACCGGCAGCCGCGAGATGAGTGGCGCGGCAATGGTCGAATATTTCGCACCGCTGAAGGCGTGGCTGGACGAGCAGAACAAGGGCAAGCCGACCGGCTGGTAAAGGCCAAAGCGCCGCCGCGATCCCGGATCGCGGCGGCGCTTCGCTGTCGTTCGGCGCGGAGCCCGGTCGAATCCTATTTGGCGGTCTTGTCCTTGGCCGCTGGCTTGGTGTCGCCGCCCGGCTTGTCCTGCGGGCCGCCCTGACCCTTTTGCAGCGCGTAGAATATGCCCGCGACCGCAGCGCCGACCGCGGCGGCGCCGCCGACGAGCGAGGCGAAGAAGTTGCGGTCGCCCATCTTCTCGCGCGTGTCGGAGACGAACTGGGCGGGGGCGGATTCGGTTACGGTGCTCGCAGCCGACTGGGCGGCGGCGGAGACTTTCGCGGCGGCAGCCTCAACGGCGGCGCGCGGCCCGGTCGCGGCGGCGGCAGGGGCCGATGCGGGTTTGCGCGGCTTGGCGGGCGCCTTGCGCGCCGCTGCGGTCCGGCGGGGCGGGGGCGCCTTGTCGGCGGCCGCCGGAGCCTTTGCCGCCTTGGGGGCCGCGGTCTTGCGCGCGGGTGCCTTGGCGGCTGGCTTTGCCGTTTCGCCCGCCGGAGCGGCGGCAGGCGCTGGCGCCTTGGTTTTTCTCGAAGCCTTGGCCGCGGTGGTCCTGGGCTTCGCCGCAGCCTTGGGCTTGGCGGTAGCGGCCGCAGCCTCCGTCTTGACCGCGCTCTTGGCGGGCGCCTTGCGCGGCTTTGCTGCGGGCTTGGCCGCCGGGGTTTCGGCAGCGTCGCCGGTCTGGGTCGATTTGCTCGGGGCCTTGGCCATCACGTAACTCCAGTGGTTTCGTGTCTGTAACCAACCTGATCCAAATCGGTTTCCCGCGTCAATCTTTTGTCGTTTCAGTTTCATTGAAACGTTGCGGCACCGGCCCGCTCCCGCGCCCGGCCACCCATAGGATACTGTCGCTGGGTGGCCGGGTGGGGGAGCGGGCCGGTGCTGCGTCCGCAGAGGCGGAGATCAGCGAAACGGCGGTTCGTTGAACGCACGCAGCTTGCGGCTGTGGAGTTTTGCGCCTTCGCGCCGCAACTCCTCGCAGGTCTCGATACCGATTTTGAGATGCTCGGCGATGGCGCGCTCGTAGAAGCGGTTGGCCTGGCCGGGCAGCTTGATCTCACCGTGCAGCGGCTTGTCGGAGACGCACAGCAACGTGCCGTAGGGGACGCGGAAGCGGTATCCCTGCGCCGCGAGCGTCGCGCTTTCCATGTCCACCCCGACCGCGCGGCTGAGCGAAAAGCGGAGCGCCGAGCGCGAGAAGCGCAATTCCCAGTTGCGGTCGTCGGTCGTGACGATCGTGCCGGTGCGCAGCCGCCGCTTGAGTTCGTCCCCCGACTGTCCCGACACGGTTTCGGCGGCGCGGGCGAGCGCCTGCTGCACCTCGGCGATCGCCGGGATCGGGATTTCGGGGGGCAGCACATCATCGAGGACGTGGTCGTCGCGCAGATAGGCGTGGGCGAGCACATAGTCGCCGATCCGCTGGCTGGGACGCAGCCCGCCGCAATGGCCGATCATCATCCATGCCTCCGGCCGCAGCACTGCGAGGTGATCGGTGATCGTCTTCGCGTTTGAGGGGCCGACGCCGATATTGACCAACGTGATGCCGCTGCCGTCCTCCGCCATCAGGTGCCAGGCGGGCATCTGGTGGCGTCGCCAGGCACCGTCGGTCAGCAACGTATCGGGATCGTCGCCGGATTCGATGACGATCCCGCCTGGGCCGGACACGCCCGTGAAGCGGCTGTCCGGGCCAAGCTGCGCACAGGCCCAGCGAACGAATTCATCGACATAGCGGTGATAGTTGGTGAAGAGGATATATTGCTGCACATGTTCCGACGGTGTGCCGGTATAATGGCGCAGCCGGGCAAGGCTGAAGTCGGTGCGCAGCCCGTCGAACAGCGCGAGCGGACGGGTGCCGTCCTGACTGATCCAGCTGCCATCGGCAATCTCATCGCCGATATGCGCCAGTTCGGTTGCCGGAAAATGCCGGGCGAGTTCGAGCGCCGACACCTCGTCCAGCCGCAGCGCATGGCCGGGGTCGAGCACATAGGGAAAGGGGATTTCCTGCCGTCCCGTAGTCGCAGTGACCTCGACGTCATAATCCTCGATCAGCAAGGTGAGCTGTTCGACCAGATAGCGGGCGAACATCGCAGGGCGGGTCACGCTGATCGCATAGTCGCCCGGTGTGACGAGCCGCCCGAACGAGCGTGCCGGGGTCGGACGATCGACCTCGTTGCGATAGGAGACGCGGATTTCGGGATAGGCGAAGCTGCCGTCGCGGCGGCGCTCCGGGTCCGGGGCGATGCCCTGGGTCAGATAAAGGTCGAGGGCCTCCCGCAGGCGGGTGACGGAGGCGGTGTGCAGCCGATCCAGTTCGGCGACGATTTCTTCTGCTTGTGTCATCTTTCGCGGTTAATGGGCGACGATGACATAGGCAAGACCGGATCGTGTCGGTTCCATGGCGCGCCGGTACGGCACCGGCGCGCCAGGTCATGTCACTTGTCGTCTTCGTCCTTGTCGAGCAGCTTGCTGATGCCGAACGCGGCACCCGCTACCGCCGCAGCGGCACCCGCCGCGATCGCAGCGGCGGCGACGGGGTTCTTCTTCGCGGCATCGACGACATCGTCGACAGCCTCGCTAATCGCTTCGCCCGCGTCGGTCAGCGCGTCCTTCGCCTGATCGAACAGGCTTTCTTCGGTGTTGGTCTCCGCCTTGGTTTCGGTCGTCGACGGGCTCGTTGCAGGTGTTGTCTCGTCCATCATCACTGGGTCTCCCTTCCGCAATGACAACAGCTTCGCCGCACGCCGGTTCCACCGTCAACGGCAAACCGGCGCGCGTCCGAAACGGTTAGAGGCTTTCGAGGAGATGTTCGGCCGAGCTGACCTTGAATTCGCCCGGCGCTTCGACGTGAAGCTGTTCGACGACGCCATCGTTGATCAGCATCGAATAACGCTGGCCGCGCGTGCCCATGCCGAACTTGCTGCCGTCCATCTCCAGGCCGACTGCCTTGGCGAAGGCCCCGTTGCCGTCCGACAGCATCGTGACGTCGCCCGCATCGGCGCTTTTCGCCCATGCGCCCATGACAAAGGCGTCGTTGACGGCGGTGCAGGCGATCTCGTCCACGCCCTTTGCCTTCAGCTCATCCGCCTTTTCGACATAGCCGGGCAGGTGGCGCGCCGAGCAGGTCGGGGTGAAGGCGCCGGGGACCGAAAACAGCGCGACCTTGCGGCCCGCGAAATAGTCGTCGGAGTTGACCTGTTCGGGGCCGTTCTCGGTCGCCTTGACGAAGGTGGTGCTGGGTACGCGATCACCAATCTGGATGGTCATGCTGCTCTCCTCTTGCCGCGGAACTGCGGTTTGGCGTCCAAGTGGCACATGTGCGGCGATTTTCAAGCGTGGCGGAGCGATGCGCGGGACGATATGGTCCGGCCGCATGGAAGAGAGCGCGTATCTGACCGGGCAAATACTGCTCGCTTTGCCCGGCATCGGCGACCCGCGATTCGAGCGCGCGGCGATCGCGATCTGCGCGCATGACGAGGAGGGTGCGCTGGGCATCGGGATCGGCCACACGATCGACGGGCTTGGGCTGCACGAGCTGCTCGGCCAGTTCGAGATCGATCCCGGCGCAGCGCCCGACGCGCCGGTGCATTTCGGCGGACCGGTGGAGCCGAGGCGAGGCTTTGTGCTCCATTCTACCGACTGGGGCGGGCAGGACACGGTTGACGTCGCCGGGCGCTGGGCGCTGTCGGGAACCATCGATGTGCTGCGCGCGATCGCCGACGGGACGGGGCCGTCCCGATGGCTGGTCGCGCTGGGCTATGCCGGATGGAGCGAGGGACAACTCGACGCGGAGCTGACCCGGCACGGCTGGTTCAACGTGCCGGGCGACGCCGCGCTGCTTTACGAAATCGATGCCGAACGGCGCTGGGAAGCGAGCTTCGCGACCGCGGGCATCGATCCCAGGCTGCTGGCGAGCGGCGGCGGGACCGCCTGACCGCTTTGCGCGCAAGTGCCGGGCTGACAGCGGGCGCGGGGCGGGGCATGGCCGCCGCATGACGCATGTGCTCGACCGACCGATCTGGTCCGCGCTCACCACCGGCTGGGCCCATCTTGCCGAAGGAGACGCGCGGGCGCTGCGGATCGACCGCAAGGTCGGGATGTTCGGTGCGGCGGCGGATGCGGCACCGGAGAGTGCGGTCGCACTCGCCGCATTGGTGCCGCAGGAGGGTGAGTTGTGGCTGGTCGAGCGCGATCCGCTGCCGCTACCGCCCGGCGTGCGCGTTGTGAAGGAAGGGCTGGCCGTGCAGATGGTGCTGGACCGGCTGACGCCCGACGAGCGCGAACCGCCCGCGATCGAGCCGCTGGGCGATGCCGATGGGGCGGAGATGTTCGCGCTCGCCACCCTGACCGAACCGGGACCCTATGTGCGCCGGACCCACCGGCTGGGCGGATTCGTCGGGGTGCGCGAGGGTGGAAAGCTGGTGGCGATGGCGGGCGAGCGGATGCAGATGCCCGGCTATGGCGAGGTCAGCGCGGTCTGCACCCATCCCGACTGGCGGGGCCGGGGGCTGGCAGGGCATCTGACCCGTCACGTTACCGCAGCCATTCTGGCGCGCGGGCTGACGCCTTTCCTGCACTGCTATGCGAGCAACGCGGGTGCGGTTGCGCTGTACGAGGCGATGGGCTTTCGCATCCGCGCATACATCCACGCGACGGTGATCGTGCGACGCTGACCGATCCGGTGACCGACATCATATAAAGATATCTTTATGTTTCGTTTGCGCATTGGCTGTCGATCGGCTAGGGGCGCGGGCAGAGCCGTGGGTATCGCGGCGATTCAGTTCACTAGCCGGAGAAAGATCGTGGCCACCGTGCTCGACAAGACCGATTACGTCATCAAGGACATCAGCCTCGCCGCGTTCGGCCGCAAGGAAATCGAGATCGCCGAAACCGAAATGCCGGGCCTGATGGCGCTGCGCGAGGAATTCGGCGCGAGCAAGCCGCTCAAGGGTGCGCGCATCACCGGTTCGCTGCACATGACGATCCAGACCGCGGTGCTGATCGAGACGCTGAAGGAACTTGGCGCCGAATTGCGCTGGGCGACGTGCAACATCTATTCGACCCAGGACCATGCCGCCGCCGCGATCGCCGCCGCCGGCATCCCGGTCTTCGCCGTCAAGGGCGAGACGCTGGAAGAATATTGGGATTACGTCATCCGCATCTTCGACTGGGGGCAGGACCAGACCTGCAACATGATCCTCGACGATGGCGGCGACGCCACCATGTTCGCGCTGTGGGGCGCGCGCGTCGAGGCGGGTGAGGAACTGTTCACCCCGTCGAACGAGGAAGAGGAAATCTTCGTCGCGACGCTCAAGCGTTTCCTGGCCGAGCGTCCGGGTTACCTCACCAAGACCGTCCAGAACATCAAGGGCGTGTCGGAAGAGACCACCACCGGCGTGCATCGCCTGTACGAGCTGTCGAAGAAGGGCAAGCTTCCCTTCCCGGCGATCAACGTCAACGACAGCGTCACCAAGTCGAAGTTCGACAACCTTTATGGCTGCAAGGAATCGCTGGTCGACGCGATCCGTCGCGCGACCGACGTGATGCTGGCCGGCAAGGTCGCCTGCGTCGCCGGCTTTGGCGATGTGGGCAAGGGTTCGGCGGCGTCGCTGCGCAATGGCGGCGCGCGCGTGCTGGTCACCGAAATCGATCCGATCTGCGCGCTGCAGGCGGCGATGGAAGGCTATGAAGTCGTGACGATGGAAGAGGCGGCGACCCGCGCCGACATCTTCGTCACCGCGACCGGCAACGAAGGCGTGCTGACCGTCGATCACATGCGCGCGATGAAGAACATGGCGATCGTGTCGAACATCGGCCATTTCGACAGCGAGATCGAGATCGCCGGCCTCGCCAACTTCAAATGGACCGAGATCAAGCCGCAGGTCGACGAGGTCGAGTTCCCCGATGGCAAGAAGATCATCGTGCTGTCGAAGGGCCGCCTGGTGAACCTGGGCAACGCGACCGGCCACCCGTCGTTCGTGATGTCTTCGTCGTTCACCAACCAGGTTCTGGCGCAGATCGAGCTTTGGACCGGCGCGGACAAGTACAAGAACGACGTGTATGTCCTGCCCAAGCATCTCGACGAGAAGGTCGCGGCGCTTCACCTCGACAAGCTGGGCGTCAAGCTGAGCAAGCTGACCCAGCGCCAAGCCGACTATATCGGCGTGCCGGTCGAAGGGCCGTTCAAGCCGGATCATTATCGCTACTGATCCTGCGATCAGGTTGAGAGTATCGGGGCGCTTCCGGGATCGGGAGCGCCCTTTTTTGCCATCGGTACTGTGTTGTTCGAGCAACACTCGCGGAGAAAGGGATTCCAACGGCTTGCGTTTCTCAGTCTTATAAGCGCAGAAAAAAATGACACCAAAATAACCGAAATGGGGACCCATCATGCGGTATGTAGCTGCTTCCCGCCGGGCGCGTTTGCGCTTTTCCGTTTCACTGGCTTCGGTCGCGTTGGCCGGACTCGCTTCGGCGGTGGCCCAAGAGGCCCCGGCGGAGGATGAAACTGCAGCGCAGGATGGCGAGACGGTCGTCATTACCGGATCGCGTATTGGCCGTCCGGAGCTCTCGCTTCCCAATCCGGTTCAGGTGATCACTTCGGAGGCGATTGAACAGTCGGGCAAGACGAACCTGACCGATTACCTCATCGATTCTCCTGCGCTTCTCGGTTCGCAGAGCAATGTGGACGTCGCCGGATCCAATCTGAGCAACGCGCAGAATGTTGGCGTCAATTTGCTCGACTTGCGTAACCTCGGCTCGCAGCGCACCCTTGTGCTCGTTGACGGCCGTCGGCATGTCGCCGGTTATCCCGGCATCGCCGCAGTCGATGTCAACACCATTCCTTCGGACCTCGTCGAGCGTATCGATATTCTGACCGGCGGCACTTCGGCGGTTTACGGCGCCGATGGCGTGACCGGCGTGGTCAACTTCATTCTGAAGGACGATTTTGACGGTCTGCGCGTCCGTGGCCAGGCGAACATCTCTGAGCGCGGCGATGCCGGATCGCGCTTCGTAGCTGTGACCTGGGGCAAGAATTTTGCCGGCGGGCGGGGCAATGTGACCGCAGCTTACGAGTTCCAGGAAACCGACCGCTTCAGCCAGCGCGATCGTCTGAACTACGGGCTGACTGGTCCGTCCTATGCGTTCGCCCGTGATCCCAACGATCCGGACGGCCCGACCGATAATGACGGCGTGCCCGACCGGATCCTGTACACCGATCTGCGTTGGGCAGACAGCTCGCCGGGCGGGGCGGTCGATCTCGATGGCGATTTCGTTCCCGATCGCACGGGTGAGGGCGGCATCTACGACCTCGGCACCTATGTGCCTGGGTCGGCTTTCACCGTAGGCGGTTCGAGCACGCCGCGCGAAAGCTATTATGGCGATTATCTCCCCTATGTTCGTCGCCACATCGCCAACCTGATGGCGAAGTTTGAGGTCAGCCCGGCGCTCGAAATCTATGCACAGGGCAAATATGTCCGCTCGACCGCGTACACCTTCGCGCAGCCGACTTATGACTTCTACACCGAGCTTGCCCCCGATAACGCGTATCTGATCGAGCGTTATGGCGCGGCTGCCATTTCCGGCCCGGCCCTTTTCAGCCGCGACCATTTCGATTTCGGTATCCGCCGTTACGAGCTCGAGCGTGAACTATTTCGCACCGTCGTGGGCGCGCGCGGGGACATCGGGTCAGGACTGAAATACGACTTTTCCTATGTGTTCGGCCAGTCCACACAGGAAAGCACCAATCGGAATGACCGGATTGCGGACCGCTATTATGCTGCGCTCGATGCGGTCGTGAACCCGGCCAATGGCCAGATCACCTGTCGGATCAACCTCCCCGGTCAGACCAATGTGAATGGCGTCAGCTACGGCAATGGCGTCGTGTTCAATGGAACGCCGGTGACATTCAACCCAGGGCAGTGTGTGCCCATTAACATATTGGGCGAAGGCTCGCCGTCGCAGGCTGCGCTGGACTTCGTGACGGTTGATCACACCGACTGGGCGCGGATCAAGCAGCATGTGGTCTCGGCGGTACTGACCGGTAATACCGAATCCTATTTCAGGCTGCCCGGCGGCGGTGTCGGGTTCGCGATCGGCGCCGAGTATCGCTACGAGAGCAGCCACTATATCCCGTCGGATGTGAGCTTGGCAGGCGTCCTGATGGATAACGCACCAGCGCGCGTTGACCGGGGCGACTTCGACGTGAAGGAACTGTTCGCCGAAGTGAACCTGCCAATTCTCGCGGACATGCCGTTCGCCGAGAACCTCTCGGTTGGTGGTGCCTATCGCTTCTCCGATTACTCGACGATCGGCCAGACCAGCACCTGGAACGTGAACGGAAGCTACTCGCCCGTTCGCGACATCACCTTCCGCGGTACCTATTCGGAGGCGGTGCGCGCGCCCAATATTACCGAATTGTTCGCCGGCGGCAGCGGCACGTACGAGTTCATCACCGATCCGTGTGGGCCCGACCGTCTTGCCGAGGGTACGCAGTATCGGGCGGCGAACTGCGCCGCGGCGTTGACCGCTGCCGGGCTGAGCCCCGCGCAGCAGGCAGCGTTCGATCCGGCGAACGACTTCACCTCGCCGCAGAACAGCAGCCTGCTTGGCTTCCAGGGCGGCAACCCTACGCTGAACGAGGAAACGGCAAAGACCTGGACCACCGGCATCGTACTACGGCCGAGCTTCGTGCCCGGGCTGTCGATCAACGTTGACTGGTACAACATCAAGATCGAGCAAGCGATCAACTACTCGACCGCGCAGGCGGTCGTCGATCTGTGCGTCGATCAGCCCACGCTGAACAACGTATATTGCAGCGTGATTTCGCGCAGCCCGACGAGCGGCTATATCAACTTCTTCACCGTGATCCCGGAAAACGTTGCCGCTTATGAAACGGCCGGCCTCGATGTCGGATTTGCCTATCGGGTCCAGCCGTTCGACAATCTCGGCACCTTCACCCTTCGCGGGCAATTCAACTATCTCGACAAGCTCGAGTTCGTGCCGACTGCCGGTGCCGATCCGGAGAACGAGCTGGATTCCTCAGCCTATCCCGCACCGAAATACAGCGCGAGCTTCGACCTGACCTGGAACAAGGGGCCGCTGACGGTCAATTACGGCGTCAACTGGTGGTCGAAGACCCGCCGCGTGACGCCCGAGCAGGAGGCTGCGAACCCCGATTATGTGGCGCCGCAGTATATCTGGTACAAGGAAAAGTGGGAGCACGATCTCTACATGAGCTATATGGTGGATGAAAAGTTCGAGCTGTACGGCGGTATCAACAATCTGTTCGACACCAAGCCGGACGTGGCGGCTGTGGCCTATCCGATCAGCGCCGTTGGACGTTCGTTCTTCATGGGTGTGAAAGCGAAGATTTTCTGAGTATCGGCGCATGAGTTGACTAAGGGGCGTGTCCGGCGACGGACGCGCCCCTTTTCGTGCCGGTCGAGCACAAGCGGAATGCGCAGCGCCGTTGCCGGACGATCCGGCAGTTCGTAAGAGCGACGGGATGAAGGGCGCGGCGCGTTGATCGAGATATCTGAATCCGCGGCCGTTCTGGCCGGCGCCGCGCTCGCGCTGCTGGTCGCGGCGGGGGCGGTGATGCTGTTCGCCGGGCTGCGCGCGCGGGGGCGGGCCGAGCGGCTTGTGGAGGCGAATGCACGGCTTCAGGCGCTGGCATCGGGTGCGCCCGCACTGGCGATGATCGTGCGCGCCGACGGACGGATCGAGCTGTCGCTCGCGCTCGCCAATCTGCTGGGGTTCGACGCGGTTCCGGTCCAGTTCGGCGATCTGGTGGACAATGAGGCGGTGCTGGGCCGCGACGAGGCCGAGGTGCTGGAGCGCGAGGTGATCGCGGCCCAGAAGGCGGGCAAGCCGTTCCGTATGGCGCTGCCGGTGCGCGGTGCGAAACGGACATTGCTCGCAATCGGCGGGCGGGCGCCCGATGCAGTGCGCGCGCCGGGCGGGGCGGTGGTGTGGTTCCTCGATGCGACCGAATCGAGCGAGGAGATTGCGCGCTTCGCGAGCGAAGCGGACCGATATCGCGAGGCGTTCGATGCGCTGACGGGCCTGATCCAGTCGGCGCCGATGCCGATGTGGTATCGCGACCCCGAGCTGCGGATCGCGATGGTCAACAACGCCTATGTGGAGGCGGTCGACGGCAGCAACGCCGAACAGGTCGTTGCGTCGGGAATCGAGCTGGTCGATGCGTCCGCGCCGGGCGGCCCGCTGGCCAGCGCCGCGAATGCGCGCGAGGCGGGCACGCCGCAGATGGTGAAGCTGCCCGCGACGATCGGGGGCAAGCGCCGCACGCTGCATATCCATGACGTGCCGCTGCCGACCGGCGGCGTCGCGGGCTTCGCCGTCGATGTCGAGGAGCTGGAACAGGCGCGCAGCGGGATCAAGCGCGCGGGCGAGGCCCAGCGGGCAATGTTCGACCGGCTGTCCGCCGGAGTCGCGCAGTTCGGGTCGGACCGATCGCTGGTGTTTTGCAATCAGCCGTTTCGCCGCATCTTCGAGCTGAAGAATGAATGGCTGGCCGACCGGCCCGAGTTCGACCGCATCCTGGAGCGGATGCGAGAGGCCAACCGGTTGCCGGTGGTGCGCGATTTTCCGGGCTGGAAGAAGGAGCGGCGCGAATGGTTCGTCGCGGCCGAAAGCGCGCATGAGGAAAATTGGACGCTGCCCGGCGGCACGCATCTGCGCGTCGTCGCCCAGCCGCTGCCTGAGGGCGGGTTGCTGACCATCTTCGAGGATCTGACGGAGCAGGTGCAGCTTGCCAGCGCGCGCGACACGCTGTTGCGGGTGCGGACGGCGACGTTCGACAATCTGTTCGAGGCGCTGGGTGTCTTCTCCGCCGATGGGCGGTTGCAGTTGTGGAACAGCCGCTTCCGTCAGGCATGGGGGTTCGATGACGCCTTCGTCACCAGCCATCCGCGCGTCGATGCGCTCGCGAAGGAGGCGGCGTCGCGGCTGGCCAAGCCGGGCCGCGTCTCGCTGATCGGCGAACTGGTCCGCGCCGCGACAGTCGAGCGGCAGCAGCGCGGCGGATCGATCGAGTTCGCCGATGGACGCCATTTCGAGGTGGCGGCGGTGCCGCTGCCCGATGGCAATGCGCTGTTCACCATGCTCGATATCTCCGACCCGGCGGCGGATCGAGAATGCGCTGCGCGAACGCAACGATGCGCTGGAAGCGGCGGACCGGATCAAGACCGCCTTCGTCGCCAATATGAGCTATGAACTGCGCACCCCGCTGACCTCGATCAAAGGGTTCGCCGAGATGCTGTACAATGGCTATGGCGGGCCGCTGCCGCAAAGCGCGGTGGATTATTCGGGAGCGATCCTGGAGTCGGTCGGGCGGTTGAGCGACCTGGTCGACGATGTGCTCGACCTGACCCGCGATGGCGGTGCGCTGGCCCGCGAAACGGTCGATTTGGAGCTGGTCGCTGGCGTCGCAGTCGAGAATGTCGGGCCGAGCGCCAAGGGCAAGAAGATCGAGCTGGCGGTCGAAATCCAGGGCAGTGCCGGGACGATTCAGGGCGATGCGCGCCGCATCCGTCAGACGATCGAGCATCTGTTGCGCCATGCGATCGGTGCGACGGGCGAGGGTGGCCGCGTGCTGCTGCATATCGACGGGAGCGAGGCGGGCGCGCGGATCGTGGTGTCCGACGACGGCCCCGGCATGGCGCCCGAGGTCGCGGCCAAGGCGTTCGATCGCTTCGCGCAGGCGGGGATCAGCCGCAATGGCGAGCGCGCGCTCCACCTTGGCCTGCCGCTCGCCAAACAGTTCGTCGAGGCGCATCGCGGCACGATCCAGCTGATGTCCGAACCAGGGCAGGGGACGATGGTGATCGCGGAATTGCCGCGCACATGATCGCCTTGGCCGATGCCGATGCGACCGAGGCGTTCGGGCGCGCGCTTGCCCGTCGGGCGCGGCCGGGGGACGTGATTGCGCTGTCCGGGCCGCTGGGCGCGGGCAAGACGAGTATCGCGCGCGGGCTGCTCGCTGCGCTGGGGCTGGAGGGGGAAGCGCCCTCGCCCAGTTTCGCGATTGTCCAGCCCTATGACCCGCCTGAAGTGGCGTTCCCGGTGCTGCATGTCGACCTGTACCGGATCGACGATCCCGCAGAAGCAGACGAGCTGGGGCTGGACGATGCGCGCCGGGAGTCGCTGCTACTGGTCGAATGGCCCGAGCGGCTGCCTGACACGCTTTGGGGCGACGCCTTGTGGCTGACACTGACGATCGAATCCGACGGCTCCCGTGCCTTGACAGCGCGGGTCCCGGCGGCATGGAAGGACCGATGGCCCCTTTGACTTCGCCGCCCGACATGAACCCGCCCGCGCGGGCGCCGCATTTCCTGAACGAGCTCGGCTGGGGCGACGGGGAAATCTTGCCGCTCGCGGGCGATGCGTCGTTTCGTCGTTATTTTCGGGTGCAGGCACCGGGGCGCAGCGCGATCCTGATGGACGCCCCCCCGCCGCATGAGGACCCGCGCCCGTTCATTTCGATCGCGCGCTGGCTCACCGGGCGCGGCTTTGCGGCGCCGACCATCTATGGCGAGGATCTCGACACCGGCCTGGTCCTGATCGAGGATTTCGGCGACGCGCGGCTGCGCGAGACGGTGGACGCCGCGCCCGAGAGCGAGTTGCGGTTGTACGAGGCGGCGATCGACGTGCTGATCCGGCTGCGCGGCCATGAGGCGGCGGACCTCGATCCCTATGACGTCGATACCTGCCAGCGCGAAGCGGCGCTGCTGACCGACTGGTATTGCCCGGCGGTCGGGGTGGACGCCGATGTCGATGGCTATCGCGCGGCATGGGATGCGGTGCTGGCGCCGACGCTGGAAGGGCAGCGGGTGACGGTGCTGCGCGATTACCATGCCGAGAATCTGATGCTGATCGAGGGCAGCGAGACGCTGGGGCTGCTCGATTTCCAGGACGCGCTGGCGGGACATCCCGCCTATGATCTCGTGTCGTTGCTCCAGGACGCGCGCCGCGATGTGCATCCCGATCTGGAGGCGGCGATGCTCGACCGCTATCGCCGGATCACCGGCGCGGACGAGGGGTTCGTCGATGCCTATCATGTGCTCGGCGCGCAGCGGAATGCGAAGATCATCGGCATCTTCACGCGCCTGTGGAAACGCGACGGCAAGCCGCGTTACCCGGGGCTGTGTCCGCGCGTATGGGGCTATCTGGAGCGCGACCTTCAGCATCCGGCGCTCGGCCCGGTGAAGGCGTGGTTCGACGCCAATATCCCGGCGCATCTGCGTGGCGATCCCATGTTGGTTGGGTCGATGGCGGCGGGGCAGGCGTGAGCGCGAAGAAGACGCTGGCGATCCGGCCGGTCCCGGCCGGTGCCGTGCCGCGTACCGCGATGGTGATGGCGGCGGGGCTGGGCAAGCGGATGCGCCCGCTGACCGCGACCCGGCCCAAGCCGCTGGTCGAGGTCGCGGGCAAGCCGCTGATCGACCATGTGTTCGACCGGCTGCGCAGCGCGGGCGTCGCGCGTGCCGTGGTGAACGTCCATTACCTGGCCGATGCGCTGGAGGCGCATGTCACCCACCGGGTGAAGGATATCGAGGTGCTGGTGTCCGACGAGCGGCAGCGTTTGATGGAGACCGGCGGCGGGCTGGTGCAGGCGCGCGACATGCTGGGCGACGAACCCTTTGTCTGCGTCAACAGCGACAATCTCTGGGTCGACGGCCCGATCGACGCGATCCGCCAGCTGGCGGCGGCATGGGACGATGAAAAGATGGACGCGCTGTTGCTGCTCGTTCCGCTCGCCCGCGCGCATTGCCATGGCGGGCAGGGGGATTTCCACCTCGACCCGTTCGGGCGGATCGTCGGGCGGCGCAAGCCGGGGCGGCTGGCGCCCTTCGTCTATACCGGCGTCCAGATCCTGTCGCCCCGCGTGATCCGCGACTGGCCGGACGGGCCGTTTTCGACCAATTTGTTCTGGCAACGCGCGATGGACGCGGGCCGCGCCTGGGGCGTGGTGCATCAGGGGCTTTGGTTCGATGTCGGCAGCCCCCCGGCGATCGCGGCGACCGAGGCGGTGCTGGCGGATGGCTGAGGCCTGACCCGCACCGACGTTGATGCAGAGCTGCGGAAGTTGGAGGCCCGAGCCGGAATCGAACCGGCGTGCAAGGATTTGCAGTCCTCTGCGTAACCACTCCGCCATCGGGCCTCGACAGCGAGGGCGCGATGTGCGCGGGGTGCATCGCCATGTCAACCGCCATATCGGGCGTTCACGCGAAATTTGCGTCCCGCCCTTGCTTGGCGTGGCGCGTTGCACGAGATACAAGCGCGCGAGCGAACAAGTGTATTGCATGACTAAAACAGTTGTGCGAACAGGGCTGGAGTGATGATGACCGCAACCGCCGAAACCCATGGCCATGAGGCCGCCCGCGCCGCGATGGTGGTGAGCCAGCTGCGCACCAGCGGCGTCAGCGACGCGCGCGTGATCGCCGCGATGGCGCAGGTCGCGCGTGAGGATTTCCTGCCCGAATCGCAGCGCCCCTTCGCCTATCGTGACCGATCGCTTCCGCTGGGCGATGGGCGGATGCAGAACCCGCCGCTCGCCACCGGCCTGTTGCTGACCGAAGCGAGGATCGCTCCGGGCGACACGGTGCTGATCGTCGGCGCGGCGGGCGGCTATTCCGCTGCGATCGCGGCGAAGCTGGGTGCCAGGGTGACCGCGGTCGAGGAGGATGCGGCGCTCGCCGCGACGGCGCGGTCGGCGCTGGACGGCATTGCCGAGACGGTCGAGGGACCGCTCGTCGCCGGTGCTGCGGCGAACGCGCCCTATGACGTGCTGCTGATCGACGGGGCGGTCGAACAGGTGCCGGCGGCGCTGGTGGAACAGGTGCGGATCGGCGGCCATGTGGTTACCGGCGTCATCGACCGCGGCGTCACCCGGCTTGCCACCGGCGTGCGCACCGAGGGCGGCTTTGGCCTTACCAGTTTCGCGGATGTCGAATGCGCGCTTTTGCCCGGCTTCGACATGCCGCGCGGCTTTCAGTTCTGAAGAAAGAGAAACTGATGCGATTGAGCCTGATCCTTGCCGGCGTGAGTGCAGCCGGTCTGACGCTGCCCGCGCTGGCGCAGACGACCCCGCCTGCTACCCCGGCGCCTGCCCCTGCTGGACTGGCGCCCGCCGCCCAGCCGACGGAGACGCTGCGCGAGGCGATGGTCAAGGCGTATCGCACCAACCCGGACCTGACCGCCGAGCGCGCCAATCTGCGCGCGGATGACGAGAATGTCCCGATCGCGCGGTCGCGCGGACTGCCGGGCGTCAGCTCGACCGGCAGCTATAATGAAAATCTCTACGATACCGATGACAGCGGCGTTTCGCCGCCGCGTCAGGGGAGCGTCGGCGTCAATCTGAGCGTTCCCGTCTTCTCGGGCGGGGCGGTGCGCAATTCGGTGCGTGCGGCCGAAACCCGCGTCGAAGCAGGCCGCGCCGGGCTTCGCAGCGTCGAATCGCAGCTCTTCACCGATGTCGTCTCGGCCTATCTCGACGTGCTGCGCGACGAGGCGACGGTGCGTCTGAACCAGCAGAATGTACGCGCGCTCGACGTCAATCTTCAGGCGACGCGCGACCGGTTCGAGGTGGGCGACCTGACCCGCACCGACGTCGCCCAGTCCGAAGCGCGGCTGGCGCTGGCGCAGAGCCAGTTGCGCGGCGCCGAGGCGCAGCTGATCGCGAGCCGGGAGAATTATATCCGCGTGGTGGGCACGGCACCCGGCGAACTCGCCTCGCCGCCCCCGCTGGTGGGCCTGCCCGCCAGTCCCGATCAGGCCGTCGCGGCGGCGCTGGAGGAAAATCCGCTGCTCGAAGGCACGCGCAAGGCGCGTGAGGCGAGCGCTTATGATGTCCGCGTCGCGCGCGCGGCGCGCCTGCCGACGGTGAGCGTGGGAGTCGGGGGCGATTATTATAACCGCTTCGGGTCGATCCCGGGTCCGGGCCGCACCGCGGGTCTCCAGAATGACGGCTTCGCCACCTCGGCGGGTATCAGCCTGAGCCTGCCGCTGTTCCAGGGCGGCCGCCCGGCGGCGCAAGTCCGCCAGGCACAGGCGCGCGAATCGGCGGCGATTGAGCAGGTCACGTCGGCCGAGCGCAACGTGATCGCGCAGACGCGGTCGGCCTTTGCCATCTATCAGTCGGCGCTGCGGGTGATCGAGAGCAGCCGCGTCGCGGTCGAGGCCAATCGGCTGAGCCTTGAGGGCGTGCGCGCCGAGAACAGCGTCGGCACCCGCACCATCCTCGATATCCTGAACGCCGAGCAGGAACTGCTCAACAGCCAGGTGCAGCTGGTCACGGCCGAGCGTGACGCCTATGTCGCCGGGTTCGCCGTGCTGGCGGCGATGGGCCGGGCCGAGGCCGAGGATCTGGGGCTGGACGGCGGGCCGCTGTACGACCCGGTCGCCAATTACGACCGCGTGCGTGGCAGTCTGTCCGACTGGCGCGACGATCCGACGCCGGAGGCAGAGGCGACGCGGACGGTGAACACCCCCGCACAGAACCCCGATGTTTCCGGGCCGGTCGATCCGCAACCGCGCTGACGCGAGAGTCGTTTCCAGTAAGACGGTAGCGGCCCGCTTCAGCGAAGCTGACCAACGCCAACCCTGCTGACTGTTGACAGACCCATTGTAATTCCCACAGGTGGCGGGCTCGCCGATTCCTGGTTAATGCCGTCTTGGTCTGATAGGGATGACGAATGGGGGACGTAAGCAACGAGCCGTCGATGGAGGACATTCTGTCGTCCATCAAACGCATCATCGCCGAAGAGGGCGATGCGGGCGTCGCGACCCGTGCGCGCCGCCCGGCCCGTGCGGCGGCGCCGGCTCCGTCCGATGATGATGAAATCCTCGAGCTGCGCGAACCCGTGCCGAGCGAGGCGACACAGCCCGAACCGCGCCGCGCGCCGCGTGAGACGCCCCGCGTCGATCTGCGCGATGTCGCGCCCGAACCGGTCGCTGCGCCCGCGCCGCAGCCGGCCCAAGCCCCAAGTGCCGACCAGATCCTGTCCCCCACCACCGCCGAAGCGACGCGCGGCCGGCTGGAGGCGCTGTCGCGGATGGTGGTGAAACCCGAGGTGCAGGGCAGCGATACGCTGGAAGGCATGGTCCGCGAGATGATCCGCCCGATGCTGCGCGAATGGCTGGATGCGAACCTGCCGCGCATGGTCGAGGACATGGTCCAGCGCGAGATTTCGCGGATCGCGGCAGGGCGGGACTAAGCGCCGGGGCCAAGTGCCGGGACTCGGTCTTGCCTAAGCCGCCCCGCCCGTTAGAGGGCAGGGCATGAGCGAACTTCCGAAAACCTTCGACCCCGCCGAGATCGAGCAGCGCTGGTACGCGTATTGGGAAGCCAATGGCCTGTTCCGGCCCGAGCGGCCGGGTGCGCAGCCCTGGACGATCGTCAACCCGCCGCCCAACGTGACGGGTTCGCTGCATATCGGCCATGCGCTCGACAATACGCTGCAAGACATCCTTGTCCGTCACGCGCGGCTCAAGGGCATGGACGCGCGCTGGGTGGTCGGCATGGACCATGCCGGCATCGCGACGCAGATGGTGGTCGAGCGCCAGCTGAACGAACGCCAGCAGAAGCGCACCGATTTCACCCGCGAGGAGTTCGTCGCGAAGGTGTGGGAGTGGAAGGCCGAGAGCGGCGGCGCGATCACTGGGCAGCTGCGGCGCTTGGGCTGTTCGATGGACTGGTCCGACGAACGCTTCACGATGGACGAGGGCTTTTCGAAGGCCGTGCTCAAGGTCTTTGTCGAGCTGCACGAGCAGGGGCTGCTCTACCGCGACAAGCGGCTGGTGAACTGGGATCCGGGCCTTGGCACCGCGATCAGCGACCTTGAGGTCGAGACGCGCGAGGTTGCGGGCAAGTTCTGGCACCTGCGCTACCCGCTCGCCGATGGCAGCGGCTTCATCCATGTCGCGACGACGCGGCCGGAGACGATGCTCGCCGATATGGCGGTGGCGGTGCATCCGACCGATGAGCGTTATGCGGCTTTGGTCGGCAAGCAGGTGCGGCTGCCGATCACCGGCCGCCTGATCTCGATCGTCGCCGACGAACATGCCGATCCCGAGCTGGGTTCGGGCGCGGTCAAGATCACGCCGGGGCATGATTTCAACGACTTCGAGGTCGGCCGCCGCGCCGGGATCGAGGCGCGCGACATGCTCAACATGTTGGATGCCAAGGCAGCGATCTGCCAGACGTCGGACGGGCTGATCCCGGCCGAGCTGATCGGCCTCGACCGCTTCGATGTGCGTGAGAAGGTGGTGGCGCGGTTGAAGGACGAGGGCTTCCTCGTTCCCTGGACCGACAAGGACGGCAACGAACACGACGCAGAGCCGCGCAAGATCCAGACGCCGTTCGGCGACCGTTCGGGCGTGGTGATCGAACCGTGGCTGACCGACCAATGGTATGTCGACGCCGCGACTTTAGCCAAGCCCGCGATCGAGGCGGTGCGATCGGGCGCGACCAAGGTCGTGCCGAAGAGCTGGGAAAAGACCTATTTCAACTGGATGGAAAACATCCAGCCCTGGTGCGTCAGCCGCCAGCTATGGTGGGGGCATCGGATTCCGGCGTGGTTTGGTTATCCGCTTTGGGGAGCTGAGTTTCCGAAGCTACAGCCAGATCAGGTTGGTAATTCATCGTCGCCATTGCCCACTTTCGTGGCTGAAGATGAGCAAGACGCAGTTTTACGGGCGGAAGCATTCTATCGTGAAAACTGGGATCTGACCGGCAAAGATTTTTCGGTGGTGATCGGAAATGAGGCTGGCCTCAAAATCGATGGTAACAAGGTGACTGCCTCAATCCGGCAAGATCCCGACGTCCTCGATACTTGGTTCTCGTCAGCGCTGTGGCCGTTCGCGACGCTCGGTTGGCCGGAAAATGACGATCCCACGCTCGGCGGACGTTATCCCAATGATGTGCTGATTTCCGGGTTCGACATCCTGTTCTTCTGGGATGCGCGGATGATGATGCAGGGTTTGCACTTCATGAAGGAAGTGCCGTTCAAGACCCTGTATCTGCACGGACTTGTCCGCGCCGCGGATGGCGCGAAGATGTCCAAGTCCAAGGGCAATGTCGTCGATCCGCTCGGCCTGATCGACCAATATGGCGCGGACGCGCTGCGCTTCTTCATGGCGGCGATGGAGAGCCAGGGCCGCGACGTGAAGATGGATGAGAAGCGGGTCGAGGGGTATCGCAACTTCGCGACCAAGCTGTGGAATGCGGCGCGGTTCGCCCAGTCGAACGGGATTCGCGCGAGTGAGCATGTCGAGCCGCCCGCAGCGACCCTAGCCGTCAACAAGTGGATCATCGCCGAAACGGTCTCGACCGTGCAGGCGATGGACCTTGCCTTTGCCGACCATCGTTTCGACGGCGCGGCCAACACCATCTACCAGTTCACCTGGAGCCGCTTCTGCGACTGGTATCTCGAGCTGATCAAGCCGATCCTTCAACCTTCAAGCCCCTCCCGTTCACCTTCGGTGGCCTTCGGCTCAGGGGAGGGGTTGGGGGTGGGGCCTGTCAGTCTCACCGAGACCGACCGCCCAGAGGATAGGCCCCACCCCAACCCCTCCCCTGAAGGGGAGGGGCTTAGTGAGGCCGACGAAACCCGCAAGGTCGCGGGCTGGGTGCTCGACCAGATCCTGGTCATGCTCCACCCGTTCATGCCGTTCATCACCGAAGAGCTGTGGTCGAAGATGGGCGATCGGCCGGATTATCCGATCATCACCGCGCAATGGCCGATGGCGGATGCGCGTGCGCTCGATCCCGAGGCGGCGCAGGAGATCGACTGGCTGATCCGGCTGGTGAGCGAACTGCGCGCCGCGCGGACCGAGCTGAACGTGCCGCCGGGCGCGCGGCTGGCGCTGCATGTGCGCGATGCGCATGGCGAGACGCTCGAGCGGCTGACGCGCCAGAATGCGGCGCTCGCCCGCTTGGCCCGCGTCGACCGCGCCGAGGGTGAAGCGCCGGCGGGCGGCGCGCTGCAGATCGTCGTGGATGAAGCGACCTATGTCCTCCCGCTCGAAGGCGTGATCGACCTCGACGCCGAACGCGCGCGGCTGACCAAGGCGATTGCGGCGGCGGAGAAGGAGCGGGATAGCCTGAACGCGCGCCTGTCCAACCCGGCATTTGCCGAGAAGGCGAAGCCGGAGGCGGTGGAGAAGGCGCGGGCGGATCATGCCGAGAAGGCGGCCGAGGCAGCGCGGCTGAGCGCGGCGCTGGGGCGGCTGGGCTGACGGTCTTCCGGGTCCCCGGCGAAGGTCGGGGCGCCGGTCGTGATGCGTTCTTGGCGTTACCCCGGTCCTGAACGCTCGGCAGCTGGGCCCCGGCCTTCGCCGGGGAACAGGGCTGCACGGACTACGGCTTTACCTGCTTCGACGGAATCGTGAGCGCGGCCACGAGCGCGCTCGTTGCTGCCAGCACCGCGGCGGCGAGCATGACGAGGCGGTAGCCGCTCGCTACATTGCTCTCCGCGTCCGCGCCGAAGGCAATGCCGAGCGCGGCGACGGCGAGCAGGCCGCCGACGCGTGCGGCGGCGTTGTTGATCCCGCTTGCGGTGCCGTCGGCTTCGTCCGGCACGGCGTCGAACACGATGGTGGTGAGCGGCGCGACCGTGATCGTCATGCCGATCGCGACGATCAGGAGGCCGGGGAGATAGCCGGTCCAATAGCTGGTCATTCCGCTCGACCATGCAAGCAGGGCGAAGCCGGCGGCGGTTACCGCAGGTCCGGCGATCAGCATCGTGCGTGCGCCGATCCGCTGGCCGAGCTTTCCGGCCAGGGTGGACCCTGCGCCCATCACGATCGAGAAGGGCAGGAACCCGGCGCCCGCTGCCGTCGCACTGAACCCCAGTTCGCGGATCAGCGCGAAAGGCAGCACGAACAGCCCTGCCGACAGCCCGGCATAGAGCAGCACGGTCAGCAGATTGGCACCGGAGAAGGTGCGGCTGGTGAACAGGCCTAGCGGCATCATCGGCGCGGTGGCGCGCCGTTCGACCCACAGCAGCAGGCCAATCAGCGGCAGCGCGCCGAGCAGCGCGATGCTGCCGGTCGCGTGCGCGCCATTGCCGAATGCGATCAGGCCGTAGCTGAGTGCCCCCAGCGCGGCGATGGCGAGCGCGGCGCCCGCCCAGTCGATCGGGGCGTCGTCGCTTCGCCCGCGATCCGCGGGCACGCCCCGCGCGAGCAACAGCGCGATTGCGGCGATCGGCAGGTTGATGAGGAAGATCGCACGCCAACCCGCGACATCGACCAGCCAGCCGCCGAGCGGCGGGCCGAGCGCGGTGGTAACCGCGCCGGCCGCCGCCCAGGTGCCGATCGCCGCGCCGCGCGCCTCACCGGTATAGGCGGCGCTGATAATTGCGAGGCTGGCGGGGGTGAGCAGCGCGGCGGCGGCGCCCTGAACCAGGCGTGCTGCGATCAACAGTGTCTCGTTTGGCGCCACGGCGCAGCCGAGCGAGGCGAGCGCGAAGCTCGCCAGCCCCCAGATGAACACGCGCCGCCGCCCGAGCCGGTCGCTCATCGCCCCGCCGATCAGGATCAGCGCGCCGAGCGTCAGCATATAGCCGGTGACGACCCATTGCACCGCGGCAAGCCCGGCGCCGAAATCCGACTGGATCGCCGGAAGCGCGACATTGACCACCGATCCGTCGATGAACCCCATCGACGAACCCAGCACGGTCGCGGGAAGCACCCATCGGGTCGCGCGTGTCGCCTGATCGGTTGCCGCCGGTACAGGCTGATCACAGGGCAGGCGGTGGGGACCGACCATCGCGTTCCTTCTTGCGGCCACGCAACACCGTTGCGCGTGTTCGCGTCATAGCGCAGAAGCCGCCCATGTCCCACTATCCCGCGCTCCGCCTTCGTCGCACCCGTAGTTCGGCCTGGAGCCGCCGGCTTCATGCCGAGACGCTGCTGACCCCCGCGGACCTGATCTGGCCGCTGTTCGTGACCGAGGGGGAGGGTGTCGAGGAGCCGATTGCCAGCCTGCCCGGCGTGTCGCGCTGGTCGGTCGATGGCATCGTGGCGCGGGCGAAGGATGCGGCTGCGGCGGGGATTCCGTGCCTGGCGCTGTTTCCCAATACGCCGGTGGAGTTGCGCACCGAGGATGGCGGAGAGGCGCTGAACCCCGATAATCTGATGTGCCGCGCGATCCGGGCGATCAAGGATGCGGTGCCGGAGATCGGGGTGCTGACCGATGTCGCGCTCGACCCCTATACCGCGCATGGCCATGACGGGCTGGTCGATGCGGCGGGCTATGTGCTCAATGACGAGACTGCCGAGATTCTGGTTGGGCAGGCGCTCAATCAGGCGCGCGCGGGGGCGGACGTGATCGCGCCGAGCGACATGATGGACGGGCGCGTCGGCCTGATCCGTGAGGCGCTGGAGGACGAGGGCTTCGTCAACGTCCAGATCATGGCCTATGCCGCCAAATATGCCTCCGCCTTCTACGGCCCGTTTCGCGACGCGGTGGGATCGCGCGGACTGCTAAAGGGCGACAAGAAGACCTATCAGATGGACCCGGCCAATGCCGAGGAGGCGCTGCGCGAAGTGGCACTCGACCTCGATGAGGGCGCGGACAGCGTGATGGTCAAGCCGGGCCTGCCCTATCTCGATATCGTGCGCCGGGTGAAGGAGCGGTTCGAGGTGCCGGTGTTCGCGTACCAGGTGAGCGGCGAATATGCGATGATCGAGGCGGCGGCAGCGGCCGGCGCGGGCGACCGCGACGCGCTGGTGCTGGAAACGCTGATGGCGTTCAAGCGCGCCGGATGCAGCGGCGTGCTGACCTATCATGCGCTCCATGCCGCGCGGCTGATGGGTGCGTGAAGATCGCCCCTTGCGCCGCATGATCGCCTACCGCATCACTCGCCCCAGTAACGCGTAGCCGGAAGGGGAGGCGATGAGCGCCGAAGCAGTCGCCGAACCGCAGCCGGGCGTTCCCGGATGGTTGAGCCGCGCCAGCGGCCCGCTGTTTGTGCTGACGATCCTGCTCGGCAGTTTCCTGCTGTTCCTGGTTCAGCCGATGATCGCGCGGATGGCGCTGCCGCGCCTTGGCGGTGCGCCGGCGGTGTGGAACAGCGCGATGCTGATCTATCAGGCGTTGTTGCTCGGCGGCTATGCCTATGCCCATTGGCTGGGCCGCGTGCCGGTGCGGCGTCAGGCGATGATCCATCTTGCGGTGCTGGCACTCGCGGCCCTGTGGCTGCCGATCGGGCTGATGGCGATGGAGATGCCCGCCGATGCGGAACCGGCGGTGTGGGTCCCCTGGCTGCTCGCCGCGTCGATCGGGCCGCTATTCTTCGCGATCTCGGCCCAGGCGCCGCTGCTCCAGCGCTGGTTCGCCGCCGCATCGGGGGGGCGCGATCCCTACGCCCTATATGCCGCGTCCAATGTCGGCAGCTTTGGGGGCCTGATCGCCTATCCGCTGCTGGTCGAGCCGGGGATGGCGCTGCACGCGCAAAGCTGGCTGTGGACCGGCGGCTATGCGCTGGTGTTCGTCGCGATCGCAGGCTGCGCGCTGTTGCTGCCGCGCAAGGTCGCGGACGAGCCGCATGTCCGGGCGACCAGCGCGGCGCCGTCCGGGCGCCGGGTGGCGCACTGGATCGCGCTCGCCTTCGTCCCCTCGGGCCTGATGCTCGCAACCTCGAGCTTCCTGACCACCGATATCGTCGCGGTGCCGATGCTGTGGGTGCTCCCGCTCGGCCTGTATCTGCTGAGTTTCACCATCGCCTTTGCGAGCAACCGCAAGATCGCGGTCATCCTCACGCGGTTCGCGCCGATCACGATCCTGTTGTTCGGCGGGCTGATGATCGCGGGCCATAACGCCAATCCCGAGTTGAACGCGCTGATGGCGTTGACGCTGTTGTTCATGGTCGCGGTGGCGCTGCACACGCATATGTACGATCTGCGGCCCGAGCCGGACCGGCTGACAGGATTTTACCTTGCCATGTCGGTCGGCGGGGCGCTGGGCGGCGTGTTCGCGGGGCTGGTTGCGCCTTTGGTGTTCGACTGGACCTATGAATATCCGATCCTGATCCTCGCTGCGGGCCTGTTGGTGCCGCAGGAATATCTGCTGCCGATCTTTGCGCGGCTGTGGGGCGGCGGTGCGCAGACGCGGCGGATCGGCGTGCTGGCGGTGGCGCTGGCGGTGGCGTTGCTGGTATGGTTCGGCCTGTCCGACGGATCGGACATGCTGGGCGCGCGGCGGGCGGGTATCCTCTATCTCGCCATCGCGGTCGTCGGCATTTTGACGATCGGGTTGCGGTTGCCCTTCATGATCGTGCTGGCCGGGTCGCTGTTCCTGTTCGGCGGGTTCCGGTCGCTGGTGATGAGCTGGCAGGACGATGTCCGCACGCGCAGCTATTTCGGCGTCTATACGATCACCGAATTTGCCGATCAAAAGCGGCTGGCGCACGGCACGACGTTGCACGGCGTCCAACTGACCGGCAGCGCGGAGCGGCTGAAGCTGCCGACGACCTATTATGTCCCCGGATCGGGGGTGGGGCAGGCGATGCAGGCGCTGCCCCCGCTTTACGGCGCGCGGGCGCGGGTGGGCGTGGTCGGCCTCGGGACCGGCACGCTGGCCTGCTACGCGCAGCCGGGCCAGTCGTGGCGCTTTTACGAGATCGATCCGGCGGTGGTCGAACTGGCGCGCGGGCCGTTCCGCTTCCTTGAGCAATGCCTGCCCGATGCTTCGATTGTGCTGGGCGATGCGCGGCTGCGGCTGGCCGAAGCGCCCCCGGAGAGCCTCGACCTGCTGGTGCTCGACGCCTTTTCGTCGGACGCAGTGCCGATGCACCTGATGACGCTGGAGGCGTTCGACACGTACAGCCGGGTGCTGGCCGATGACGGCCTGTTGCTGGTCCATATCTCCAACCGCTTCCTGTCGCTCGAGCCGGTGGTCGAGCGCGCAGCGAAGGCGGGGGGCTGGGCGGCGGCGCAGTTGACCTATCACCCGCCGCTGATCGAAGAAATGAACGAGGCGGCGACGTCGGACTGGATCGCGCTGTCGCGCTCGCCCGAGAAGCTGGCGCAGCTGACGTCGCGCGCGGATGGCTGGCGGCGGCTGGAGGGGCGACCGGGCTTCACCCCCTGGACCGACGATTATGCGACGATCCTGCCGGTGCTGCGCAGCCTGAACGACGATCTGCCCTGAAGGGCGCTGTCAGTCGTTCAGCGCGCTTTCCAGCGCAGCGATCCGCTCCGCCTGCGCCGCCGATTCGCGCGCGAGGGTGGCGATCGCAGCGTCGAGCGCGGGATAAGCGGGTTCTCCGGCCTGAATGCGCGCCGATGCGGTGAGTTCGAGATCGGTGACGATCTGCACCATTTCGCCTCGCGTGCGGTCGAGATCGGCAAGGGCGGTCTGCGCCGCAATCCAGCGCTCGTCGCCGACCGCGACGCCGCGCGCGACCGCGATCCGCGACTCGGTTTCCAGCGCCAGCGCGCGGAAGCGAGTCGCGATCTCCTGGGCCGTCGCGACCTGGGCCTTGATTCGCGCATCGAGCACGGGCTCGGGCGTCGCCACCGGATCGGGCCGCACCGGCTCGGCGTCGCTACGCGCCTCGATGGGACGTGGCAACAGCGAGGGATAGCCATCGCCCGCCGTGCTACATGCGGAAAGCGCGATTGGTAGGGCGAGGAGCGCGAGGGTTCTCATCGGCGCGGGTGTATGCCGCGAAGAAACTCTGCGCAACGGGCTTGCGTTTCGCGAAAACCGCTTCTATCTGCGCCCCTCCACTGCGCACCCGTAGCTCAGCTGGATAGAGCACCAGACTACGAATCTGGGGGTCGGACGTTCGAATCGTTCCGGGTGCGCCATTCAAAGCCCCGCCAGGCAACAGCCTGGCGGGGCTTTGTCGTTTTGAAATTCGGCTGCGCTGTCAGACGGCGTCTGAAAACGCGTCATGACGATGACGCAGTGCAGTGATAATAATGCTGCATGAGCGTAATGAAGCGAATCGCTTGTATTCTTCGCGGCAGGCACAGCTGGCAGTTAAGCCGGAGTCGGCCGGGCTATCGCACCTGTCTGCACTGCAAGCTGCGCAAACCGATCGGCGGGTGGCGCGCGACGCGGAACGCGGACAAGGGCTAGCGTTTGCTTCGGGAAAGCTGAAACGGTTGCGGCACCGGCCCGCGCCCCCGGCCCGCGCCCCCACCCGGCCACCTATATCACGCTACCGCTGGTTGGCCGGGTGGGGGAGCGGGCCGGTGCCGATTCAGTGGAGCTGAATCCGACCCTAATCTCCTTTCGGCCCCAGATAGTCTGCGCCATATACCGCCTTGCGGATATCGGTGTGGAGCGTGCCGTCGAACGGGACCGTCTGGACGAAGAAGACGACCGCCATGTCATTAGCCGGATCGACCCAGAACAATGTCGTTGCGGCGCCGTCCCAGAAAAATTCGCCGACCGCGCCGCGGTTGCGCTCGGGGCCGCTTGGGCGCGCGGTACGCACGGCGAAGTCGAAGCCGAAGCCGCCCTCGATCTTGCCCATCAGCCATTCGCGTTCCTTGATGGCAGGGTCGAGCTGGTCGGTAGCCATCAGGCGAATTGTCGCGGGCTTCAGAATGCGCGTTCCATCGAGTTCGCCGCCGTTCAGCAGCATCCGGGCGAAGCGCATATAATCGTCGATCGGCGCGACGATCCCGGCGCCCCCCATCGTCAGGATCGTGCCCGGAAAATTCATGCGCCGGGTCGCTTCGTCAGGCTGGCGCGTGAGGTTGCCGTCGGTTTTTACATAGGTCGCGGCGAGGCGGGGGAGGCGGTCCATCGGCTGGTGCCAGGCGGACTCGCGCATCTTGAGCGGGTCGAAGATGTGCTTCTGCACATAATCGGCGAAGTTCATGCCGCTCAGCCGCTCGACCAGCAGCGCCTGGACGTCGACCGCGACGCTATAATGCCATTCGGTCCCCGGCTCGGAAAGCAGGGGCACCTTCGCGAGGCGACGGCCGAATTCGGCGAGGTCGTTCTGCGGGTTGAGCGGATCGGCGGCGGCGAACGCCTTGTGCGCTGCGGACGGGCCGTCGCCATAGGCGAAGCCCGCCGTGTGCCGCAGCACGTCACGGATGGTGATCGGGCGGCTGGCGGGACGCCAGAGCGGCTTTCCCGCAGCGTCCGTGCCGTCCTGCACCAGCATCGTCGCGAAATCGGGCAGATAGCGGGCGAGCGGATCGTCGAGGCGGAACTTGCCCTGTTCCCATAGCTGCATCAGCGCGACGCCGGTCACCGGCTTGGTCATCGACCAGATCTGGACCAGCGTGTCCCGGGCGAAGGGGCGGTTGGCTTCGCGATCGGCGTTGCCGCGCGCGGCGAAATGCACCTCGCGCCCGTCTTTCCAGACCAGCGCCGACACGCCTGCTGCACGACCGTCGGCGACCATCTTCGCCAGCATCGCGTCGATGCGTTTGGTGTCGAGCTTGACGGCCTCGGAAGGCGCGGCGGGGGTCTGAGCGAGCGCGGGGGTGGCGGGCGTCGCAAGGGTCAGCGCCGTCAACGCTGTCACAAAATGCCGCATTCAGTCTCTCCTCATCCTGTTTGTCGCGACGCTAACCGGGTTTCGCGTGGTTGCGAAGAGCGTTCGCTTGCAGCGGCGGCGCGGCTGGGCCAAAGAGTCAGGCATGACCGCAGCATCCATGAATATCTCGCCGACCGACTTTGCCAGTCTGCTCTGCTCGCGCCTGTGTCATGACCTGCTGAGCCCGGTGGGCGCGCTCAACAACGGGCTGGAGCTGCTCGCGGACGAGCATGACCCGGAAATGCGCGCGCGCTGCCTGGAATTGCTGGCGGAGAGCGCGAAGGCGAGTGCGAACAAGCTGAAGTTCTTCCGGCTGGCGTTCGGCGCGGCGGGGGGCTTTGGCGACACCGTCGACACGCGGGAGGCGCAGGCGGCGATCGACGGGCTGTTCGGCGACAATCACCGCGTGTCGATCGGCTGGATGGTCGAGGATCCGGTGCTGCCCAAGCAGGTGATCAAGGTGCTGCTCAACCTTGCGCTGATCGGCGGCGACGCGCTGGTGCGCGGGGGGCAGCTGGATATCGGCGCGGAGGCGCGGGACGACATGGTTGAGATCGTGGTGCGCGCGCAGGGGCCGCGCATCGTGCTGGACGGCGAGCTGCGCGGTGCGCTGAGCGGTGACACGGGCGATTCGCCGGTGACCCCGCGTGCGGCGGCGGCGTATCTGGTGCACCAATTGGTGACGCAGGGCGGGGGCGAACTGCAGGTGTCGCCGCCCGACGCCGATGTGCTGCTGTTCGGGGCAGCGTTTAAGGTCGCCTGATGGCTGAAGTCCGCGTCGCGGCGCTGTACCAATTTACCCGGTTCGACGATCCGGCGGCCATTCGTGGCCCGCTGCTGGCGCTGAGCGTCGCGCAGGGGGTGAAAGGCACGCTGCTGCTCGCACGTGAGGGGATCAATGGCACCATCGCGGGGAGCGATGCCGCGATCGACGCGGTGCTTGCGCATGTCCGCGCGTTGCCGGGATGTGCTGAAATCGACGTGAAGTTCTCGCACGCCGCCTTAATGCCGTTCCACCGGATGAAGGTGCGGCTGAAGCGCGAGATCGTAACGATGGGCGAGCCCGACATCGATCCGCTGGCGGGTGTGGGACACTATGTCGCGCCGAGCGAGTGGAACGACCTGATCGCCGATCCCGACACGGTGCTGATCGACACGCGCAACGATTATGAGGTTGCGATCGGCACCTTCCGCGGCGCGATCGACCCGCAGACGCGCAGCTTCAGCGAATTCCCCGACTGGTTCCGCGCCAAGCGTGCCGAGATCGAGGCCGAGGGGCGCACGCCCAAGATCGCGATGTTCTGCACCGGCGGCATCCGCTGCGAGAAATCGACGGCGTTTGCGAAAGCCGAGGGCGTCGAGCAGGTCTATCACCTCAAGGGCGGCATCCTCGCCTATCTGGAGCAGGTGCCGCAGGACCGCAGCCTGTGGGACGGCGAATGCTTCGTGTTCGACGAGCGGGTGGCGGTGAAGCACGGGCTTGAGGTCGGCGAGCATGTGCTGTGCCGTGCGTGCCGGATGCCGGTGAGCACGGAGGCGCGGGAGTCCGGCGATTATGTCGAGGGCGTAAGCTGCCCGGCCTGTATCGGCACGCGGACCGAGGAACAGCGCGCCAGCTATGCCGAACGCCACCGCCAGGCGCTGCTGGCGGCGCAGCGCGGCGAGGCGCATGTCGGCGCGGTATTCTCGGAGCCTGACGCTGACTGACCCGATCCTCTACAGCTTCCGCCGCTGCCCCTATGCGATCCGGGCGCGGCTGGCGCTGGCGGTGAGCGGGACTGCGGTCGAGCATCGCGAGGTGCGGCTGCGCGACAAGCCCGCCGAGATGCTGGCGGCCTCGCCCAAGGGGACGGTGCCGGTGCTGGTGCTGCCCGACGGGCGGGTGATCGACGAGAGCATCGACATCATGCGCTGGGCGCTGGCGCGGAGCGACCCGGAGGGCTGGCTGGCGGGCGACGATGCCGAGTTGATCGCGGCGAATGACGGGCCGTTCAAAGCGCATCTCGACCGGTACAAATATCCCGAGCGGTTTGCAGCGGATGAGGTGGATCATCGCGCCGCTGGACTGGCGATGCTTCAGGGGCTGGAGAAATTGCTGGGCGAGCGTGCCTATCTTGGCGGCGAGCGGTTCGGCCTGACCGACGCGGCGATCCTGCCGTTTGTGCGCCAATTCGCGGCGGTCGACCGGGAGTGGTTCGCGGCGCAGGACGTCGCGCGGGTGCAGGGGTGGCTGGCGGCGTTTGTCGGGTCGGGGTTGTTCGACGGGGTTATGGTGGTGCGGGAGGTTTGGCGGAGTGAATAGCGGACCTATGTTAGCCAAACTCTCGATCGCTCGTGAAACGGGGTGCGTTCGCATTGGTGATTTGGCCGTGCTGGGTTCTCGTCACCATAAAAGTGCGGTCGAACAGGCAGTTGGCCCACTGGTGATTGGATCGCGAGATCACGGCAATGGATATGAGTGGCTGGACCTGGGCGGGATGACCTTTGGTGGAGAACAAGCGGCTCTCTCACTCTGTTTCTCGTCGGGATTGCTCGAAGCGATATCGTGGAATGTCCAGTTGCCTGATGCACCGATGGAGAGTGGTTGGCCTACGAAAGAAGCGATCGACAGCGAAGTTTCCTTTGTTCGCGGCGTGCTCCTCCAAGAAATGGGCATCGAACTTGGGTCGCAGCCTTGGGGAGAGTTGTGGAGCCACTTCGACCCTCGGGGCTTCATGGCCTCAAGTGGCCTACGCTATCATCGCTCGCCGAATATTTGAGTCCCGACCGCAGTGCTTGCCGCGCGGGGAATTCCGTTACGCGGCCAGCGTGGCAGGTCTTTGTATTGGAGCCACACTATCGTCGTCCCGGACTTGATCCGCGTCGGGGCTGATCTCTTCCGCAGTCGAAGAAGAAGCATTGGCCTGGCTCAAGGCCGGGCCGACGGTGGGGTGGGGGCAGGGCGCTGCCCCTTCTAGCCCTCTCCCGCTTGCGGGAGAGGGTGGGGTGAGGGTCTTGTTTCTTCTTTTTCCGGGTTCGGGGTGAGCGAGAGAAGAAGAAGGAGAAGAAGACCCTCCCCAACCCCTCCCGCGAAGGCGGGCGGGGCTTAAGAAGGAAGGGGAGGGGCCAATTCCTCCCCTGCACCGCAGGGGAGGTGGCAGCGCGCAGCGCTGACGGAGGGGCCGCCCCGCAGAGGGCGGAATTTTGCCGAGCTGATCACGGCGGTGTTCCACCGCCGCCCCTCCACCACCGCTTCGCGGCGGTCCCCCTCCCCTGAGACAAGCTCAGGGGAGGAATGGCCTCACCCCTTCACATTCACCACCTGGCGCAGCCGGTGGCGGATGCGGACCAGGTCCTGCTGCGCGTCCATCACCGCACCGATGTCCTTGTAGGCGGCCGGGCTTTCGTCCAGCACGCCTTCGTCCACCCGCGCCTCGATGCCCTGCATCGCGGCCTTGTGGTCCTCCAGGGAAATCAGCTTCTTGGCCTGCCCACGCGACATCACGCGGCCGGCGCCGTGCGAGCAGGAGCAGAACGACTCCTGGTTGCCCAGCCCCTCGACGATGAAGCTGCCCGTGCCCATCGAACCCGGGATGATCCCGAGTTCGCCTTCCCGGGCGCTCACCGCGCCCTTGCGGGTCACCCACACCTGCTCGCCGAAATGCACTTCCCGGGTCGCATAATTGTGGTGGCAGTTGATCGCGGCCTTGTCGGTCTTGAAGCCGGGGGCGTGCTTGCGCAGCGCCTCCAGCACGCGGACCATCATCAGCTCGCGATTGGCCATCGCGTAATCCTGCGCAAAGTGCATCGCTTCGATATAGTCGTCGAACAGCTGCGATCCTTCGGTCAGGAAGGCGAGGTCTTTGTCGACCAGGTGGAAGTCGAGCGTCTCCTTCACGATCGCCTCCTTGGCGGCGTTGATGAAGTACGTCCCGATCCGGTTCCCCGTGCCGCGCGAGCCGGAGTGGAGCATCGCCCACACGCGCTGCTCTTCATCGAGGCACACCTCGATAAAGTGGTTCCCCCCGCCCATCGAGGCGAGCTGGTCGCTGGTCTTGCCATCAACCTTCGGGTTCTTGGCGACGATCTTGCGCCAGCGGTCCTCGAACCGGTCGTACCAGGCGCGCGACACGCTGTTCGGCGTGCTCGCCCAGCCACCCTTGCTGTGGTTGGCCGACTGGCTCGACTCCATCCCCTTGGGCACGGCGCGTTCGATCTCGGCACGCAGTGCGGCGAGGCTGTCGGGCAGCTGGCTGGCGGTGAGCGAGGTGCGCACCGCCATCATCCCGCAACCGATGTCCACGCCCACTGCGGCGGGCACGATCGCGCGCTGCGTCGCGATCACCGAGCCGACCGTCGCGCCCATGCCCCAATGGACATCGGGCATCCCCGCGACATGGCGGAAGATGAACGGGAGCGAGGCGACGTTGCGCAGCTGCTGCATCGCGCCGGCCTCGAACGGTCCGGCGCTGTCCCACAGCTTGAGCGGCGCGTGATGCGTCTGGTGAACGGAAAACTGGGTCATCGGTCTGGTCCTTCTAAGGGAAGGGACGCCGATTCAGGATACCAATGAGCAATGGTTCCGATGAAGCTGCGCCCCGGCGGGCACAGCTTGCCCGCGGGTCAGGTCGTCGGTTCGCCGACGGTCGCGTTGAGGGTTGCGGGTTTGCTCATGGGGCGAGCCATTAACCGATCTCGGGGCGCGGCAAAAGGGTCGAAGTCTGACGCCACGGACGCGGACGGCCGAGCACCTGGTCGAGCGCGGTGCAGCCCAGGCCGCAGCGGTGCCGTTCGATGCGCGAGAACAACGTCGCGGTGCGGCCCGCCACGAGCTGAAGCGCCTGGACGTAAGTCGGGCTCCCGAGAAGGGAGGCGGCAGGGCGAACCGCATAGCCGCGGCGTTCGAACAGGTTCGAACGCTCCGCATTGCTGACGATCCGATAGATTGTCGATCGCGACACGCCGATCGTCTTCGCCAGTTCATCCAGCGGGATGAACGCGCGCTCGGCGTCGGGCGGTACCGTATCGGGTTCCGCATAGGGATTGGTCCCCGCCCCTCCGGCATTGAGATGGACGACGCTGGCGGTGCACACGAAATTGACGACCAGCAGCTCGGTGAAGCGAAGGCCGAAATGTTTCTTGGTCCCCGCCATGGCCAGGCACAGGTCCAGCGCGCCCAGGATGCAGCTATTGTCGCACGATCCGTCGCCGATCGGCCGGGGATCGGTCGCGCCCAGCGCCTCGATCCGCTCGGCGATGCGCCGCAGTCGCCCGCCGAGTTCGACACACCATGTCGCGAGCGAAGCGGGAACCGGGTTGGGCAGGGTCACTCCGCCCGCCTCGCCGATTTCGACCCAATTGGCAGCATGAAGGCGCAGAATGTTGCGGCGTACCGTCTCGAACGGGAGGTCCAGCGAGGTGGCGATCGAATTGATGGAGGGGCCGCGCTGCGTGGCAAGGCTGCGCATTTCGCGGTCGATCATGTCGCGCGTAATCGACATGACGATTGGCAGGCAGATCAGGCGTGCGCGCTGCACATCCTCCGGCAAACGCTCGGCGAGATCGATCGCTGCCGCGTATAGTTCTTCGCCAACGACGCGCGTGACGACCCGACAATTGTCCCGCATGGCTTCAAGTCTGGTTGCCATCGGCACCCCCGGCAGATCCATAGGCCGCTTCCGGCGGTGCGCGGAACTCCATGGTCGCAATCTGGGTAGGATAGGATTGCGCACGGCGAAACTCCGTTAAACTACTAAATTAATTGCAATTTCAGAACGATTCGCAAGAGGGACGTGGCCGGGGCGTGTATCGGGGCGATTGGCGTCCTCAGCGTTCGATTTGAGTTCGCGTCCTAACCCTCTGTTAACCCTGCCGATGCCATGAGTCCCGGCACGTGTGGGGGCGCTTCGTGGACGATCTGCTTCAAGAATTTATCGCGGAGACGCGAGAAACGCTGGAGACGCTTTCGGGTGAGATTGTCGCCTGGGAAGCGTCGCCCGACGATCGCGCGCGGCTCGATGCGATCTTCCGCTTCGTCCACACGGTCAAGGGAAGCTGCGGTTTCCTCGATCTGCCGCGACTCGCGCGGCTCAGCCATGCCGCCGAAGATGTGCTTGCCGATGTGCGGATGGGCGAGCGGGTGCCGGATCGCGCCCTGGTCAATGCGGTGCTCGCCGTGGTCGATCGGATCGGTGAGATTGTAGAGGCGATCGATGCCGGTGCGCCCCTTGACGACACGGGCGAGGATCTGCTGATCGCCGCGCTGGCCGGAGGCACCGCGGAGGTGGCGCCGACCAGCACTGCGGTGGCGCAACGCGCGCCCAGCCGCAGCGTGCGGCTGAACGTCGACCTGCTCGACCGGATGATGAGCGGCATGTCGGACATGGTGCTCGCGCGCAATGAACTCTCGCGCCGGTTGCGCAGCGCGGATGTCGACCCGCAGATCGAAGCCGCGCTGGAGCGCATGTCGGCCACCGTCGCCGATCTGCGCGATACCGTCACGCGGACGCGGATGCAGAAGATCGACGCGTTGTTTTCCGCATTGCCGCGCATGGTGCGCGATACCGCTGCGGGCCTTGGCAAGTCGGTGACGCTCCATGTCGAGGGCGCCGATGTCGAACTCGATCGCGAGATGATCGAGGTGCTGCGCGACCCGCTGGTCCATATCATCCGCAATTCGATCGACCATGGCATCGAACATCCCGCCGAGCGTCGCGCTGTCGGCAAGCGGGAGAATGGGCGGCTGACCGTTTCGGCGCGCCAGTCGGGCAACCAGATCATCGTCGAGATCGCCGATGACGGGCGCGGCATCGATGGCGAGCGGCTGATCCGCAAGCTGGTGGCGAACGGGCGTGACGAGCGCGAATTGCGCGCCTTGGGCGAGCGCGCCCGGCTGGAACTGGTGTTCGAGCCTGGCCTGTCGACCAAGGACGAGGTGACCGAGATTTCGGGTCGCGGCGTCGGCATGGACGTGGTTCGCGCGGCGATCGAGCAGATCGGCGGTCGCGTCGAACTGCAAAGCACGCCGGGGCAGGGGCTGCGCATCCTGATCCATGTACCGCTGACGCTGTCGATCATCCCGACCATCGTGGTCAGCGCGGGCGGACAGCGGTTCGCGATCCCGCGCCAGGCGATCGAGGAGATCGTCAGCGAGCGGAGCGAGACGATCCGGATCGATCGGATCGGCAGCGCGCGCGTGGTGACGTTGCGCGACCGGCGGATGCCGATGGTGGCGCTGGTCGAACAGCTCGGCATCGATGCGCCGACGCGCGACACTGCCATGGTCGCGGTGGTGAACATCGGCGAGGGCAGCTATGCGTTGCGCGTCGATGACGTGCTCGACAATGAGGAACTGGTGATCAAGCCGGCGGCGCCCGCGATCATGGCGACGGGGTTGTACGCGGGACAGACGCTGCCCGACAGCGGTTGCCCGATGCTGTTGCTCGACTGCGCAGGGCTTGCGCGTGACGCGGGGCTCCAGTTCGAACGGATACGCGAGATCGAGGAAGATACCGACGAGGCGGCAGTCGCCGATGCCGCGCTGGCGCTGATTTTCCGGGACCTGGACGGACAACGGCGCGCGGTGCCGCTCGACGTGGTCGACCGGATCGAGAAGGTCGGCAGCGGCGCGATCCAGCGCAGCGCGGGTCGGCTTCGCCTCACGATCGATGGCCGGATCGTCCCGCTCGCCGCGATCGCGGACGCCGATTCCACGCGTACCGGCTCGATCCTGCGCCTGCGCGACGGGCTGAGCGAGATCGCCTATGCGATACAGGAACCCGCCGACATCGTCGCATTGCCATCGGAAATGACCTGCGCGGACGCTCCCGGGCCGATCGCGGGCGTCGTGCTGATCGACGGGGAGCAGGTCGAGATGCTCGACCCGCTATGGCTGTTCGCCGAACATTGCGAGGAGGATGCCCGTCCCGAAACGCCGCCGCTGTGCCTGTTGGCGGGCGGCGATACCGGATGGATGGGAACCTTCATCCAGCCGCTCTTGGAAAGCGCGGGCTATCGCGTCGCGCACAGCCTGAAGCCCGGCGAGACCGCGCAGCTGGTCCTGACGCTCGACGCCGAACCCGATATCCAGTCCGATCCCGCGCGCATCGTCCGACTGCGCAGCCGCAAACGGGGCGGGGACGACGGGTCCATCTATCGCTATGACCGCGAGGCGCTGCTCGGCGCGCTCGCCCGCGCAAGCAATGGAGGCGGATGATGGGCGAGCAACTGTTTCTGATCGCGCATATCGCGGGGCAATCGGTGGCGATCGACGCGCATCAGGTCGAATCCGTGGTGGACATCGGCGCGATCGTCGCGGTGCCGCGTGCCGAGGGGCATGTCCGGGGCCTTGCGGCGCTGCGCAGTCGCGTGGTGACGGTGATCGATACCCGCGCCGCGCTGGGCCTTGCCCCCAGCGAGACGCCTGCGGGTCGCGCGATCATCACGCCCGTCGATGGACATCATTATGCCATGCTGGTCGACGCGCTTGACGATGTCGCGCCCTTCGAACTGCAACCGCTCGCGGCCGGGGTGCCCCTGTCCGACATGTGGCAGCGCGCAGGGCGGGGGCTGATCGAGCGTGACGGCGAACCGATCCTGAACATCGATCTTGCGGCTCTGGTGCCCGGTCCGGCTGCGCCAACTGCATGAACCGCGGTTAACCCCCTTCTTACCTATTTATTGGATAGTGCAATCAAGCTGCGCCAGGAAAACGGGAAGTTCCTTGTATGAAGACCTGCCTCGTCGTCGATGACTCCAAGGTGATCCGCAAGGTTGCGCGGCACATTCTCGAAACGCTCAACTTCGAGGTGCGCGAGGCCGGGGACGGCCGCGAGGCGCTCGACGCGTGTCTGGAGGCTTCGCCTGATGTGGTGCTGCTTGACTGGAACATGCCGGTGATGAGCGGGATGGATTTCCTGCGCGCGCTCAAGGACAGCGGCATCGCCGAAAAGCCCAAGGTCGTGTTCTGCACCACCGAAAACGGCATGGCGTACATCCGCGCCGCGATCGAGGCCGGTGCCGACGAATATGTGATGAAGCCGTTTGACCGCGAGACGCTCGAAAGCAAGCTCCAGATCGTCGGCGTCGTCGCCTGAAGGGAGGGGCCGCATGGCAGTTCCCAGCCAAGCGGCCGGCATCCAGCCGGAACCGCGTGAAGACACTATCCGTATCCTGATCGTCGACGATTCGGCGGTGGCGCGCGCCGTGCTGGGACGGATGATCGAGGGGATGGCGCGATTTGAGGTCGTTGCCTCAGTCAGCAACGTTGCCGCTGCGCACGCATTTCTGGCGCGGGATCGCGCCGATGTCATCCTGCTCGACCTCGAAATGCCCGGCATCCACGGGCTGACGGCGCTACCCGATCTGCTTGCGGCGGGGAAGGGTGCCAAGGTGCTGGTCGTCTCGTCCGCCGCGGACAAGGGCGCGGCGGCGGCGGTGCAGGCGCTGGCGCTTGGCGCTGCGGACACGCTGGTGAAGCCCGGGGTAGGCAGTTTTGCGGGTCGGTTCGCGGTGACCCTGGAGGAGCGGCTGGCGCGCCTGACGGATCGGACGGTCGATCAGTCCCCCGCATCGCCCGGCGCCGGACGGGTTCCGGCCGAGTTCGATATCGTCGCGATCGGCGCATCGACGGGCGGCATCCATGCGCTCAGCCAGATGCTGCGGGCGATCCCTCCCGCCTTCGAGATACCGATATTGGTGACCCAGCACCTTCCGGCCTCGTTCATGAGCTATTTCGCGGCGCAACTCGCCGTGCTCGCCGGGCGGCCTTGCGAGGTCGCCGAGGATTATATGCGGGTACGCCCGGGACGTATGCTGGTCGCACCCGGCCACGCCCATATGCGGTGCGTGCGCACGTCCGACGGGGTTGCCATTCGCCTGACCGACGAACGTTCGGTGAGCGGATGTATGCCGTCGGTCGATCCGATGCTCGATTCGGTTGCCGAGATTTTCGGCAGCCGCGGGCTGGGCGTCATGTTGTCCGGCATGGGACGCGATGGAGCGATCGGTGCGAAGAAGCTGGTCGATACCGGCGGCGGCCTGATCGTACAGGACCGGGAAAGCTCGGTCGTCTGGGGGATGCCGGGCGCGATCGCGGGCAGCGCGGGCGCGGTGCTGCCCCCCGACGAGATCGGCCGGATGGTCGCGAGCCAGCGCAGGCCGCGCGGATGAGTGCGACCCAGCCCCTTGCCTCGCCGGGCGCGATCAACGTCATCGGCGCATTGCTGGAACAGCGTACTGGCCAGCAGATCGCGGCCAACCGCATCTGGCGAATCGAGACCGCGTTGAAGACGGTGCTGCGCGAACATGGGCTGGAAACCGCAGACGCGCTGATCGCGCGGCTGACCGGTGCCGCCGACGGCGCGCTCGCCGACGCGGTCATCGACGCGCTGCTGAATCGCGAAACTTCCTTTTTCCGTGACACCGGTGTGCTGGAGATGCTCGTCGAAGCAGCGGCCTCGCTCCAGGCCGAGCAGCCAGGGCGGCGGCTGCGCATCTGGTCGGCGGGATGCTCGACGGGCCAGGAACCCTATTCGCTGGCAATGCTGTTCGAGGAGGCGGCGGCGTCGCGCGGCGTGCCGATGCCGGAGATCATCGCGACCGATGTGTCCGCAGCCACCGTCGCGCGTGCGCGCGCCGGGCGTTTCACCCAGTTCGAGATCCAGCGCGGGTTGCCGGTGCGGCGAATGGTGACGTGGTTCGATCAAGTCGGCGAGGAATGGGTGGTGCGCCCGGATCTCGCCCGGCGCATCCAGTTCCGGCGCCACAATCTGACGCAGGACCGCGCGCTGGTCGGCAAATTCGACATCGTTCTGTGCCGCAACGTACTGTTCTATTTCCCACCCGCCATGCGTGCCCGCGCCTATGCGACGTTGCGCGAGGCGATCCGCGATGGCGGCTTTCTGTTGCTGGGGGCCGGCGAAACGGTGATCGGCCAGACCGATGCCTTCGTCCCATGCATGGCATTTCGCGGGCTTTATCGCGCCGAACCGGCATCCGAACTGCGGATTGCGGTCGGATCGCGCTAACCCGGCTTGCGTTTCGGCGCGTGTCGCCGCATCCCTCGGGACATGCAGGACCGGGCCGAACTCAACATCATCGAGGCGCCTTCGCCCAATTTCAACGATCGCCTGCTGCCCGTCAGCATGATCGTGCTGCACTATACCGGGATGCGCAGCGCGGAGGAAGCGATCGAGCGGCTGCGCGATCCCGAGTTCAGCGTTTCGAGCCACTATCTGGTCGCCGAGGACGGACAGATCGTCCGGCTGGTGCCCGAGGAGAAGCGCGCCTGGCACGCGGGCGGATCGCACTGGCGCGGCGTGACGGACGTCAATTCGGCATCGGTGGGGATCGAGATCGTCAATCCCGGCCATGAATATGGCTATCGCCCCTATCCCGATGAACAAATGGATGCGGTGATCCGGCTGGTCGCCGACATCAAGGATCGGCACGGCATCACGCGCGGCAATGTCGTCGGCCATTCGGATATCGCGCCCGCGCGCAAACAGGATCCCGGGGAGCTGTTTCCCTGGGCCAAGCTGGCGCGGCTTCGCCTCGCGCTGCCCCGCCCGACGAAGAATCTGATGGACCCCGGCTGGAGCGATGGCGGATTTCTGCTGGCGCTGGAGCGGTTCGGCTATGACGTGACCGATCCGCTGGCGGCCACGGTCGCGTTTCAGCGGCGATTTCGCCCCGAATTGATCGACGGAACGATCGACGCCGAATGCCGGATGCTGCTGCTCGCGCTGCTGCTGCCAAAGCCACAGGGCGAAGACTGATGTTGCCGAATGTGCCCGAAGGGGCGCCGGTCCTGACTGCCGCAGCGATGCGCGCGGCGGAGGATCGGGCGATCGCCGCTGGATCGAGCGTCGCGGCGTTGATGGAGTGCGCGGGGACGGGCGTTGCCGAATGGGTCCACCGGCTGGCGGCGGGCAGCGAAGTGCTGATCCTGTGCGGGCCGGGCAATAATGGCGGCGACGGCTATGTCGCGGCGCGGGTGCTGGCGAGCCGGGGCGTCCCGGTGCGTGTGGCTGCGCTGGGGGAGCCGAAGACCGCGGCTGCGGCACAGGCGCGGGCGGCGTGGAGTGGGCCGGTTGAGGCGTTTCCGGGCGGCTTGGCCGATGGCGATACCGCTCCGATACTCGTCGATGCGGTGTTCGGAACCGGACTCACGCGCGCGGTGGACGATGCAGTCGCTGACGCGATCCGGCTTTTGGCGGGGCGGGCGCGACTGTCGATCGCGGTCGACCTGCCCAGTGGCGCGGAGACCGATAGCGGCGGAGATTTCGGCGCCGGGAAGCTCGCAAATTTCGACGGGACGCTGGCGCTGGGCGCGCTCAAGCCCGCACATGTCCTGCAACCTGCCGCCCGGCATTGCGGCGCGGTGCGGGTGATCGATATCGGGCTGGGGTCGCTCGACGCAGTGCTCCGGACGAGTCCGCGCCCGCAGATCGCGGCGCCGGGACCCGAGTCTCACAAATATACGCGCGGCATGGTCGCGGTCGTCGGCGGGCCAATGCACGGCGCGTCGGAACTTGCAGCGCGTGCCGCCTATCGCGCGGGCGCGGGCTATGTGCTGCTGCTGACGGGCGGGCTGCCGCACCCGCCCCATGCGATTGTGCGCCAGCGCTGGAGCCCGGATGCATTGGCCGATGACCGGATCGGCGCGGTGGTGATCGGGCCGGGGCTGGGGCGCGACGATCGTGCGCGGGAAAAGCTGGAGGCGGCGCTGGCGAGCGACCGGCCGCTGGTGATCGATGGCGATGCGCTGCATCTCCTCGACGGTCGCCTGCGCGGCCGCGATGCGCCGACGATTCTGACCCCTCATGCGGGCGAGTTCGCAGCACTGTTCGGCGCCGGGACGGGGAGCAAGATTATGCAGGCTCAAGACGCGGCCCGGAAGAGCGGTGCGGTGGTGGTCGTCAAAGGGGCGGATACGGTGATCGCCGCGCCAGGCGGGCGCGTACAGGTTGCTGCACCGACAAGCGCCTGGCTATCCGTTGCCGGGACGGGCGACGTCCTCGCCGGAACGATCGGGGCCCTGCTGGCGCAGCATGTCCCGCCCTTTGACGCCGCGAGCGCGGGAATTTGGCTGCATGGCGCGGCGGCGCGGATGATCGACCGCTGTTTCCTTGCCGACGAACTGGCGGATGCGCTGCCGGAAGCATTGGAACGCGCACGATGAGCGACGACTCGACCATCGTTCGCATCGCCGCGCGTGGCGATGGCGTCACCGCAGACGGTAGGCACGTGGCGCTCGCTGCGCCGGGTGACATGTTGCGCGCCGATGGCAGCGTCGCGTCGGGACCGCGCCATATCGATCCGCCCTGTCGCCATTTCCCCGAGTGCGGCGGGTGCCAGCTTCAGCATCTCGACGATGCTGCCTATGCCGATTTCCTGACCGGGCGGATCGCCGGCGCGCTGGCACAGCATGGCCTGACCGCCGAGATTCGCGCGCCGATCCTCTCGCCGCCGCGTACCCGCCGCCGCGCGACGCTCCATGCCGAGCGGCGCGGGCGGCAGGTGCATCTGGGCTTTACCGAACAGGCGAGCCACCGGCTGATCGACGTGCAGCAATGCGAGATACTCGATCCCTGGCTGTTTTCGCTGCTTCAGCCGCTGCGCGGCCTGCTCGCGCAATATCTGCCCGCCAGCCGACGGGTGAACGTGCATCTGGCGCTCACCGATCAGGGGCCGGACGTGCTGATCGAAGGGTTGGTGACCGACAGCCTCAGCGCCGTCGAGGCGGTGACGGCGTTCGCGACACGACATGCGCTGGGGCGGTTGTCGGTCGATGACGGTCTGGGTCCGGAAGCGCGCTGGGAACCCGATCCGGTGACGGTGACGTTCGGCGGCGTCGCGGTCCCGTTCCCGCCCGCAAGCTTTCTTCAGGCGACGCCCGAGGGCGAGGCGGCGCTGGTCGCTGCGGTGCGCGAGGCGGTGGGTGGCGCGACGACGATCGCGGATCTGTTCGCGGGGCTCGGCACCTTCACCTTCGCGATGGCGCCTTCGGCCAAAGTCTATGCGGGTGAGGGCGCGCGCGATGCGATCCTGTCGCTCAAGGCGGCCGCCGGGCGCGCGCAGCGCCAGATATTCGCCGAGCATCGCGACCTGTTCCGCCGCCCGCTGACCGCTAAGGAACTCGACCTGTTCGACGCGGTGATCCTGGATCCTCCGCGCGCGGGGGCGAAGGAACAGGCGGTCGAGCTGGCGGCGAGCAAGGCGCCGGTGATCGCCTATATCTCGTGCAACCCGGCGACGTTCGCGCGCGATGCGGAGACGCTGGTCAGGGGCGGGTATCGGCTGGATTGGGTGCAGCCGGTGGGGCAGTTCCGCTGGTCGACCCATGCCGAACTGGCGTCGCGGTTCAGCCGCTGACCGTGCTTCCGCTAACTGTGCTCCTGCGAAAGCAGGAGTCCAGAGTGATCAGTGACATCGCCTGTGGCTCTGGGTTCCTGCTTTCGCAGGAAAACGGATTTCAAGGATAGTCCGCGCGCACGAAATAGAGGCCGTCCGACGGCGCGTTGAGACCGAGACGCGCGCGGTCTTTCGCTTCCAGTGCATCGCGAAGGTCGTCGGCGCTCCACTGGCCGCGCCCGACCATCGACAGGCATCCGACCATCGAGCGCACCTGATGGTGGAGGAACGAGCGGGCCGAGGCGTGGATCGCGATCTCGTCACCGTCGCGCACCACGTCGAGCCGGTCGAGCGACTTCACGGGACTTGCCGACTGGCAATGGACCGAGCGGAAGGTGGTGAAATCGTGCGTGCCGACGAGGATTTGCGCGGCCGCGTGCATCGCATCGGCGTCGAGCGGATGGGGGACACGCCATTTCAGCCCCTTGTCGAAGGTCAGCGGCGCGCGGCGGGTGACGATGCGATAGACATAATGGCGCGCGATGCAGGAGAAACGCGCGTGCCACTCGTCGGGCACCACCTCGCACGCCAGGATCGCGACCGGCACGGCGCGCAGATGCGCGTTGAGCGCCTCCATCAGTCGGAACGGGGCGATGTCCTTCTCGATCTCCGTGTGCGCGCGCATTTCGAGCGCATGGACCCCGGCATCGGTGCGCCCGGCGGCGTGGACCAGCGCATCCTCCCCGGTGATGCCGCGCAGCGCATCCTCGATCGCGCCCTGCACGCTGGGGCCGTGATCCTGATATTGCCAGCCCATGAAGGGGCGGCCGTCATATTCGATGGTCAGCGCAAAGCGGGTCACAGCTGCGTTCCGGGGGGAATCGGGAAGCCGTTGAGCAACTCGCGCGTGGTGACGACGCCGCGTCCGGCGCGCTGGACGAGGGTGGGGCGGACGGCGCCGGTGGCGCAGGCGATGGTGAGCATATCGTCCAACACCGTTCCCCGGCGAAGGCCGGGGTCCAGTATCGGGCCGGTCACAGCTGGACCCCGGCCTTCGCCGGGGAACAGGTCGCCCGTGAGCACCCGGACACGCTCGCCGTCATGCTCGAACCACGCGCCCGGCGGGTTGAACGCGCGGATCTGGCGCTCGACCGCCTCGGCGGGCTGGTCGAAGTTCAGGCGGCTTTCGGCCTTGTCGATCTTGGCGGCGTAAGTGACGCCTTCTTCGGGCTGAACAACCTGCGGATGCGCGTCGAAATCGCACAGCACCTGCACCATCAGCCGCGCGCCCATGTCGGCGAGTTCGGCGGTCAACTCGCCCGCCGTCTTGCCGTCGATCGGCGTGCGTCCCTCCAGCCGCACCGGCCCGGTGTCCAGCCCGGCCTCCATCTGCATGATCCCGACGCCGGTCTCCGCATCCCCCGCAAGGATGGCGCGCTGAATCGGCGCCGCCCCGCGCCAGCGGGGGAGGAGCGAGGCGTGGACGTTAAGGCAGCCGAGGCGTGGCGCCTCCAGCACGCTGACCGGCAGGATCAGGCCGTATGCCGCGACCACCGCGACATCGGCGTTGAGCGCGGTAAAGGCGGCGACGGCCTCGGGGTCTTTCCTGAACGATAGCGGGGTGCGCACTTCGATCCCCAGTTCCTCCGCGCGGGCATGAACTGGGGAGGGGGTCAGCGCCTTGCCGCGCCGCCCGCCGGGGCGGGGCGGCTGGCTGTACGCCGCGACGACATCATGGCCCGCTTGGACCAGCGCGTTGAGGGTCGGCACCGCGAACTCCGGGGTGCCCATGAAGATGATCCGCATGGGGTGGCCTCTAACCCTATTCGTCGTCCCGGCGAAAGCCGGGATCTCGTGCGGCGCGCGCAACCGTATGAGATCCCGGCTTTCGCCGGGATGACGGATTGCCTACATCGCACCAATGGCATCGCCCGAGATCGAAACCCTGACGCAAGCCCTGTCGCGCCTCCCCGGTCTTGGCCCGCGTTCGGCGCGGCGGGCGGTGCTGCATCTGCTCAAGAAGCGCGAGAGCGCGCTCGACCCGCTGCTGCGCGCGCTGGAGGCGGTAAGCGAGCGGCTCGCGACCTGCTCGATTTGCGGCAATGTCGATACGTCGGACCCCTGCGCCGTGTGCGCCGACCCGCGCCGCGACACGCGGCAGCTCTGCGTGGTCGAGGAGGTAGCGGATTTGTGGGCGCTGGAGCGCTCGCGGCTGTTTCCCGGCAAATTCCATGTTCTGGGTGGCAAGCTCTCCGCACTCGATGGCGTGCGGCCCGAGGATCTGGCGATCGACAGCCTTGTCACCCGCATCGCCGCGGGTGGCGTGGATGAGGTGGTGCTGGCGATGAACGCGACGCTGGAGGGGCAGACCACCGCGCATTACATCGCCGAGCGGCTGGAGGGCTATCCGGTACGGCTCACCCAGCTCGCCCACGGACTTCCGGTCGGCGGCGAGCTCGATTATCTCGACGAAGGCACGCTTGCCCAGGCGCTCCGTGCGCGGCGACCGGTGGCGTGAACCAATCTTGCGACAGTGCCGCCAAATCACTAAATTGGTGACATGGCCATTCTCCCGATACTCGAAGTTCCCGATCCGCGTCTCAAGACCGTCTCCACCCCCGTCGAGAAGGTCGATGACGATCTGCGCGCGTTGATCGCCGACATGTTCGAGACGATGTATGCCGCGCCGGGGATCGGTCTCGCCGCAATTCAGGTCGGCGTGCCCAAGCGCGTGCTCGTCATGGACCTGCAGGAGGAAGAGGATGAGGAGGGCAAGCCGATCAAGGCGCCGCGCGTCTTCATCAACCCCGAAATCCTCGATCCGGCCGAGGAGATGAGCACCTATACCGAAGGTTGCCTGTCGGTCCCCGACCAGTTTGCCGATGTCGATCGTCCTGCGACGTGCCGCGTCAAGTGGCTGGATGAACAGGGCGATGCACATGACGAGGTGTTCACCGGCCTGCTCGCGACCTGCATCCAGCACGAGATGGATCATCTCGAGGGGATCGTGTTCCTCGACCACCTTTCGCGGCTCAAGCGTCAGATGATCATGAAAAAGCTGGAAAAAGCGCGCCGCATGGCGGCTTGAGCGCTTCGCGCCTCAGGGTATCGCTCCGGTCGAGTATGGCCTTACGCCGTTTGTGCTGAGCTTGTCGAAGCACCACTACCGCGCTCAGTGAGGGCGGGAGGCCGCCCTTCGACAAGCTCAGGGCAAACGGGTGTGGCGCGCGCCACCAAGCGCCTGATGCCCGGCAAAGACATCGGGTAGGCGATTCACGCGCTCCAGCCGCCGCTCGACAGCCCGGCAATCCGCGCCCTTGCCGCGCGATACTCGGCGTCCAGCCGGTCGACATAGTCGGCCACGGGCGCCACCTCATGCACTGCGCCGATGCCCTGGCCCGATCCCCAGATGTCGCGCCACGCCTTCGCCTTGCTGTTCCCGCCCGATCCGAAATTCATCTTGCTCGGATCGCTCTCGGGCAGATTGTCGGGGTCTAGCCCCGCCGCCTCGATCGACTTGCGCAGATAGTTGCCGTGAACCCCGGTAAACAGATTTGTATAGACAATATCGGAGGCGCCGCTCTCGACGATCCCCGCCTTGTATTCGGCATCTGCATTCGCTTCTTGGGTCGCGATAAAGGGCGAGCCGATATAGGCGAGATCGGCGCCCATCGCCTGCGCCGCGAGCACCGCACCGCCATTGGCGATCGATCCGGACAGGATCACCGGCCCATCGAACCAGGCGCGCGTTTCCTGAACGAACGCAAAGGGGCTGAGCTGGCCCGCATGTCCCCCTGCGCCGGTGCAGACCAGGATCAGCCCGTCGGCGCCCTTGTCCACCGCCTTGTGCGCGAAGCGATCGTTGATGACATCGTGCAACGTGATGCCGCCCCATGAATGCACCGCCTGATTGACGGCCTCCTGCGCGCCGAGCGACGTGATGACGATCGGCACCTGCCATTTTGCGCAGGTCGCAAGATCCGCTTCGAGACGGTCGTTGGAGCGGTGGACGATCTGATTGACGGCAAAGGGCGCGGCGGGGCGATCGGGATTGTCGCGGTTCCATGCGGCCAGCTCCTCGGTGATCCGGTGGAGCCATTCGTCGAGCATAGTCTGCGGCCGCGCATTGAGCGCGGGGAAGGAGCCGACGATCCCCGCCTTGCACTGGGCAATCACCAGTTCGGGGCCGGAGACGATGAAGAGCGGCGACCCGATAACGGGCAGGCGCAGGCGGTCGAAGAGCGCGGGAAGGGCCATACCCGTTTCATAGACGAACCGAATTGCGTGTCCAGATGCTTTACGTAAACGGCAAGGGTTGGCGTACCGGAAATTCGAAAGCGACGTCTTATTCCTCCCTTGAGCTTGTCTTAGGGGAGGGGGACCGCCGCCGCAGGCGGGGCTGGAGGGGCGGCCGTGCAGACGGCCGTAAGCCGCTCGGCAAAATTCCGCCCTCTACGGGCGGCCCCTCCGTCATCGCTTCGCGATGCCACCTCCCCTGCGGGGCAGGGGAGGAATGAGCACCGCTAATCCACCCGCCGCAACCCTCCTCGAAACCGCCGCTGGCGTTCGGCATAATTCTGCGCCGAGAGGAGCAGGCCTGCACGGGTGGTCGCATCGATCTCGCGCACCGCGCGCGCGGGGCTGCCGACGATCAGGCTACCAGGTGGAAATTCCTTTCCTTCGGTCACCAGCGCACCGGCGCCGATCAGGCAATCGTCGCCGATCACTGCGCGGTTGAGGATGATCGCGCCCATGCCGACCAGCACGCGATTGCCGATCGTACAGCCGTGCAGGATCGCGTGGTGCCCGATGGTGCAATCCTCGCCGACCGATAATGGCACGCCGGGGTCGGAGTGGAGCATCGCCCCCTCCTGAACATTGCTGCGCGCGCCGATGCTGATCGGGGTGTTGTCGGCACGGATCACGGCGCCGAACCATATGCTGGCGCCAGCGGCAAGGCGCGCATCGCCGATCACGTCGGCGCTGGGGGCGATCCAGGCATCGGCATCGATGACGGGTTCGACATCCTCAAAGGCATAGACCGGCATGATGGTCTCCTGACACGCATGAATGGCCGCGGCCAATGACACAGGCGAAACAAAGTTGTCCGGACGCGGAACGTCCGGCCTTCTCAACCGTATATCGCGTAACTCGGCTATGCCGAGGCTGAATACGGGAGACGGCAGATGATCAACCTTATTATTCTTCTGGTCGTAGGCGGCGTGCTGGGCTGGCTTGCCAGCATCGTGATGCGCACCGACGCCCAACAGGGCATTTTCCTCAATATCGTGGTGGGCATTGTCGGCGCGCTGCTGGCAGGGCTGTTGATTACCCCGCTGATCGGCGGCGGCACCATTACCCAGGGTTCGTTCAGCGCGATGTCGCTGCTGATCTCGTTCCTCGGCGCGGTCGTGCTTCTGGCGATCGTGAACCTGGTTCGTCGCGGTTCGGTTCGCTGAAGACCGGCTGAGACCTTCTTTCCCAAGCCCTCACGGGGTGGCCCATGGCCGCCCCGTTTTTTTATGCGGCGGACAATTCGGGAATGGGAACGCCCAGAACAAGCGCGAGCGCGACGGCGCCAAACAGCACCGCCAGCGTGGACGACATCGAAAACAACCCCCAGCCGACCACCGTCACCATCGCGGGATTGGGTCGGGCGAGGCGGCGATTCTGTTCGGCCGCCATCAGGACAAAGGCCGACAACAGGCCATAGAGAAACACCGTGAATTCGATCATGTGCGACAATCCCGCCCCCAGGAAATCGCTGCAAATGCTAACCGTCAAAGGTTAACCATTCAACGCGTCCGGACAGGTATTTGCCGCAGTGCAGCGTGCATTCGTCGCAATCGCCGCGCCACTCGTGCAAGTTGAAAGTCGGTTCAGGTTCGCTTGACCGCGGGATGCCCTCGCGACTATCGCGCGGCCCAGGACCAGAGGAGAGAATCGCCGCGATGAAGAAACTCTATCCGAACGCCGAGGCGGCGCTGGACGGCCTGCTCCATGACGGCATGATGATCTGCGCGGGCGGCTTTGGGCTGTGCGGTATTCCCGAGCGGCTGATCGACGCGATCCAGGCGTCGGGGGTCAAGGATCTGACGATCGCCAGCAACAATGCCGGGATCGATGGCGAAGGGCTGGGCAAGCTGCTGCGCAGCCGCCAGGTGCGCAAGATGATCTCCTCCTATGTCGGTGAGAACAAGGAGTTCGAGCGGCAATATCTGGCGGGCGAGCTTGAGGTTGAATTCTGTCCCCAGGGCACGCTGGCCGAGCGCTGCCGCGCGGGCGGAGCCGGCATCCCCGGCTTCTACACCAAGACCGGCGTCGGCACGAAGGTGGCCGAGGGCAAGGAAGTGAAGGTCTTTGACGGGGAGGACTATATCCTCGAACGCGGGATCCGCGCCGACCTGTCGATCATCAAAGGGTGGAAGGCGGACGAGGCGGGCAATCTGATCTTCCGCAAGACCGCGCGCAATTTCAACCAGCCCATGGCGACCGCCAGCCATGTCTGCGTCGCCGAAGTCGAGGAAGTGGTGCCGGTCGGCAGCCTCGACCCCGACTGTATCCATCTGCCCGGCATCTATGTGAAGCGGATGATCGTCGGCGCTCCCTACGACAAGAAGATCGAGTTCCGCACCGTCCGTCCGCGCGCCGAGAGCAGCGCGGCGGCGTGATCCGGCTGCGCGCCATCGCGGCGCTGGCCACAGCGTCATTGCTGACGGGCGGCTGCGTCGCTGCGGCGATTCCGGTGCTGGCGGGGGGCGTGATCGCGCGTGGCGAACTGAGTGGGGACAACAAGGCGCCTGCGCAGCGCCGGCAAGAGCGGGGCGAGGCTCCGCTTGATGCGCCGCTCGCCACCGAACGGGCGCGGGAACGGATGCAGGCCGCCGATCCTGTGTCGGGGACCGATGCCCAATCAGGGCTGGCGACCGCGCAGGCACGCGAGCGGATGCGTATTGCCGAGGGTGCGGCCATCGTGCCGCTCGAGGGCGTCGGCGCGCCGGGCGGCCGGACTGTCCCCGATGGCGCAGCACCTCCCTTATCCGCCGGTGCGGGAGAGGCGGCAGCGTATAGTCTTCAGGCCTATCAGTCGCTTTGGACCTATGTCGAGGCGCAGGTGGCGGCACGGCGCGCGGGCACGGAGCCCCGCGCGGTGGTGCTGGCCGAAGGCGCGAGCCTCGATGCGCCGCGTTATGTGGCGTGTGGAACAAAGCCGCTCGCGATCGTCTTCGATCTGGATGAAAATGCCGAAGGCAGCGACCCGCAGGCGCGTTGGCGGCGCTGGAACGGGGACGGGCGCGATCTGGTTGCAGCCGTGCCGGGCGCGGTCGAAGGGATCGAAGCGGTGCGTCGCGAGGGCGTCCAGGCGATCTTCACCAGCGCCCGCGCGCGATCGGGCGCTGCGGGCGTATCCGCATTGCTTGCCCAGCTTGGCTTCGGCCAGACAGAAGCCGGCAAGACCCTGTTTCTGCGCGGCGGGGAGTCACCGATCCCGGGCGATCAGATGCGCCAGACCATCGCCGCCAGCTATTGCGTGATCGCGATCGTCGGCGACTCCCTCGGTGAGTTCAGCGACGCATTCGATGCCGAAGGCAATTCGGCCCGCCGTCCCACCGCAGCGACCGAGACCATGGTCGCGCCGCTTTGGGGCGCAGGCTGGTTCCTCCTCCCCAATCCGGTGCGCAGCACCGTCAACCCGTCTCAAGATACGCCCAAGGAGTGACAAGATGCCCCAGGACAGCATGGGCTGGACCCGCGACGAAATGGCCGCGCGCGCCGCGAAGGAACTGAAGGACGGCTTCTATGTCAATCTTGGCATCGGCATCCCGACATTGGTGGCGAACCACATTCCCGAGGGGGTGGAGGTGACGCTTCAATCGGAGAATGGAATGCTGGGCATCGGCCCGTTTCCATTTGAAGGCGAGGAGGACCCCGACCTCATCAACGCCGGCAAGCAGACGATCAGCGAACTGCCGCAATCGGTCTATTTCAGCAGCGCCGACAGCTTCGCGATGATCCGGGGCGGGCATATCGACCTGACCGTGCTGGGCGCGATGGAGGTTTCGCAGGATGGCGACATCGCCAACTGGATGATTCCGGGCAAGATGATCAAGGGGATGGGCGGCGCGATGGATCTGGTCGCTGGCGTCAAGAAGATCATCGTGGTGATGGAGCATAATGCCAAGGATGGCAGCCCGAAATTCATCCCCGAATGCTCGCTGCCGCTGACCGGCAAGAATGTGGTCGACATGATTATCACCGATCTGGCGGTGTTCCAGCGGCCCGACCACGTCTCGCCCTTCCGCCTGATCGAACTGGCGCCCGGCGTGACCGAGGAAGAGGTCGCGGCGAAGACCACGGCGCATTACGAGGTGGCTCTGGCGACGGCATGAGTTCCAGTTCCTCCCCTGCAGCGCAGGGGAGGGGGACCGCCCGCGGAGCGGGTGGTGGAGGGGCGGCCGCGCAGCCGGCCGTCAACAGCTCGGCAAAAATCCGCCCTCTACGGGGCGGCCCCTCCGTCAGCTTCGCTGCCACCTCCCCTGCGGGGCAGGGGAGGAATGTCAGGATCGCTGACGTGCTGCCTGGTGAAACAACCCGGCGGCAACGCACCACAGCGTGCCGAAGAAAAGGGTGACGCCGATCGGGAATCCCTGCCCGGTCGTCCAGATATACAGCATCACGCCGATCTGGACCGCAGCGGCGAGGGCCGACGCGACCGCCATGCCCCGTGCACGAAATCCGCTCAGCACCGATACTGCGACCGCGCTCAGCGGTACGAGGAAGAAGAGCGCGTTGATCGGGTTGTCCTCGCTCCCGACGAACCCGACGGCGAGGTTGATCCAGATCGTCAGAAAGCAGGCGGCCAGCACGATGCCCATGCCCGCGCGATAGGTCCAGGCCGGGCTGGCGCGCACGGTCAGCTCGACCGCAAGCCCCACGCTGCCGAGCATCAGGAAGGCGAACAGGAAGTCCCCGCCGCTCCAATCGACCTCATGCGTAAACTGCATCGCCACTGCCGGGAGCAGCAGCAACCCAAGGATCCCGCCCCATCCGATCAACCGCCACGGGTTGCGCCACATGCCGCCAGTCTTTGCTTGTTCAACCACTTGCTTGCCTCCATGAAGTGCCGATACCCGTCCCTGGCCCGGCCGGTGGGTGAGCGGCATGAGCAAGATCTGAGGCTTCGCTGAATTCGCCATGGACCCGATGATCTATCGCTTTGGGAGCTTCGAGCTCGACAGCACCGAGCGCCAGCTGCGCCGTGACGGCGCGGAGGTGGCGCTCAACGCGCGTTATCTCGACGCGCTGATCTTGCTGGTGCGTGAGCGCGGGCAATTGGTGACCAAGGACCGGTTCATGGACGCGGTGTGGCGCGGCATTCCGGTGACGGATGAGGCGCTGACCCAGTGCATCCGCACCTTGCGCCGCACGCTTGGCGATGAGGCAGGCGATCCGCGCTTCATCGCGACGGTACCGAAATTCGGGTATCGCTTTGTTGGTGCGATCGAGGGCGAGGCGACCGAGCAACCGCTTCCGCCCGCGCCGCAGCCGCTGCCGGCGCAGTCGCTGATGTGGCGGATGGGAACGACCGGGACTGCGGGCGCAGTTGCGGCCGGAGTGATTGGCGGGCTGACCTATGGCGTGCTCGGCGCGACGCTGGCGGTGCCGGCGCAAAGCGGGGCGCTGTCGTTCGTGCTGGTGCTGGCCTGCATCACCATCGCGCTGGCCGCGATTGGCGGAGGGGCGGTGGCGTTCGGCGTGGCGGCGGCGGTGCAGCGCGGCGGTGCCCGCTCACCAATGGCAATTGTCGGCGGCGCGCTGGCAGGGCTGATCGTCGGCGCGGTTTCCAAGCTGCTCGGCATCGACGCCTTTGCCCTGCTGCTCGGCCGTGCGCCCGAAGGGATTACCGGCGCGCCTGAGGGGTTGGCATTGGGGGCTGCGGTCGGGATGGCATTCTGGATCGCGGCGCGGCGCGCGGGAAGCACCAGGCGCCATGCCGGACTGGCCGGGTTGGTGCTGGGCGCGGCGGCGGGGCTGATCATCGCCTTGGCGGGCGGGCGGCTGCTGGCCGGAAGCATCGACGTACTCACCCGGACGATGGAGGGCGCGCGGCTCGACCTGGGCCATATCGGCCGGCTGCTGGGTGAAAGCGGCTTCGGCCTGCGCAGCCGCATCGTGACCAGCGTTGCCGAGGGTGCGCTGTTCGGCAGCTTCACGGCAGCGGGGTTGTGGCGCGGCGGCACCGCTTATCCGCAATCCGAGACACAAGATTAGGCGCTGACCATGCATGTTCTTCTGACCGGTTCGTCGGGCTGGCTCGGCCGCTTTGTCGCGCCGCTGCTGCGGGCCGAGGGCCATCACGTCACCGGCCTCGACGTCGCGCCCGGTGCCGATACCGATGTGATCGCGAGCGTCGCCGATCGCGCGGCGATCGACCGGGTGCTTGCCGAGCGGGGGATCGAGGCGGTGATCCATGGCGGGGCGCTGCACAAGCCCGACATCGTGCGCTATCCGAAAGAGGGGTTCGTCGACGTCAACGTCACCGGCACGCTCAACCTGCTCGAAGCGGCGGTCGCCGCTCGACATGACCGGTTCGTCTTCACCTCGACCACCTCGCTGATGATCAGCCAGGCAATCCGCGACGAGGCGGGGGATGCGGCGGTGTGGCTCGACGAGGACAGCGGGCCGATCGAACCACGCAACATCTATGGCGTCACCAAATATGCCGCCGAGCAGCTCTGCCGCCTGTTCCATGCCGAACATGGGCTGAGCTGCATCGTCCTGCGCACGGGGCGTTTCTTTCCCGAGGAAGATGATACGCACAGCCATCCACCGGGCGTCAATTTAAAGGCAAACGAGTTTCTCAACCGTCGCCTGACCGTGGAGGACTCCGCACGCGCGCATGTCGCGGCACTGGCCAAGGCACCAGCGATCGGGTTCGGGACCTATATCGTCTCCGCGCCCACCCCCTTCGCACGCGACGAGGCGGCGGAGCTGAAGCGCGATGCCGCCGCGGTGATCGCTCGGCATTTCCCGGATGCGCCCGCGCTCTATGCCGCGCGCGGTTGGGAACTGCCAACGCGGATCGGGCGGGTCTATGACAGCGGACGGATCCAGCGCGAGTTGGATTTTGCCTTCGACACCGGCTTCGCCCAACTGCTCGACACCCTTCGCTCAGGCGGCCCGCTCCCCTTCGCGCACGATCCCGCTTATGTGTCGCCGCAGGAGCGGGCGCGCCAGTCGGGTTGAACCATTGGGCGGCGGCGGCTAAACGCGCCGCACTCGCTGCATTGCAGCAATTCCGAGTTTGCTGCACCCAAGGAACCGCCCCGTGGCCGATGTTCACATGTCTTTTGCCTCTAACGTCCGCCGCGACTGGCTGACCAATCCGGGGCGGGAGATCGTGTCGGGGCTGGTGGTCGCGCTGGCGCTGATCCCGGAAGCGATCGGCTTTGCCCTGATCGCCGGGGTGGACCCGAGCGTCGGGCTGTACGCCAGCTTCTCGATCGCGGTGATCATCGCAATCACCGGCGGGCGGCCCGGTATGATCTCGGCGGCAACGGCGGCGGTGGCGGTGCTGGTCGGGCCGCTGGTGCGCGACCATGGCGTCGAATATCTGTTCGCGGCGACGATCCTGATGGGCGTGTTTCAGGGGATCGCCGCGCTGCTGCGGCTCGACCTGCTGATGCGGTTCGTGTCGCGCTCGGTCATCACCGGCTTCGTCAACGCGCTCGCGATCCTGATCTTCATGGCACAGCTGCCCCAGTTGACCGGGGTGGGCTGGGAGACCTATGCGATGGTCGCGGCGGGGCTGGCGATCATCTATCTGCTCCCGCGCCTGACCAGCGCCGTGCCGTCGCCGCTGGTAGCGATCGTGCTGCTCGCTGCGGTGACGATCGGCATGGGCATCGACGTCAATACGGTCGGCGAGATGGGCAGGCTGCCCGAGGCGCTGCCGATGTTCCACTGGCCGCAGGTGCCGCTGACCTGGGAAACGCTACGCATCATTGCGCCCTTCTCGCTGGCGATGGCCGCCGTCGGATTGCTCGAATCCCTCCTGACTGCGCAGATCGTCGACGACATGACCGAGACGCGCTCCGACAAGCGCCGGGAGACGCTGGGGCAGGGGATCGCCAATTTCTTCACCGGCATGATCGGCGGCATGGGCGGTTGCGCGATGATCGGCCAGTCGGTGATCAACGTGAAGTCGGGCGGGCGCCGCCGCCTGTCGACCTTCGCCGCGGGCATCCTGCTGCTGATCCTGATCGTCGTGCTCGGCCGGTGGGTGGCGCAGATCCCGATGCCGGCGCTGGTCGCGGTAATGATGTTCGTGTCGGTCAGCACCTTCCGCTGGCAGTCCTTTGCCGACCTGCGCGTCCACCCCTGGCAGTCGAGCGTCGTGATGCTCGCAACCGTCGTCATCGTCGTTTGGACCCACGATCTGTCGATGGGCGTGCTGGCAGGCGTGTTGCTGTCGGGCATCTTCTTTGCCGGCAAGGTGCGTCAGCTCGTCACCATCGAGACCGCGCTGAGCCCTGACGGGCGCAGCCGCAGCTACACGATCGGCGGACAGATTTTCTTCGCCTCGACGGATCGGATCATGGAATCGATCGCGTTTCGTGAAGAGGCGGTGGACTCGGTGACGATTGACCTGACCAAGGCGCATTTCTGGGATATTTCGGCGACCGGCGTGCTCGACAAGATCGTCCTGCGGTTGCGCGGCGAGGGCAAGGCGGTCGAGGTGATCGGCCTCAACGAAGCCAGCGCGACGCTGGTCGAGAAATATGGCGAGCATGACAAACCGTTCGTGTCGCTCGGCGTGGTGGGCCACTGAAGCAGGACTTCGCCTCAGAAAATGTCGCCTGCGCTTGCCCCTGCGTAACAAAGGCGTAAGGGGACGGCATCATGGCCAGCAAACTTCTTACGCTCTACGAAAAAATCTGGGCTTCGCACGTCGTTGAGCGGCGCCCGGACGGCACCTGCCTCATCTATATCGATCGCCACCTCGTCCATGAGGTGACCAGCCCGCAGGCGTTCGAGGCGCTGCGCATCAACGGCCGCGGGGTGCGGCGTCCCGACCTGACGCTCGCGGTGCCGGACCACAACCTCCCCACCACCGCACGGACCGATGCGGCGGGCCACCGCCTGCCGATCGCCGATCAGGAGAGTGCGCAGCAGCTTGCCGCGCTGGAGCGCAACGTCGCCGAATTCGGCATCGATTATTTCGGCGCGACCGCGCCGGAGCAGGGTATCGTCCATGTCGTGGGGCCGGAACAGGGCTTCACCCTGCCTGGCACGACGCTGGTCTGCGGCGACAGCCACACTTCGGCGCACGGCGCGCTTGGCGCTCTCGCCTTTGGCATCGGGACGAGCGAGGTCGAGCATGTGCTGGCGACGCAGACGTTGCTGCTCACCCAGTCGAAGACGATGGAGATCCGCGTCGATGGCACGCTCGGCTATGGCGTGTCGGCCAAGGACGTCATCCTGGCGATCATCGGCCGGATCGGCGCATCGGGGGGCACCGGCTATGTCATCGAATATACCGGCGAGGTGATTCGTGGCCTGTCGGTCGAGGGGCGGCTGACGATCAGCAATATGTCGATCGAGGGCGGCGCGCGCGCCGGCCTGATCGCGCCCGACGAGACCACCTACGCCTATCTGAAGGGCCGTCCGATGGCGCCGAAGGGGGCGGAGTGGGAGAAGGCGCTGGCCTGGTGGCGCTCGCTGCCGACCGATCCGGGTGCGCAGTACGATCGCGTGGTGACGTTGCAGGGCAGTCACATCGCCCCCTCGCTCACCTGGGGGACCAGCCCCGAGGATGTGGTGCCGATCACCGGCAGCGTGCCCGACCCCGACAGTTTCGAGGATCCGGCCAAGCGCGTCGCCGCACGCAAATCGCTCGACTATATGGGCCTCGCCCCCGGCACGCGGATGCAGGACATTGCGGTCGAGAATATCTTCATCGGCAGCTGCACCAACAGCCGGATCGAGGATCTGCGCGCCGCCGCCGCCGTGGTAAACGGGCGCAAGGTTGCGGACGGCGTGCGTCAGGCGCTGATCGTTCCCGGCTCCGGGCTGGTGAAGCGCCAGGCCGAGGCCGAGGGTCTGGATCGCATCTTCACGGCCGCCGGCTTCGAATGGCGTGAGCCGGGCTGCTCCATGTGTCTCGCGATGAACCCGGACAAAGTCCCGCCGGGCGAGAGATGTGCTTCCACTTCCAACAGAAATTTCGTAGGACGGCAGGGTCCGGGAGCGCGTACCCACCTCGTCTCGCCCGCAATGGCGGCGGCGGCGGCGGTGACTGGCAGGCTCACGGACGTTCGGGACCTGATGGGGGTCCAAACGGGGGGATGACCGGTGAAGCGCGTATTGGTGGCATTGATCGCAGGCACGATCCTGAGCGGCGCGGCGGCGGTCTATGCGACCGCGACCTTCTCGGTTGGCGAGGCGCAGGCGAGCGCTCAGGTCAGCCCGCCCGTGCGTTGAGCGCGCTGCTCGGCGAACCGTTACCAATCAAATGCGAGGGACGTGGCGGGCGGCGCGATGGCGCGGTCCGCAGCGTCGCGTTCGCTGTGCATCGCTGGAGTTGAGACGATGAAACCGGTCCGCAAGGTTGAAGGGCGCGCCTATCCCTGGGGCGCGAAGAATATCGACACCGACATCATCATCCCCGCCCATTGGCTCAAGACGATCAGCCGCGAAGGGCTGGGGCGCGGGGCGTTCGAGACGGTGCGGGCCGAGCCCGGTAATATCTTCGACGATCCTGCTTATGCCGGTTCTCCGATCCTGATCGCCGGGGAGAATTTCGGGTGCGGGTCGAGCCGCGAGCACGCCGCCTGGGCGCTCAAGGACATGGGCATCATTGCGGTGATTGCGCCCAGCTATTCGGATATTTTCGCGGGCAATGCGTTCAAGAACGGCATCGTCGCGGTGGTGCTGCCTCAGGAAGCGATCGACCGGCTGATCGAAGTCGCGAGGACCGATCAGGTCACGATTGACCTGGAGACAATGACCGTCACCACCCCGTTTCAGGACCGGTTCGCCTTCGAGATGGACCCGTTCCGCCGCGATTGCCTGATGCAGGGGCTGGACGAGGTCGGGCTGACACTGGCAAGGGATACCGTGATTTCGAAATTCGAATCGATGGTCGCCAAAGAGCGGCCCTGGATCGGTAAGGAGAGCGGTGATGCGGGCCTTGTTGTCGAAGGAAGTGGGCGGACCTGAAACTCTAACGCTCGACGAACTTCCCGATCCGGTTGCCAAGCCCGGCGAGGTGGTGGTCGCGATCAAGGCCTGTGCGATCAACTATCCCGACGTGCTCATCATCGAGGATAAATATCAGTTCAAGCCGCCCCGCCCCTTCGCGCCAGGCGGCGAGATTGCGGGCGTGGTGGAATCGGTAGGTGAGGGGGTCGATGACCTCAAGCCCGGCGACCGCGTGCTCGGCTCGACCGGCTGGAATGGCCTTGCCGAAAAGGCCGCGGTCGAGCGCCGCCGCCTCTATCGCCTGCCCGAGGGGAAGAGTTTCGAGCAGGGCGCATCGTTGTTGATGACCTATGGCACCAGCATCCATGCCTTGCTCGACCGCGGGCGTTTGAAGGCGGACGATACGCTGCTCGTGCTGGGCGCGGCGGGCGGGATCGGCCTGTCGGTGATCGAATTGGGCAAGGCGTTCGGCGCACGCGTCGTCGCGGCGGTGTCGAGCGAGGAGAAGGCGGCGGCTGCCAGGGCGGCGGGCGCCGACGAGACGCTCATCTATGGCCGGGCGCCGTTCGACAAGGACGCGTCCAAGGCGCTGGCGGAGCAGTTCAAGGCGGCGGTCGGCCCGAACGGCGCGAACGTGATCTACGACCCCGTCGGTGGCGACTATGCCGAGCCGGCGCTGCGCTCGATCGCCTGGGAGGGCCGCTATCTCGTCGTTGGCTTCCCGGCGGGCATTCCCAAGCTGCCGCTTAACCTGACCCTGCTCAAAAGCTGCGACGTGTGCGGAGTCTTCTGGGGTGCCTTCGCCGCGCGCGATCCCAAGGCGAACGCCGCGCATGTCGATCATCTCTTCCGCCTCTGGGAAGAGGGGGCGATCAGCCCGCATGTCAGCGAAGTGTTCGCATTCGAGGATGGCGGCAAGGCAATTGCCAAGCTCGGCGCACGCGGGGCGATCGGCAAACTGGTGGTGAAGGTGGCGGACTGATTGCCGCGCCGCTCAGGGCAGGGCTGAACGCTTCACCGGATATTCGTTGGCGATCGTCTCGGCCGCGCGACGGCGAACCTTGTCGGGTGCAGCGATCAGGCCGCGCTCGGTGAGTGGTCCGCCGGGGGCCCACATCGTCACATAGAGTTTCAGGAAATCCTCCAACTCGGGCATCGCCGCCAAATGCCGTTTCTTGACATAGAGATACAGGCTCCGCACCCCCGGATATTTGCCGTTGGCGATATCCTGATAGGTCGGCGTCACCCCGTCGATCGGGACGCCGTGCAATCGCGTGCGGTTCTTTTCGAGATAGGAAAAGCCGACCACGCCCACCGCGTTGCGGTTTGCGTACAGCCCCTCGACGATCAGGTCGTCGTCCTCGCCCTTTTCGATATAGGGGCCATCCTTGCGGATCGCGCGACAGGCGGCCTCGAACAGCGCCGGATCGGGGTTCGTCCTGAGTTCTTTGGCGGCCGGGTTTGCGGCGATGCATCCCGGTTCCAGGATCAGTTCGACAAAGGCGTCGCGCGTGCCGCTCGTCGATGGCGGCCCCAATAGGGTGATCGGCGTAGCGGGTAGCGCGGGGTTGACGTCGCTCCACATCTTCGCGGTGTTGGGCTTCCCCATCGGGTTCGCGGCGAGCGCCAGATAGATGTCCTTGCGGGTCAGCGTCAGCTTTGGCCCGTCATTGGATTCGGCAAGGGCGATGCCGTCGAGCCCGATCGGCACCTCGATGATTTCCTTCACCCCGTTCGTCTGGCACGTATCGAACTCGGTGGCCCGCATCCGCCGCGATGCGTTGACGATGTCGGGATATTTGGCGCCCACGCCCTCGCAAAAGCGGATCATGCCGCCGCCGGTGCCGGTCGATTCGATCACCGGTGTCCGGCGCCCGTCATCCTCCGCGACAAATGCCGTCGCAACGGCCTTGGTAAAGGGTAGCACCGTCGACGAGCCGACGACATGAATCGCGCGGAACGACGTTCCGTCGCACGATGCGAGCGCCAGTGCCGCGAATGCCAACAGACCAAACCGCCCCAGCATCGCCGATCCTCCCTATCCCAAAGCGCACAGGGGGAGCGCAACTCAGATGCGTCCACCGCCCGCCTTGTCGGGCAACAGCGTTACTCGCGTGTGACATGGCCAGGGGCCGGCTAAGCCGAGTTGTGGCCCGTCGGCGGCGCGAATGCCGCCGGGCGCATCGTTCGTTCGCCCGGCCTAGCTTCCCGCCCCGACCATGTCACGGCGACCGAGATGCACGAGCATCGCCCCCAGCGCCAATAGTCCGCCCAAGCCGCCCAGCGTCAGCGCGAGCGCCGACTTGGCCGGATCGGCGGCGAGGATGTTGGTCGCCATGAGCCAAGGGAAATACACGCCCTGCCGCGCACTCACCGCTACAATTGCGGCGAAGGTGCCGGCGATGCCGAAGACGAGCGGGGGTACGAAGCTGCGGAAGCGCAGCGCCACCCATAGCTGAAGGATCGCCACGAGGGTCGAGGCCAGCGCCATACGCACGAGTACAGACGCCGTGCCGACGGGGTCGGGCGTGCCCTTGAACGTGCCGGGCGTGATCGCGTCGACCGCGAGGCCCGACAGATGGAGCAGTACGAACAGCCACAGGGTCATGCCCCACAACAGCGTCAGCATCACCACGGCCTTGGCGAGAAACAGGTGAAGCCGTGCGCCGGGCAGCGCGAGCAGATGGTCCCAGGCGCGCGCGCCATGCTCCATCTGCGCGAGCAGCACGCTGAGCGCAGTGAGCGCCATCGGCAGCATCGCAAAGGCCCAGAAGGCCGAATTGCCGAGCGCGAACCCACGCCAGTCGCCGCCGCGATCAAGCGCGATCAGCGCACCGAGGACGGCGATACAAGCCGGCGCTGCGGCGCATAGCAGCAGGGCCAGCGAGCGGCGCAGTTTGAGGAACTCGACGGCAAGGAAGCGGGGGAACATGGCAATTTCTCCTCAGGCGGCCTTGGCGCGCAGGTCATGATAGACCTGTTCGAGCGGGCGCCGATGGCGGGCGAGATGGGTCAGGCGGGCGCCCCGCTGATGGAGCAGGGCGGCGATATCTGCGGGATCGGCGGCATCGACCACCAGAGCGCCGGGGAGGTCCGCGTGCGGGCACACCCCGAACCCGGCCTCGCCAAGGATCAGCGCGGCGCGGGCGCGATCCTCGGTCGCCACTTCGACGCCGCCCTGGCTGCCGAGCAATTCGGCGAGCGGCGCCTCGGCCAACAGTCGTCCGGCATGAAGCAGCCCGACATGCGTAGCGATCGCCTCGATCTCGCCGAGCAGATGGCTGGAGATGAGCAGGGTGACGTCGCCGCCTTCGGGCAGGCACTGGAGCAGCACGCGCATGTCGCGGATGCCGTCCGGGTCGAGGCCGTTGGTCGGTTCGTCGAGGATCAGCAGCTTCGGGCTGCCGAGCAGCGCCCGTGCGATGCCGAGCCGTTGACGCATTCCGAGTGAGAATCCGCCCGTGCGGCGCTTCGCCACATCGCGCAGATCGACCAGTTCGAGTACCCGGTCGACTTCGCGTCGCGGCAAATCAAGAATGCGACGGGTGAGGTCGAGATTCTCGGCGCCGGTCAGGTGATCGTAGAGCGCGGGCGATTCCACCAGCGCGCCGATTCGCCGCGCCTTCCCGTGGCGCATGGCTTCGCCGAACACGCGGATTTCGCCGACATGCGCACGCAGCACGCCAAGCACCATGCGGATCGTGGTCGTCTTGCCAGTGCCGTTGGCGCCCAGAAAGCCGTAGATCGCCCGACGTGGCACGCGCATCGACAGATTGTCGATGACGGCGCGGCCGCCGAGCCGCCGACCCAGGCCTTTGATTTCCAGTGCTGCTTGCATCAGAAGGGCTCCTTGATTTATGTCTAACTTAAATCGATGCGCCGAAAATTTAAGTCAAGGTTAAATTTATGTCTCCGAACATGACCCTCGAAACGCTGCGCGCACGGGCGCGCCTGCTGATGTGGCTGGTGACATTGCCCTTCGCGATGCTGGCGCTCGCAGTGGCGGTGCTGGCGGTCGCCTTGCTCTGGAACGGGCTGGGCCGGAGCACGGGGATGATGATTATCTTCTACGTTCCGATGTTCATCTACATCTGGGCGATCTGGATGGTGCGGCAGGCGCTCAAGGCGATCGCGGGCGGCGCCTTGTTCGGGCAGGTCGTGCCGCGGCTGTTGTTCCGGGTCGGGTCGGCCTTGTTCGTCGGCGCGCTGTTCAACGTGTTTGGCGTGCCGTTGCTGACGCGGTTGCTCTACGAGCGTGGTGCGTATCTGGCATTTGACGGCGCTGCGATCACGCTCGGGGTCGTGGGGGCCACGCTGGTCTTGCTGTCGCAATTGCTGGCGCAGGCCGCGTCGATGCGTGACGAACTGAACGAGTTCTTCTGATGCCGGTGAAAGTCACCCTCGACGCCGCACTGAGTGCGCGCGGCATCACCGGCAAGGAACTCGCCCGCCGCATCGGAGTGAGCGAGACGCAGCTTTCGCTCTTCCGTTCCGGGAAAGTGCGCGGGGTGCGGTTCTCGACGCTCGCGCGGATGTGCGCGGCGCTGGACTGTGCGCCGGGGGAGTTGCTCGATTATCTCTACGACCCGTCCGACCTGGAGGCACCGGACGAGGCAGAGGAGGGGTAACAGCCGCGCGCGCCGGCGGCCCCGGCAAGAGATCAGCCCTTGGGCGCCTGCCGCCGCGCCATGAAGGCCAGCCGCTCGAACAGCATCACATCCTGTTCGTTCTTGAGCAGCGCGCCGTGGAGCGGGGGGATTGCCTTGCTGGGGTCGCGCGATTGCAGCACGTCGAGCGGCATGTCCTCGTGCAGCAGCAGTTTCAGCCAGTCGAGCAGCTCGCTGGTGCTCGGCTTTTTCTTCAGGCCAGGCACCTCGCGGATGTCGTAGAAGATATCCATCGCCTTGCTCACCAGCATCTTCTGGATGCCGGGGAAATGGACGTCGATGATCGCCTGCATGGTGCCGCGATCGGGGAATTTGATATAGTGGAAGAAACAGCGGCGCAGGAATGCGTCGGGCAATTCCTTTTCGTTGTTCGAGGTGATGACAACGATCGGGCGTTCGGCGGCGCGGACCGTCTCGCCGGTCTCGTAGACGTGGAATTCCATGCGATCGAGCTCGTGGAGCAGGTCGTTGGGGAATTCGATGTCGGCCTTGTCGATCTCGTCGATCAGCAGCACGGGGAGCTGGGGCGAAGTGAAGGCCTCCCACAGCTTGCCCTTGCGGATATAGTTTGAAATCTCATGCACGCGCGGATCGCCGAGCTGGCCGTCGCGCAGTCGGGCGACCGCGTCATATTCATACAGGCCCTGATGCGCCTTGGTCGTCGATTTGACGTTCCATTCGATCAGCGGCGCGCCGACCGCCTTCGCGATTTCATAGGCAAGGACGGTCTTGCCCGTTCCCGGCTCGCCCTTGACCAGCAGCGGGCGGCGCAGCGTCACGGCGGCGTTGACCGCGACCTTCAGATCGTCGGTTGCGACATAATCCTGCGTGCCTTCGAAGCGCATTCCCGTCCCCGTGAAATTGGAAGATCGGGTATGGCCTAGCGGGGGAAGGGGGCGTGGCGCAAGCGGGAGTTAGTGGTTTTCGCGGGCCGAGGCGCGGGCGTCGAGCAGATCGAACAGGCCGCGATGCTGGGCCAGCATCTGCTGCGCGCCGAACATCATCGCCCGCTCGATCGGCAGCGAGGCGGCGAGCGCGTCGATCACCGTCGCCGTCTCGAACGCCGGAGGCAATTGGCAGGGTGTCGGGTCGATGCCGAGCCGCTCCGCCGCGATATCGAGCATGTGGCGGATCGCAGGCCAGTCGAGCGCGAGCGCGATCGCGGTGCCGTCGGCGCAGCCGGTGCGGTCCGACTGGGCGAGCATGTCGAGCGCATGGCGTTGCGCGGTGAGGCACGCTTCCGACGCGGCCTGACCCGGCGTGCTGGGCAGCGGCCCCGCTGCGGCGACGATGCGGACCAGATAGGCGCGTTCGGCGGCGAAGCCCTGGACCGCTTCGGCCAGCCAGGCAGCGGTGGCGGGTTGGCGCGAGTGATCCGCCGCGAGCTCGAAAATATCGGGATGACGCGCGTGCAGGATACAGATCTGGTGCGCGAAATCGGAAAGGTCGCGCATCAGCGCAACGCCCTGGCTCAGTCGGGCGAGATAGGGGTGCACCGCACTGCCATCGGCAGACACGAGCGCGGTCAGCGTGCCCGATGCACCGCTCAGCCCTGCTGTCCGTACCGTTTCGAGCGCCATAGGTCCCCACAAAGCAACAGCGCCGGACCATCCGGCGTCTTGGGGTCTGCTTTGCCCGGCAGGTCTATACCGAAGCGCGTAAAGACCTGGTTGATCGCGCGTTAAGTGAGTTTTCGGAATTGGCGGGATCCCGCGACGTGGAAAGGGGGCGACGCGCAAGGGCGCCGACCCCGTTTCCCGTCTGCGCTGGATCAGCGACGTGCGGGGGGCGCAGCCGCTGCGGCGTCGTCGGGCAGGCCGCCCAGTTCGTACACCAGCTTGGTATAGGCATCGAGATAGGCGAGCACGATCACCTGACCGATATCGGTATTCTGATAGCCGCTGCCGCCCGCTGCAGCGAACCCGCCCCACCAGCCGCCACCGCCGCCGCCGCCAAAGCCGATATCGGTCTTGCGGGCATAGCCCTCGGTCAGTGCCTTTTCCTCGGTCGTGCGCGCATCGACGATCGACAGGGTGACGTTGGCCTCTTTCTTCTTGACGTTGATGCTGCCCGCGATGGCGCCGAGACCGCCCAGGCGACGGCCGAACAGTCCGGCGACGGCACCAAGGCCGCCGCCCCCCGAATCCTGGTTGCCTGAAACGATATCGGGCTGAAGGAAATAGTCAGCGGTGCGGACCTGGCCCTTGCCGATATTCTGGCCGCCCTGCATCTCGCCCTGTTCCTGCAGCGCGCGCTCCATCGCGCGGCTCTGCATCGCGCGACCGCGATTGACGATGGTGAAACAGCCCGACTGCTGGATGAAGACCTTCAGGATCGCTTCGGGGCTGCCCAGCTTGAGCTCGCGCCACCATTGATTGTCCGGTTCGACGATCGCGACAGTGCCCAGATTGCGGGTGCAGCGCGGAATCTCGCGCTGGCCGCGCTCCTGATCGCGGCGGCCCGACGATGCGCCCTTGGTGGTGCCGTCCTTATAGGTCTTGCCCGACGAGCTGGTCGCGGTCTGGGCCGATGCGGCGATCGGCCCGGCGGCCATCGAGACCAGAGCCGTTGCGGCGATGAGATTGCGGACGACACGCATGAAATAATCCTCCCTTGCAGGGGCGTTCTACCCCGAAAAGCTGGCGGCGACGGTGCCGTGCGGCATGGTCGCATACAACTGATACGCTCTGACAATGAGGGTACCCCTCCGGGGCTAGGTCATACCGCAACCGTTCCGAACGTGCATCGGAAAAAGGCAGGCGAGGGTCCCGGTTATGGGGATGAGGGGGCGATCGTCGCGTGCGTCGTCCTGCCGCCCTCGATCGTCCAGATATCGCCGAAATCCTCATGCGCGAGATCGGCGGGCCGCGTGCCGCCCAGTTGCGCGACGATGTCCGGTACGGTGTTGCTGTGCCCCACGATCAGCACCGGACAGGCCGATGCCCTGGCGCGGGCCACCACGCCCGGCGTGTCGCGCGGATCATAGGTCTGCACCGCGATGCTGCGACCTGCCGCCAGCGGCGCTGCGGTCTGGCGCGTGCGCTTGTAATCGCTGACCAGAATCGCGCACAGCCGCTTCCCCCGAAACCAGCGCCCCAGCGCCTCCGCGCGCGCTACGCCCTGCGGCAACAGGTCCGGGTCCTTCTCCCCGGCAGGCGTATCGAAATGCCGGACGACATGGATGGTTTGCGGAGCCGTGCCAGCCAGCGCGGGGCCGGCGAGGCAGGCGAGGGCGAGGATCAGGCGACGCATCCCGCTACACTGATCCTACGGGGCATCTTCCGCAACCCCGCCACCCCTGCTAACGCGCGCGGTCTATGGCAACCGACCTTTCCCGTATCCGCAATTTTTCGATCATCGCGCATATCGACCATGGCAAGTCGACGCTGGCCGATCGGCTGATCCAGCGCACCGGCGGGCTTACCGCGCGCGAGATGAGCGAGCAGGTGCTCGACAATATGGAGATCGAAAAGGAGCGCGGCATCACCATCAAGGCGCAGACCGTGCGCCTCGACTGGAAGGGGCCGGACGGGCTCGATTACGTCCTCAACCTGATGGACACGCCGGGGCATGTCGATTTCGCCTATGAGGTGAGCCGGAGCCTGGCGGCGTGCGAGGGCGCGCTGCTGGTGGTGGATGCCGCGCAGGGGGTCGAGGCGCAGACCCTCGCCAATGTCTATCAGTCGATCGAGCACGACCATGAGATCGTGCCGGTGATCAACAAGATCGATCTGCCCAGCGCCGAACCCGAAAAGGTGCGCAACGAGATTGAGGAGGTGATCGGCATCGACGCATCGGGCGCGGTGCTCGCCTCGGCCAAGTCGGGCATTGGCATCGACGAGATCCTGAACGCAGTGGTGGAGCGCATCCCGGCGCCAAAGGGTAATCCGGATGCCCCGCTCAAGGCAATGCTGGTCGACAGCTGGTACGACCCCTATCTGGGCGTCGTCATCCTCGTCCGCGTGATCGACGGCACGCTGAAAAAGGGCCAGCAGGTCAAGTTCATGCAGAGCGGCACCACGCATCTGGTGGACCGCGTCGGCTGTTTCCGGCCGAAGATCGAACAGCTTGCGGACCTTGGCCCCGGCGAGATCGGCTTCATCACCGCTCAGATCAAGGAAGTGGCGCAGGCGCGCGTCGGCGACACGCTGACCGATGCGAAGAAGCCCGCAGTCGAAGCATTGCCAGGCTTCAAGGAAGTCCAGCCAGTGGTGTTCTGCGGCCTGTTCCCGGTCGATGCCAATGATTTCGAGAAATTGCGCGAAAGCATCAGCAAGCTGCGGCTGAACGATGCCAGCTTCAGCTTCGAGATGGAGACATCGGCGGCGCTCGGTTTCGGCTTCCGTTGTGGGTTCCTCGGCCTGCTGCACCTGGAGATCATCCAGGAACGGCTGATGCGCGAGTACGACCTCGACCTGATCACTACCGCGCCGTCGGTGGTGTACCAGATCGAGCTGACGCATGGCGGCGGGCATATCGAACTGCACAATCCCGCCGACATGCCCGAGCCGAACAAGATCGAGAGCATCGCCGAACCGTGGATTCAGGCGGTGATCTATGTCCCCGACGAATATCTCGGATCGATCCTGAAACTGTGCCAGGACCGGCGCGGGATCCAGAAGAACCTGACCTATGTCGGCGGGCGCGCGCAGGTGACCTATGAACTGCCGCTCAATGAGGTGGTGTTCGATTTTTACGATCGGCTGAAATCGCTCTCCAAGGGCTATGCCAGCTTCGATTATGAACAGATCGGCTATCGCGAGGGCGATCTGGTCAAGATGGGCATCCTCGTCAACGAAGAGCCGGTCGATGCGCTGAGCATGATCGTCCACCGCGCCACTGCGGAAGTGCGCGGCCGCGGCATGGTCGAGCGATTGAAGGAACTGATCCCGCGCCATCTGTTCAAAATCCCGATCCAGGCGGCGATCGGCGGCAAGGTGATCGCGCGCGAGACGATCAGCGCGATGCGCAAGGACGTGACCGCCAAATGCTATGGCGGCGACGCAACGCGCAAGCGCAAGCTGCTGGACAAGCAGAAAAAGGGCAAGGCGAAGATGCGCGAGTACGGTTCGGTCAGCATCCCGCAGGAAGCGTTCATCGCTGCGCTGCGGATGGGCGAGGAATAGGAAAAAAAGGGCGCGTCAGAAAGCGACCGTGGAACGCATCGGCGAACCCGGGCATTCAATGGCCATGCGGTGACGCATCATCCCCTGAGCCTTTACGGGGCGCCGGGCCGAACAGGCCCGGCGCCCCCTTTTTTGTTCGGCGCGGCAGGGATATGCGTGGAACCTGCGCGAATGCTGGGGCATTTGTCCGCCCAAGGGGGCATTTTCGTTTCACCATGCCGGACCAGGCTTTTGCAATCGCGCTGATCGGGGCGCTCGGAATCGGCGCACAATGGGTTGCATGGCGCACCGGCTGGCCGGCGATCGCGCTAATGCTTGCTGCCGGCGTGATCGCCGGGCCGGTCACGGGATTGATCGATCCCGAGCATGTCTTCGGCGAACTGCTGGAGCCGATGGTCTCCATCGCCGTCGCGCTGATCCTGTTCGAAGGCGGGCTCAGCCTCAACCTGCGCGAGTTGCGCAAGACCGAGGGCGCGGTGACACGCCTCGTCGTGCTGGGCGTGCCGATCGGTTGGGCGCTTGGTGCGCTCGCCTGCTATTATGTCGCAGGACTGGTCTGGCCGGTCGCGATCCTGTTCGGCGGGATTCTCGTGGTCACCGGTCCCACGGTAGTGATTCCCTTGCTGCGCCAGAGCAATGTCGCGGCCCGGCCGCGAGCGATCCTCAAATGGGAAGGCATCGTCAACGACCCCTTCGGGGCGCTGTGCGCGGTGCTGACCTACGAGTATCTTCGCCGGGCGGGCGAAGGCGCGACCCTGTTCGAGGTGACTCTCGCGCTGGTCGGGGCGGTCGTGATCGCCGGACTGATCGGATATGGCGCCGCGCGCGCGGTGGCCTGGGCCTTTCCGCGCGGATATGTCCCGGAATATCTCAAGGCGCCGATCCTGGTCGTCGCGGTGATCGGCACATTTGTCGGATCGAATGCCATCCAGTCGGAAACCGGGCTGTTCGCAGTCACCCTGTTCGGCATCGCGCTCGCCAACATGCACCTCGACAGCCTGCGCGACATCCATCCGTTCAAGGAGAATGTGACCGTCCTGTTGATTTCGGGCGTGTTCGTTATCCTGTCCGCGTCGCTCGATTTCGATGCCGTGCGTCAGTTCGAATGGCGCTTCCTCGCCTTCCTCGCGGCGATCCTGTTCCTCGTCCGCCCCGCGACGGTGTTGCTCAGCCTCGCCTTCAGCCGCATTCCGTGGAACGAGCGGCTGCTGATCGCATGGATCGCGCCGCGCGGCATCGTCGCGGTCGCGATCTCGGGCCTGTTCGCGCTGCATCTGCGGGAGTTGGGCTATAGCGACGGCGGCATCCTGGTCAGCCTGTCGTTCCTGATCGTCACCGGCACCATCCTCGCGCACGGGTTCAGTATTCGCCACGTGGCGCGCTGGCTCAAGGTGACGGGCGCCGAGAAACAGGGGCTGCTGCTGGTCGGCAGCACCAGCTGGAGCCTCAAGCTCGCGGAGCAGCTTCGCCAGCTCGAGGTGCCGGTGACCATCGCAGACGCGAGCTGGCAGCGGCTGACCCCTGCGCGTCAGGCCGGTATCCCGACCTTCCATGGCGAAATCCTCGCCGAAACGACCGAGGATCAGCTCGACATGAGCCAGTTTCAGGTGCTCGCCGCGACCTCGACGAACGAGGCTTATAACGCCCTGGTCTGCACCGAGTTCGCGCCCGAGATCGGCCGCGATTCGGTCTATCAGCTGGGGGATGCGAGCGACGACGATCCGCGCAGCCTGCCCGAAAGTCTGCGCGGGCGCGCGATGTTCGCGTCCGGCCTGGGCGTCGAGGAAATTCTGGAGCGCGAGGCGCAGGGCTGGGAATTTCGCAAGACCAAGATCGGCGAGCATTATGATTTCGAGAGCGCCAAGGCGGCGCTTCCGGAGGGCGGTGACATGCTGATGCTTGTGCGCAAGAATGGCAGTCTGCGGTTCTTCACTCATGCGTCGCGACCGACGCCACAGCCGGGCGACACCGCGATTTCCTTTGGCCCGCCGCGAAAGCGCGCGGCCCGGAAGAAGAAGGAAGAGGTGACAGGGGAAGCGGCATGAAGCGATTGGCGAGGACTGCTATTATCCTGGGGGCGACCGCGCTGCTGACCGCGTGCGACCCGCCGGCGGGAAATGCGATCGCGGTAAACGAAGTGACGGCGCCGGAACGCGCCGACGATACCGTAGCAAACAGGGCAGATGCCGATGCGGCAAAGTCGATCCTGCGCCCGGTCGAGGATGAGGTCGCGCCACCCGAACCGCCCCCGGTCGAGCCGGTCTCGCTCACGATTTCCTTTGCCGATCGCGGTATAACGCTCTCCGATGATGCCAAAACCGCGCTTGATGGCCTGATCGCGGCACCGGCTATGGTCACAGGCGGAGCGATCACGCTGCGCGGCCATAGCGACAGCCGCGGCCATGATGGCGACAATCTGGTGGCGTCACGTCGCCGCGCCGAGGCGGTCGCCGACTATCTGCTCGAAAAGGGCGTGCCGCGTGAGCGCATGACGGTGATCGCGCTCGGCGAGAACCGGCCGGTCGCGCCCAATGCGAAGCCCGATGGCTCCGACGATCCCGAAGGACGCGCCCGCAACCGCCGGGTGGAAGTGGAGGTCCAGCCGCCGCCCGTTCTCGAGGCCGGGGAAGACGCACCAATCTCCAACGCCGCGACGGCGGAGGAGTGATGCGCGTCAGAGTCTGACCGTGGCGGCGCGGGCGCAACCTTCCCACAAACGGGGCGTGCGGAGACGCATTCATCCCCTCCTGAACTCCACGGGGCGCCCCGGGCTTTAGGCTCGCGGCGCCCCGCTTTTCATGTGCCTGTCCCCTAGGTGCATGAGAAGCGGGCGTTAACCCTTTTACCTGGCCTTAACCCTGTAGGCGTAGGCGGGGGGAAGGCTGATTGAGGGGACTTCGCCTTGCGCATTCTGATCGTGGACGATGAGCCGGGGATGCACGACTCCTACCGCCAGTGCTTCAAGAGCCGGGGCGCGGGGGGCGGGCAGGGTGCCGCACTGGACGCAATGGCGGCTGAATTGTTTGGCGACGATGACGCGGCGCCGGTTGCCGAGAGCGAGACGGTCGCGTTCGAGCCTGTCCATTGTATGCAGGGCCTCGACGGCGTCGAGGCCGTGGCGCGCTCGATCGAGCGCGGCGAGCGGTTCGCCGTCGCCTTTATCGATGTGCGGATGCCGCCGGGCATCGATGGCAAGGAAACCGCCAAGCGCATCCGCGCGCTCGATCCCGATATCAATCTGGTGATCGTCACCGGCTATTCCGATTTCTCCCCGCTCGAAATCAGCCGCGACGCCGGTCCCGCCGACAAGATCTTCTACATCGCCAAGCCGTTCCAGGTCGAAGAGGTCGTCCAGACCGCGACCGCGCTGGGCAAGCGCTGGCAGGTCGATCTCGAACTCGCCCAGGCGATGGCCCTGCTTGAGGAGCAGAAGGCCGAACTGGCCGCGAATGAGAGCAAGGCGACGCATCTCGCCAATCACGACAGCCTGACCGATGCGCCCAACCGGCTCGCCTTCATGCGCGCGTTGACCGATCATGTCCGCGGCCCCGAGACGTTCGCGATGGCGATGATGGATCTCGACCGGTTCAAGCTGGTCAACGACACGTTCGGCCATCTCGCCGGCGACGAGCTGATCCGCATGGTGTGCGACACGATCGAGGGCGCAGTGCCGCCGGGCGGCTTCGTCGCGCGGCTGGGCGGCGACGAGTTCGCGGTGCTGATGAAGGTTCCGGGCGAAGGCGCAGCGGTCGAGGCGGTCGAGAAGCTGCTGAGAGCCTGCGCCACCACCTTTACCGTATTCGGCCATTCGGTTCAGGGGTCGGCTTCGGCTGGGCTGGTCGTTGTCCCGCCGGGAATGCAGCATGATCCGATCGACGTAATGCGCCGCGCCGATCTGGCGCTCAATGAGTCGAAGAAATCGGGTCGCGGCGTGGTGCGCGTGTTCGATGAGAGCATGGACGAATCGATCCGCTTCCGGCGCCAGATCGAGGGCGGCCTGTCCAAGGCGATCGCCAATGGCGAACTGCGGCTGGTGTTTCAGCCGATCGTCGCGCGCGAAAAGCTGGAAATCGTCGCTTTCGAGGCGCTGTTGCGCTGGAAGAGCCCCGAATATGGCAACATCTCGCCCGCCATGTTCATTCCGATCGCCGAGGAATCGAACCTGATCCACGAGCTGGGCGACTGGGTGATCGACGAGGCGCTTGAGATGCTCCAGCAATGGCCGGGGCAATATGTCTCGGTCAATTTCTCGCCGCGCCAGTTTCGCCGCCAGAATTTTGTCGGCCATGTCGTCGAGCGGGTGCAGCGCGCCGGGATCGAGCCGCACCGCGTGCAGATCGAAATCACGGAGACCGCGATCTTCGACAATGCCGAGCGCGCCGCCGACACCCTCTATCGCCTGCGCCAGATGGGCTTTCGCATCGCGCTCGACGATTTCGGTACCGGCTATTCGTCGCTCTACAATATCCGCAAATTCGCGCTGGATTGCCTCAAGATCGACCGCAGCTTCATCGACGGGATGGGCAAGGAGCGCGAGAGCGCAGCGATCGTCCATTCGATCATCCATCTCGGCCGTGCGCTGGGGCTGGAGGTCGTCGCCGAGGGCGTCGAGACCGAAGCGCATCTCCAGGCGCTCCGCCTCGCCGGATGCAGCCATTATCAGGGCTATTATCTCGCCCGCCCGCTGGAAGCCGATGTCGCGACCGAAGTCGCGCATGAGCGCTATATGGCGCCGGACGAGATCGAACCGGCCGCCGAACCGCTCGTCGCGATGGCAGGCAACGGCACGCAAGGGTGACGCCCGCGCGATCCATGTTCACGCGAGTCCAGGCCCGTATTCCGCGCTCGCTGGGCGCCAAGCTGGTCGCGATCCTAACGGGAATCGCGTTGGTCGGCGCGGCCAGCGTTACCCTGCTCCTCGCGCTCGTCATCACCCCCAGCTTCGACCGGCTGGAGGCGCAGGCGATCGAGGGGCATGTCGAGCGGACCCGCGCCGCGCTGAGCGAATATGCCTCGAAGGTCGAGGCGTCGGTGCGCGACTATGGCGACTGGAACGAGAGCTACGACTATATGGGCGCGCCCAATCGCGCGTTCGAGGAAGACAGTTTCGCCACGTCGGCGATGGTCAATCTGGGCGTCAACGGCATGGCCTATGTCCGCCCCGATGGCGGGGTCGTCATCGCGCGCTGGCTCGATATCGAGACCGGGCGCGACCGACCGGAAATGCGCGCGCAGATGCTCGCCGCGATTGGCCGGATCGACGTTGCCCGCGCGTTGGCGAAGGACAACAGCGCCAGCTTCTACGCCCGGCTGGGTGACCGGATCGCCGCGATCGGCATTGCCCGCGTCCGCCGTACCGATGGCAGCGGCGCGCCACGCGGAACGGTGGTGATGGCGCGTCTCATTTCGTCCGAACAGCTGAGCACGCTGCTCCAGCTGCGCGCCGACATCGACGTTGCACATCGCCTGGATGCACCGCGGATCGTGTCGGGCGAGCGCGACATCGCCGTCGCCGTGCCCGTGCTGGGCGAGGGGGGGCGACCGGTTGCGAGTGCCACCTTCACCGTTCCGCGTGACCTGTCCGCGCTCGGCCGCAACATGCTCAAGCTCGCGGCGATCGGTACCACCGCACTGCTGCTGCTGGTGATGGCGGTGCTCAGCCTGATGATCGTGCGCCTCGTGCTACGTCCGCTCCACCGCGTCGAGCGCCATATGGGCGTCGTGCGCAGCTCGGGGAATCTGGTGCCGCTGACCGAAGCACCTCGCCGCGATGAGATCGGTAGCCTGGTCGGCAGCTTCAACGCGATGCTGAGTCAGCTCAAGGACTTGCGCGAAAAGGTTGAGGCGCAGTCGTTCAAGCTGGGTCAGTCGGAAAGCGCGGTCGCGGTGATGCACAATGTCCGCAACGCGCTCAATCCGATCAGTACGATCCTGAGCCAGGGTCTGGGCGAGGCGCCCGCTGCCGATCGCGCGCTGACCGACCGGGCGCTGGCGGAACTGGCCGACGAGGTCATTCCGGTCGCTCGCCGTCAGAAACTCGCCGCGTTCATCGCCGCAGTGCTGACGCGCGAAGCGGAGGCGCGGCAGGAGCGCAAGGAGCAACTCGGCATCGGCCGCGACGCGCTGCACAATGTGCTCGAGATCATCGGCTGTCAGCAGGAACAGGCGCATGAACGCCCGCCACTCGATACCTGCGACGCGACCGATCTGGTTGCGCGCAACGCCACAATCGCGCGCTATTCGGGTGCGAACTCCATCGCTTTCCACTTCCCGTCGAAGCCCCACTGGGTGCTCGCCAATCGTGTGCTGCTGAGCCAGGTGATCGGCAATCTCTTCTCCAACGCGGCGGAGGCGATTGTCGCGACCGGGCGGGACAGCGGAAGTATCGCGGTGACGATCCGCGAACGCGCAGACAAAGTGGAAATCCGCATCCGCGACGATGGCGAGGGCTTCGACCCGGCCGCCGCGCCGCAGTTGTTCCAGCGCGGCTTCTCGACCCGTGAGCACAAATCCGGCGGCCTTGGCCTCCATTGGTGCGCCAATTCGATGGTCGCGATGGGCGGCAGCCTGACGCTGCTCAGCGAGGGAAAAGGGCAGGGCGCCTGCGCGGTGCTGGAACTCGCGCATTCCGACGTGATGCGGGAGGATGTCGCTGCCTGACGGTTTGCCTCACTCGCCAATTGCGCCGCGATCGATTAGCCGGGCTCGATGTTCACCCGCGTTGCCCTCGCCGCGTGCCTTATCGTTACCCCGGCATGGGCCTGTTCCGTCCGGCCGGGATATCGCGTTCCCAATACGCTGCAGCTTGCGCAGGCCGCCGATCTGATCGTGCTGGCGCGCGTTGATGACGCGCAGCCTGGGGATTCCCCATCCGACTCCCACCTCATGGTCAGGCCGACGCACTTGTTGAAAGGGGATGCTCTTCCGGAAGCGCTGATGCTGGACGGTTGGCTCGAAGGCACTGGCGCGGAGGGAGAGAAGATCCTGGCGGCTACCCGAAGCGACCCTGCCGAACTGGCGCGGCCCAATCCCGATGCCCTGACCGGCGGCTGCACCCGCTATATCTTTGCCCGTGGCATGACCCTGTTGCTTTTCTATGCGCGGGGCGAGACGGGCTGGCGTTTCATGGGCTATCCGTTTGCGCGTGTGTCGGAAGATGTGGCTACGCCGGACAGCCGCTGGGTGCAGGCCGTGCGCGAATATATTGAAATCGCGAAGTTACCCGCGTCCGCGCGTCGCGATGCGATGCGTGAACGGGCGACCGAATTGGCCAAGGGCGACGCCGATCAGCGTGCCATCGCCGCCGACATGCGCCGGTTGATGGATGACAAGGGTGCGTTCACGCTGATCGAATAGCATCAGTCCGGTGCGGGGAGCGGCTCGCGACGCAGCCGACCCGCCTCCAGAATCGGCAGGCCGCCTTCCGTCGGAACATAGATGATTTGACCTTTCGACTGCTCCAGATTCTGGATGTAGAGGTAGCGCAGATAACCCTCCGGTCCGCCCAGGCTGTTGGCAACGATCCGGTTCGCCTCGGCCAGCCCTTTGGCGCGGGCGATTTCGGCATTCGCCTCCAGCGAGGCGGAGTCCATTCGCGCCTGCGCCTCCAGTACCTTGATCTTCCGGTTCTGCGTTGCCTGTGCCAGTTCGGCCTCACCTGCGGTTTCCGCATTCCATACGCGGACCGAGTTATAGGCCGCGCAAGATCCAAGCCCGCCACCGACGATCACGAGCAGCAGGATCGCGATTGATGCCGCTAGCTTGAGGATGGTGCCGCTCGTCGAGTCCATTGTCGTTTCCTTTCAGACGATCAGCCCGCCCGGCGTACCGGCACAACCGCGTCCCTGCGCCGCAGATAGGGTGCAACAAGGTTGCGGGCGCGGAAATATTCCTGCCGGTCGGGGTCGAGCGTATCGAAATTGCCGATCACCCGGCGGCATCCTTCGGACCGGCATTGGCAGATCATGTGCCAGTTCGATTGCGCCAGCGTGGTCGAATAGTCCCAGGTCACCTCGTCGCCCGCCGCGATCGGCCGGATCGCGACAAGGATTACCCCATCTTCGGTGAAGCGTAGCCCGGCATTGGGGGCGCAGCTATGGTTCACCAGATCGTCGAGCTGCCCCGACGGACCCATATAATGGTCCGGCGTCACCTGGACGAAGCGGTCGTCGCTGCCCCGCATCAGGCTGGGGATCTCATCGACATGGAAGCGGCGTCCGGTGAATCGCATGAGCTCCGCCCCCTCGGCGAAGCGGCAGCTGGCATAGACCGCCTTGCCGAGATGATTCTCGCCCACTTCGAACAGGTTGCGCGGGTGGCGGTAGCGGTCGAGCACGAGCAGCCCGCCACGGCTCCAGCCCAGTGAGCGTAGAGGATTGATCGTCGTAAGTCCGATCATGAACCAGATGCTGGCATGGCACGCCAGTTCGACGAAGATATAGGCAAACCCGTCCACCCCGGCGCCGCCTGCGCGCGCGGCGACCAGCAATGTGGCGAGATCGCCGAGTGTCCACAGCCCCCAGGCGGGCGAGCGCTCGGCGCTGCGGTCCTTCCACACGCTCACCCATGTTGGCCAGAAACTCACCGGCACCGCTGCGACCACGAGCATATGCGCCCAGAAAGTCTCGCGAAACGCGACCCAGATCAGCAGCGCGACCAGACATGCAGCCATGCTGAATGCTTCGATATTGGTGGGGGGCGCCCAGTTCGACCGGCGCCAGAGGGAAGCGGTAACGATCAGGCAGCACGCGGCAGACACGACGAAGACCCAGCTTTGCGGCGATCCGGGATTGACCGCATGATAGGTCAGCGCCTCGGCGGCGGCGGATGCGCTCCAGATCAGCCAGGAGGCGCGGTTGGGACGCACGATCGCGCGGCGCAGGCCCAGCAGATAGACGCCATAGGCAGCGAAGCTCAGGCTCATCGCAATCAGAAACCAGGCATCGCCGACCATATTCCCCCCTCGAACCGGCGATCTGTTTACCGTGTTCGATAAGGTTCGTCAAAGCGCGACTCGTGGAGAATCCACGAGTCGCGGGGATTCCATCCTAGTAACTGGCGGCTCAGCCTCAGTCGCTACGACCCCGCGCCCGAAGGTTCGTGGACGCCTTCAGCGCCGGTGCATACCCCGACATTGCCTGCCTCTCGGCGGCGCAAAGCGTGCAGGACATATGACAATAAAAAAGGCCGCCTTCCAATGGGATAGCAGCCGACTTTCAGAGGAGAACAGCCCGGGCAGGTCGTACGAAGCGGGTTATCCGCAGCGCCGCTCACCCGGGCCGAAAGGATTTACCAGGGGCGAAGATCTTCGCCGTGGCCGTCCCGAAAAAGCATCGCGAACATATCATTTTCTCCCAACGTGCACTCGAAAGCGCACCCATTTTGGTTAAATTAAAATTCATCCTTAATCAATCGTTAGGGTTACCGTAGATTCACTTAGGGTTGTCCCGCAGTGGGGCGGGGTCCTTAAACCTTCCTTCAGCACTGGCTGGTACGCGGGGTCTGATGTCCGATCCTGTCGATCAGCCCGGATTCCCTGGCTCGCCCTTTTCGGCGGCGCGCGGCGCTGTGGCCGGCGGTGTCGGAGCCGCTGCCGATGGCGGTGGGCACGCAGGCCGAAATGGCGGTGCAGGGCGCGATCGGTGGCGCGCGCTCGCCTTGTGCGAGATCGCCAACTTCCAGTCGCTGCGCCGCCATCTGGGGCGTCCGCGCTCGGACACGCTGATCCACGATCTTGCGGACCATGTCGCGCGGCTCCAGACTGGGCTGCGTATCGCGCCCGCGGGTCGCGCGCTGCTCGAAGTGGCGTTCGAATCCGAGAACCCGGAAGACGCGACTGCACTGATCGATCGGCTCGCACAATCCTTTGCGCGCTCGGTGGACCTCGACGGCGAGCGGCACCTGATCCAGCTGATCTGGGGTGTCGCCGTTGCTCCGGCGGGGGAGGACGACGATGTCCGGTTGACCGAGGGCGCCGAAGCCGCGCTTGAACAGGCACGCAGCGAGGCAGGGATCGTCACGCTTGACCTGTCGCAGACCCATGTCGCGTTCGACGGTTCGGCATTGGCGCGCGAACTGCCGCGTGCAATCGCCGCCGGGCAGTTGTTCCTGCAATATCAGCCCAAGGTGAATGTGCGCCAGGAGGCAGTGACCGGTGCCGAGGCGCTGGTGCGCTGGCATCATCCGGTGCGCGGCCTGATTCTTCCGGGCGAGTTCATCAGTGCCGCCGAAGACGGGGGCGAAATCGTCGGTCTGACGCTGTGGACCCTGCGTCAGGTGATTGCCGACCAGCAGGTGATGCGCGCGCACGGCCACGACATGCCGGTCTTCATCAATATCTCCGGCGTGCTGCTTGCCGATGACGGCTTCGTCGCCGAGGCTTGCCGTATCGTGCGGGACAGCGGCGCGCGGATCGGCTTCGAGATCACCGAGACGGCGGTGATCCGCGATCCCGAAAGCGCGATCCGGCACCTTCAGACCTTCGCCGCGATCGGTATCCCGCTCGCGATCGACGACTATGGCGCAGGCCTGTCCTCGCTCGCGTATCTGAAGCAGCTGCCTGCCAGCGAGCTCAAGATCGACAAGATGTTCGTGATGCAGCTGACCAGCAGCAATCGCGATCCGCTGATCGTCCGCTCGACGATCGACCTTGCCCATGCGCTGGAGATGGAAGTGACCGCCGAGGGGGTGGAAACCCCGGCGGCGCTGGCGCTGCTCAGCGTGATGGGCTGCGACATGGTTCAGGGCTATCTCATCAGCCGTCCGATCGCGCTCGATGCGTTCGTCCGCTATCTGGACGAGGAAAGCTACAAGTCGGTCGCGACGATGCGCAGCAGCTTCGCGCGACCCGAGGCCTTCTGGCGCAAGAGCGGCTGATGCGGAGGGCGTTCGCCGTCCTGCTTTGCTGGCTGGCCCTGAGTACCGCGCTCCCGGCCGTCGCGCAGCAGCGCGAGAGTGAAGCGCTGGTCGAACGCGCTAAATCGGCGATGATTGCCGAGCCGTCCGAGGCGCTGCGCCTCGCGACGGACGCGCAGCGGCGTGCAAAAGCGATCCCCGATCCTGTCAAGCGTGCACAAGGCGAGGCGACCGCATTGTGGATTCAGGCCGAGGCGTTGATCCGCGTCCGCCGCGCGCAAGAAGCGACCGCACGGATTACACGCGCGCTCCAGCTGATCAGCGGCGATCAGGCCCCCACCAAGCTGCGCGGCGACTTGCTGATTGCCCGCGCCGGGGTGCAGGAGTCGGATCTGCGCTTCGCCGAGGCGCTGACTTCCCTGCAGGAGGCCCACAATATCTTTGCGACGCTGGGCGAGAAGCGCACCCAGTCCATCGCCCTCCAAATGATCGCGTCGCTCTATGCCCAGGCCAACGACCTTGCTAGCGCCGAAAAATACTATGAGCAGGCGGCCGAGCTGTACACGGGCGACGCCCGGTTTCAGATGATCCTGCTGAACAACCGCGGGAACGTCCTTCTGAAGCTCGATCAGCCGAAGCGCGCCGAGATCGAGTATCGCAAGGCGCTGGTTTTGGCCCGACGAGAGAATTACTCGAACCTCCCCCAAATGCTGACCAACCTGGCGCGTGCCCTTGTCGACCAGCGGGACTTTGCAGGAGCCGATGCTGCGGTGGGGGAAGCCCTGAGGATCGCCCAGGCTGATCCTGCACGGCGCGGGGAGGCGCCCGCGCTCGCGGTCGCAGCTGAGTCCGCGCGCCTGCAAGGCAATCTCGCCCGCGCCGCGCAACTGATCGAGCGCAGCTTTGCGGGTGTGACGCTCGCGAAAACCTCGTTCGCGCTGCGCGATGCGCACATCACTGCTTATCACGTCTTCAGCGCGCAGGGACGGAGTGGCCTCGCGCTGGCGCATCTGGAGCGGGTCCGCGCGCTGGGCGACGATGCGGCAAAACTCGCGACATCGGCAAATACGGCGCTGATGGCGGCGCGGTTCGATTATGCGAACCAGGAATTGCGGATCGCAAACCTGAAGGCCGAGGAGCTGCGGCGCGAGGCTGCGTTTCAGCGTACCCTGTTTCTGGGGTTCGGAGGCGCGGCGCTCGCGATCGTCATTTTGCTCAGCATCGGCCTGTTCACCATCCGCCGCAGCCGCAATCAGGTACGCGAGGCGAATGCCGTCCTTGCCGACACCAATGTGGCGCTCGAAAAGGCGCTGAAGGCAAAGACCGAGTTTCTCGCGACCACCAGCCACGAGATCCGCACCCCGCTCAACGGCATCCTTGGCATGACCCAGATCATGCTGCGCGATCCCGCCGTGCCCGACGCGACGCGCGACCGCATCAATATCGTTCATGGTGCGGGCATGACCATGCGGGCGCTGGTCGACGATATTCTCGACGTCGCCAAGATGGAGACGGGAAACATGACGGTCGAACTGGCCCCGACCGATCTCCACGCCACGTTGCGCGACGTGACCCGGATGTGGGAGGAGCAGGCGCGCGCCAAAGGGCTCGATTTCAAACTCGATTTCGCATCCGCGCCGCGCTGGGTGGAAACCGATCCGGGCCGGTTGCGGCAGATCGTCTTCAATCTGCTCTCCAACGCGGTCAAGTTTACCGAGCGCGGCGCCCTCACGCTCACCGCGTCGTCGGCGAACGATCGACTGATCTTCGCGGTCGCGGACACCGGGATCGGTATTCCAAGCGAAAAGCTTGAAGAGGTGTTCGAATCCTTCCGTCAGGTCGATGCGGGAACGACGCGCCAGTTCGGCGGCACGGGCCTGGGGCTTACCATCGTCCGCAATCTGGCGCGTGCATTGGGCGGCGATGTGTCGGTACGCAGCGTCGTCGGCGAAGGATCGGTCTTCACCGTCGACCTGCCCCTGCGCCTTGCCCCGGCCCCGGATGCAGCGCCGCCGCAGGACGGGACGGGGGAGGCGATCGTCATCCTCGACCGCAATCCGATCGTCCGCGGGATGCTTCGCACGCTGTTCGCACCGAAATTCGCGTCGGTGCAGTTTGCGTCGACCCCGGACGAGGCGGTGACACTCGCGCGCGATGCGATCCCCACGCTGCTCCTGGCGGACGAAGCCACGCTGGCTGCCACGGGTGTCGATGCGATCGATGCACTGGCGGCGCTCTCCGCCTCCGTGCCCGAAGGCGTGCGCACTGCGGCGCTGTGGAGCAAACCCGACCCCGAGGCCGAAGCACGGCTGAAGAAAACCGGTGTCGGTCTGATCGTCGTCAAGCCGGTAAAGGGACCCGCTCTGGTGGCAGCGCTGGTTGAGGTTCGTAAAGATTTTTGTGCGACAGGCGAAACGACGCTGCTTGTTTCGCAGGCGGCTTAGGACGATAGCACAGTTATGATTGCCACCTATCGGATCGCTTACGCCATGTTCACGACTGCCCCATGAACATTCTGTTCATCGAAGACGATCCGATGAACCGCCGGGTCGTTCGCGACATGCTGAATGTCGCCGGCGCCAGCATGGAAGAGGCCGAGGATGCCGAAGCCGGGCTGCGCAAGGTCGACGAAGGGGACTATGACGTCATTCTGGTCGATCTGCGGATGCCTGGCATGGACGGGATCGAGGCGATTACGCATATTCGAGCCCGCGGCGACGCCAAGGCGAACCTGCCGATCATCGTCGTGACTGCGGATACGGCGATCGATCTGCGCGAGCGCTGCCTGGCGGCGGGTGCGGACGAGGTGTTGTTCAAGCCGGTCGCGATGGACGCGCTGTTCGATACGATCGGCCGCGTTCTGGCATTGCGCGGCGGGGACGACATGATTTTGTGATGCGCGCTTTGCGCCAGGCGACACCGGCCCGTTCCCCCACCCGACCGCCTAACGACAGTCTATTCTGTGGATGGCCGGGTGGCGGAGAGGGCCAGTGCCGCGCGTCCGATCAATAAGTTCGTATCGGCATGTTGATCCAGGGGTGCTCGCGAAACCATTTGGTGATGATGTATTTGACGCCCTGCACCACCGGCGTCCCTTCATGCAGCGTGCCCAGATTGGGTGATCCGTCGGGCTTCATATTGTTCCAGGCGAGCAGCAGCCCGCGCTTTGGCGCGACGCGCACGCCCGCCTGTGGGAACCAGGTCGCGCCACCCTCCTCGACATCGTTGAGATAGATCATCGCCGTCCAGGTACGCTGGCCGCCCGATGCCTTCATCGCGGGCCAATAATCCTGCTGTTCGTTGAACCAGTCATAATGGGCGCGGAACTGCTGCCCCGGCGCATAACGCTGGCCCTGCATCGTCTCGCCATGTTCGGGCGGGATGTCGAGCAGCGCCGCCATCCGTTCGTCGATCGGGCGGACGTCGGGCGACCAGCGGTCGAGATCGCAGCTTTCGCTGGTGCGGAACTCGGGGTCCTCCGATGCGGCGAGAAGGGTCGAGGGGCGACGGTTGGCGTCGATCATCGCGATCAGCTTGTCGCATTCCGCATCGCTCAGAAAACCCGGATGATAATAGATCTCCGCCTGCTCGACCCTGGCGCGGCGGATGGCCGGATTGGCGCCAAGCCGTTCGGTTACCTTCTTGCTCGTGCGGGCGCGGACGATCGATCCTGCGGGGGTTTTGGGTCGCGAAAAGATGCTCATGCCGCGCAATTTGCCGCCCGGGCGATGAAACGCAAGAGGCCCGGCCGTTTCCGACCGGGCCTCCGCGCGTGACGACGTGCGAACCGCTTACCAGAAGATGTCGTAGATCACGTCGACGACATAGCCGGTCCGGATATCGACGAGCAGCGCATCATTGTAGTAGCGCACCCAGCGATACGGGCCGTAAGCTGGCGGCAAGCGGTAGTAGAAGGGATCGTTGATCCAGTAGCTCGGTGCGAACAGCATCGAACCAATGGTCAGGCCGATCGAGAAGCGGCGATAGCCATAGCGATATCCCGCAGGGGCGTAATAGCGCGGCAGGCGATAGACGTGGCGGTTGCGGGTGCGATAGCTGCCCCAGTCATAGCGGCGATCACCGCGCCAGCTGCGGTTCCAGCGCCGCGAATCGTCCCAGCCGCGGCGATATTGCTGCTGGTCGCGCCAGTCGCCATAGCGGCGTTGCTGACGATAGTCCTGACGCCCGTCGCGCTGGTCGCGACGGAAATCCTGCCGATCGTCACGGCGGTCGCGGCGGAAATCCTGACGATCATCGCGCCGATCGCGGCGGAAGTCCTGCCGGTCGTCGCGGCGGTCCTGCCGGAATTGCGGCGGAGTCACCTGACCCTGGCGAAGGTCGCGACGGTCCTCACGGCGCTCCTGCCGGAAATCCTGGCGATCGTCGCGGCGTTCCTGGCGAAATCCCTGGCGGTCGTCGCGTCGTTCCTGACGGAACTCGCGACGCGGCGGCTGCTGCTGCGCGCGTTGCGCTGGGGCCTGGCGCTGCTGCACCACCGGACGCTCGGCCTGAGGCCGCTGGGCACGATAGGTCTGGCGCTGTTCCTGGCGTTGCGCGCGAACCTGCTGGCGCTGCTCGCGTGCTTCCGCACGACGTCCGTCGCGATTTCCGCGGTCCTGCGCAATGGCCGCGGCGGGGGTCAGAATGGTAGCGCCGATCAACGCCGCCAAGATGAGCTTCTTCATGTCGTTCCTCCGCTCCCGGCCCATCGCCGGCGTTCAGAATAGCGTGAAACTAGAGCAGTTCATCTGACACGCTTCTGAATTGTCCTGACAGCATATTGAAAGAAACGGTGCCAGCATCCGTGCCCTAGTCCTGTGCAGGTTCCTCGGATGCGGCGGTTTCGCGCCGGTCCAGCACGATCTCTTCCTCGCCACGCGCCACCCGCGCCGCGCGCCCGATCGCCTCGACCAGGCGGGGGTAGATGCCACAGCGACACAAATTGGTGATCGCCCCCGCAATTTCCTCGTCCGAAGGGTTGCGATTCTTGCGGAGCAGCGCGGCCGCGCTCATCACGATGCCGGGGATGCAATAGCCGCACTGGACCACGTTCCCCGCGATCAGCGCCTGCTGGACGGGATGATTGCTCTCCTGCGCCAGCCCCTCGATCGTCGTCACGAACGTCCCTTCGGCCTGCGCGATCGTCATCTGGCAGGAACGCACCGCCGCGCCATCGATATCGACCGTACAGGCCCCGCAATCACCGGTGCCGCAACCATATTTGGTGCCCGTCAGGTTTGAAGCGTCGCGCAGCGCCCAGAGCAGGGGGGTGCGCGGATCGAGCTTGTATTCGACAGGCTGATTATTGACGGTGAAACGGGTCATGGCGGCGCTTCTTAGCGCGCAATGTACGGCTTGCCCATGTCAGGAGCCGGTGCAGTCGGCTTCGTGCGGGTTTCCGCTCGCTACCCTCCAGCAGGCTGGCGGCGGCGTCGTAATGCCCCGCCATCTCGGCGCGCACGATGCGCACCCGCGCGCTCGCCGCGCGGATCGCATGGCGCCGCTCTTCCTCCGCACGCTGGCGCAGCATCGGCGCGTCGGCCGCCGCATCGATCCCCGAACCCCCGCGCTCGCGCATTGCGTCTCCCCCTGCCGATGCCTCCGCTATCGACCGGCCAGGGTTAAGGGGCGGAAATCAAATGGGCAGATTAAATCCGTTTCGGATCAATCAGTCCTTGCCCGGCACCGAATGGAGTAATGCGCTTCTCAGGCACGAACAAACGATCTCGTCGCGCTGGTTGAGCATGATGTGGCGGAAGGTGACGATGCCCTGTCCTGGCCGCGACTTGGACGGGCGCAGTTCGACCACCTCGCTCTCGGCACGCAGCGTGTCGCCGATAAACACCGGGCTCGGCATCCGCACCTCGTCATAGCCCAGATTGGCGACCAGCGTGCCCAGCGTCGTATCGCCCACCGAAATCCCGACCATCAGCGCAAAGGTGAAGGTGCCATTGACCAGGATCCGCCCAAACTCACTTGCCCCGGCGGCTTCGGCATCCAGATGCAGCGGCTGCGGATTATGGGTGAGGGTGGAGATCAGCAGATTGTCCGTCTCGGTCACCGTGCGGCGCAGCTCGTGCACGATCCGGTCACCCACCTGCCATTCGTTGAAATAGCGCCCCGCCATCACCGTCTCCTCTGCCGCCCCACTTAACGCGCGAACCGGGTTTGTCAGTCCCAAATCATCCCTCCCCTGAGCTTGCTCAGGGGAGGGGGACCGCCCGCGAAGCGGGTGGTGGAGGGGCGGCCGCGCAGACAGCCGTAAACAGCTCGGCAAAGTTCCGCCGTCTGCGCGGCGGCCCCTCCGTCGCCTTCGGCCCCACCTCCCCTGCGAAGCAGGGGAGGGATTAGGCTGGGTCGGAGACGCGCGAAAGCCGATTGTCCGCATGCCAGCCCCATTGCGGTCATTGCCCGTCGTGCAACTCTGATTGATAAGCTGCAACAGGTGCGCCAATATAGCAGGATAGCATGACACGGGGGCGAAGTTGCGGGAGTTCGAAACCTTAGGGCAGTACCATGACAATTGGGCATGGTTGCTGCTTTCTGCTCCCGATCGGTTTAAATGCCCCCTTACAAGTCGTTTGGAAGTCGATCAGCGTCGCGCACTACTAGAGGCCTTCGAGCAGCTTCGTTCTGGGTTCCACTTCGTGGAGCGTAAGCTAAAGGACCAGCGGCTGGCGAGAGTGGCTGCCGAACTGATCGAAATGTCGCTGGAAGCGTATTTGGCAGGAGACGCCAAAACAGGCTCGCACATGCTTCAGGAATGTGAAGGCCTCATATGGCCTAGCCAGCGACGGAACGCAAAATATGCCATTGAGGCCGAGAGGCGGGCCTTTGGAACGAACATGATTTACGCGGGTATGGCCCCGTCGCCCTTTCCATACGAAGGCACGGCAGCTGATCTGAGCCCCAATCAGGCCAAGCTATTAGCTTTGGCAATGAAATGGAGCCGAGCCTGGCAGGAGCAGGGAAAAGAATTCAGTTCTATGTCCTGGGTAATCGACATGGATGGGGTCGTGCGACGTACTTCAGCCCAACCAAAGGAAGACGAACATCCTGCTCTTCAGCCTGTGCAACGTTCGTGGGGTTACAAGCGGCTGAAGGAACTCGGAGAAAATGGTCAAATCCAAGCCTGTGTTCTGATGGAGATTGTAGGTCCACAAGGAGATGGGCTCGTTGGCTACGATCTTGAGGAGCGAGGGCTGCCGCGGGTCAGTGCTGTGCAACTATTCAAGCAAAAGGTCGGCGGCATCCAATACGATCAGATGCGCTTCCATCTCCACGAACCGCAATTTTTCCCGCCCGAAGCGGAGCATGCTTAGCAGCAGTCTTACACCCTATAACAGACACAGAATCACACCCCGTCAGCCCCACTCCCGCCAAACACCCCCCGCAGCGCGTCCACAACCGCCGCCATCCCCTCGCGCGCATCCTCCCCCCGCACCAGCACCAAAGTCCGCCGCAGATCGAACCCGATCAGCGCCGGGTTGGCCACCCCCGCATGCCGATGCGACGCGGGCACCACCGTCGCGCCCAGCCCCGCCGCGACCATCGCCAGCGCGCGGTCATCGTTCGGCGTGCGCAGCGCAAAGCTCGGGCGGATGCCGCGCCGGGTGAAATAGCGGCTCGTCTCCGGCAGCGCCTCACAGCTGCGCCGCACGATCATTGTCTCGCCCGCCAGTGCCTCGCCCGGCAGCGCCGCTTCCCCGGCCAGTCGATGCCCGACCGGCAGCGCGAGCAGATAGGGTTCACTGCGCAGCGCCTCGCCATCGCCCGTCGCGTCGCCCTGCACCGCGGTCAGCGCCAGATCGACCCGCCCGCGCGCGAGTTGCTGCGCCAGCACCGTCGCATTGCCCTCGACCAGCTCGACCGCCAGCCCCGGCGCCTCGGCGGAAATCCGCGCGACCAACCCCGCCAGCTCGCCACTCGCGATCGTCGTCAGTACCCCCAGCCGGAGCGTCGCGGGTTGCGCGATCCCGCCCACCGCCGCCGTCGCCAGGTTAAACTCGCGCTCGATCCGCCGCGCATGGACCGCGAATTGCGACCCCGCTTCGGTCAGCTCGATGCGCTGGCTCGACCGCCGCAGCAGCTTCGCGCCCACCTCGCGCTCCAGCTTGGCGATCCCCGCCGACAGCGTGGGTTGCGACACCGCCATCTGCGCGGCGGCGGCGGTGAACGTCCCGCTATCGATGACGGCGAGGAAATAGCGCAGCAAATAGCGTTCGATCATAGACACCGTCTATGCTGTCCCGCGCTGCCTTTCAATTTCCCGCAGCGCGCATCGGGCGCTAGAGTGGCGCAAAATAAGTTCAGGAGAGCGCCATGAGCCTGCCCCAGATGGATTTCGCGCTGGGCGAGACCGCGGACATGATCCGCGAAACCACCGAACGCTTCGCCCGCGAACAGATCGCGCCGCTCGCCGCAAGGATCGACGCCGACGACTGGTTCCCGCGCGACGAACTCTGGGCACCGATGGGCGAACTGGGCCTGCACGGCATCACCATCGCGGAGGAGGATGGCGGCCTCGGCCTCGGCTATCTCGAACATGTCATCGCGTGTGAGGAAGTCAGCCGCGCCTCGGCCTCGATCGGCCTGTCCTACGGCGCGCACTCCAACCTCTGCGTCAACCAGATCGGCCGCTGGGCGAACGCCGAGCAAAAGGCGAAATATCTGCCCAAGCTGATCAGCGGCGAACATGTCGGCAGCCTCGCCATGTCCGAAGCCGGCGCGGGTAGCGACGTGGTCGGCATGAAGCTGCGCGCCGAGCATCGCGGCGACCGTTACGTCCTCAACGGCACCAAATTCTGGATCACCAACGCCGCCTATGCCGATGTCCTGGTCGTCTACGCCAAGACCGGCGAAGGGTCGCGCGGCATCACCACCTTCATCATCGAAAAGGGGATGAAGGGGTTCGAGATCGGGCAGAAGATCGACAAGATGGGGATGCGCGGCAGCCCCACCGCCGAACTCGTCTTCACCGATTGTGAAGTTCCGCAAGAAAACGTCATGGGCCCGCTCAACGGCGGCGTCGGCGTCCTCATGAGCGGCCTCGATTACGAGCGCACCGTGCTGTCGGGCATTCAGCTCGGTATCATGCAGGCCTGCCTCGACGTCGTCCTGCCCTATCTGCGCGAGCGCAAGCAGTTCGGCCAGGCGATCGGCAGCTTCCAGCTGATGCAGGCCAAGGTCGCCGACATGTATGTCGCGCTCAATTCCGCCCGCGCCTATGTCTATGCCGTCGCCAAGGCGTGCGACGCGGGCAAGACCACCCGCTTCGACGCCGCCGGCGCGATCCTGCTGGCGTCCGAAAACGCCTTCAAGGTCGCGGGGGAGGCGGTGCAGGCCCTGGGCGGTGCGGGCTATACCAGGGACTGGCCGGTCGAACGCTTCCTCCGCGACGCCAAGCTGCTGGACATCGGCGCCGGGACCAACGAAATTCGCCGGATGCTGATCGGGCGTGAACTGGTGGGGGCCGCTTGATCTATTTCCCGACGAACAGGAAGGCGACCGCGGCCATGATGCACGCGAACGCGGCGAAATGGCGCCAGTGCAGCGCCTCGCCCAGTATCGTGACCATGAACACGCCGAACACGGTCAGCGCGATCGCCTCCTGCGCGATCTTGAGCTGTCCCGGCGTCCAGCCGGTGGCAAAGCCGATCCGGTTGGCCGGAACGGCAAAGCAATATTCGACTCCGGCGATGGCCCAGGACAGCAGGATCACGCCGAGCAGCGGCTTGCTCATCCCGCTTTTGGTCAGATGCCAATACCAGGCGATCGTCATGAAGATGTTCGAAAGGGTCAGGAGCAGGATGGTTGGCATGATCGGTCCCGGATCGGCATCGCGCGCGCTGTGCGTCAGCGGCGGGGCGCTGGCAAGATGAGCAGTGGTGATGAGGCCATTGCGCCCATGGGTCCGACGGATGCCCAGATCGGGCTTTACCAGGTTCCGATCTTCGCGCCGCGTTACGCCCTTCGCGAATATGGGGCGTGGCGGGTCGGGGAGGCGAAGGTGCTGATGACTCCCGGCTATTGGTCGCCGCTGATGCTGGTGGAGAATGTGGCCGCGCTGCATCGTGGCACGGAAACCTGGATGTCGACGATTCCGATGGAGATCGAGAGCCAGGAGATCGGGGTGCGGCTGGCGCGGGGACATGTCGTGATCTTCGGCCTGGGCATGGGCTGGTCCGCAGGCGCGAGCGCGCTACAGCCTGAAGTAACCGCGGTGACCGTCGTAGAGCGCGATCCTGAGGTTCTCGAGCTGCATCGGCAGCTCGATATCTTTGCACAGCTTCCCGACGAAGCGCGGGCGAAAATCCGGATCGAACAGGGGGATGCCTTTGACTGGAAGCCTTGCGAGCCGGTTGACCTGCTGATGCCCGACATCTGGCTGCCGTTGATGTCGGACGGACGCGTCGAAGAGGTTCGGGCGATGCAGGCGAATGTCCAGGCAAAGGCCATCTATTTCTGGGGGCAGGAACTGGAGATCGCGCGCCATGCGATCGCCGCGGGACGCGCACTCGACGATGCCGGGATCGCGGCGACGATCGCGGCGTTCGACCTCCCGCTGATTGGCGCGGAATATCCCGACTATGCGGGCAAGCTGCGCAGCGCTGCGGCAAACTGGATGCGCGATCGCTGGCTTCCGGGGAGCGTGCCGCCAGACCTGACCGGCGCGACCGGAGCGCTACGCGCGATATCTATGCAAGGAGAGATGCCGGAATGAGCGGTCCCGTCCTCAAGTCGATCCTCTCCCCCGAAGACGAGACCTTCCGCACCAACGCCGCGCACAACCGCGCGCTTGTCGAGAAGCTCCGCGCCGATGTCGCGCAGGCGGCGCTCGGCGGCAGTGAAAAGTCGCGTGAAAGGCATACGTCACGCGGCAAGCTGCTCCCGCGCGAGCGCGTCGAGCGCCTGCTCGACCCCGGCGCCCCCTTCCTCGAGATCGGCCAGCTCGCCGCCTGCGACATGTATGAGGGCGAGGTCCCCGGCGCCGGCATGATCGCCGGCATCGGCCGCGTCTCGGGCCGGACCTGCATGATCGTGTGCAACGACGCGACGGTGAAGGGCGGCACCTATTACCCGATGACGGTCAAGAAGCATCTGCGCGCGCAGGAGATTGCCGAGGCCAACCGGCTGCCGTGCATCTACCTCGTCGACAGCGGCGGCGCGAACCTCCCGCATCAGGCCGAGGTCTTCCCCGACCGCGACCATTTCGGCCGCATCTTCTTCAATCAGGCGAACATGTCCGCCAAGGGCATCCCCCAGATCGCCTGCGTCATGGGCAGCTGCACCGCGGGCGGCGCCTATGTCCCCGCCATGTCCGACGAAAGCGTGATCGTGCGCGAACAGGGCACGATCTTCCTCGCCGGCCCGCCGCTGGTGAAGGCCGCGACGGGCGAGGAAATCAGCGCCGAGGATCTGGGCGGCGGCGACCTGCACGGCCGCAAATCGGGCGTGGTCGATCATGTCGCCGACAATGACGAACACGCGCTGACCATCGTCCGCGACATCGTCAGCCACCTCCCCGCCGACCGCAAGCCCGACATCGAAATCCGCGACCCGCGCCCGCCCAAATTCGACGCGGAGGATCTCTACGGCATCGTCCCCACCGACGTCCGCGCGCCCTATGACGTCCACGAAGTCATCGCGCGGCTGGTCGACGGCAGCGAGTTTCACGAGTTCAAGGCGCTGTACGGCACCACCCTCGTCTGCGGTTTCGCGCACATCTGGGGCATCCCGGTCGCGGTCCTCGCCAATAACGGCGTGCTGTTCAGCGAAAGCGCGCTCAAGGGCGCGCACTTCATCGAACTCGCCTGCCAGCGCCGCATTCCGCTGCTCTTCCTTCAGAATATCAGTGGCTTCATGGTCGGCGGGAAGTACGAGGCAGAGGGCATCGCCAAGCACGGCGCCAAGCTCGTGACGGCGGTGGCCACCGCCAGCGTCCCCAAGATCACCGTCCTGATCGGCGGGTCGTTCGGGGCCGGGAATTACGGGATGTGCGGGCGAGCCTATTCGCCAAGGTTCCTGTTCAGCTGGCCCAACAGCCGCATCAGCGTGATGGGCGGCGAACAAGCGGCAAGCGTGCTGGCCACCGTCCACCGCGACGCCGCGAACTGGACGCCGGAGGAGGCCGAAGCCTTCAAGCAACCGATCCGCGACGATTACGAAGCGCAAGGCAACCCCTGGCACGCGACGGCGCGGCTATGGGACGACGGCATCATCGATCCGGCCCAGACGCGCGACGTGCTGGGCCTCGCGTTCGCCGCGACGCTGAACGCGCCGGTGGAAGAGGGGACACGCTTCGGCGTGTTTCGGATGTGAGGGAAATTCGATGGGCTATGACTTGCACATACACCGGCGAAAAGACTGGTTAGACGAAGGTGACGACATTGAGTTGACCGAATGGGAAGCGCTTTGTCGATCCGACGCGTCGCTTGAGATTACGGGTGAGGCAACCGCCACGATACCGCAGACCGGAGATGTCATTCGCTTAAGCCGTCCCGGAATGGCTGTATGGACGGCGGCTACCGGTTCGACGTGGTTCTGGTTAGATAGAGGTGAGGTGACAACTTCCGGTGCCGACAGCGTCGTCATCGCCAAATCCTGCGAGATTGCAGAAGCACTTGGTGCTCGGGTCCAAGGGGACGACGGCGAGTTTTATCGGCCGGATGGTTCGTACTTCCATGATGATGACTAGACCGCTTCGTCCCGCGAGCGCCGTGTAAATGCGCTACCGCCGTCGCACCGCACAAATCCTCCCCGGAACGGGGAGGGGGACCATGCGTAGCATGGTGGAGGGGCCCCACCTCAAGGCCGCTCCTTTGGCCGATGGCTGGGCCCCCTCCGTCAGCGCTGCGCGCTGCCACCTCCCTCCCCGCCTTCGCGGGGACAGGCTGGGGAGGATTTGATGGACGCGCCCACACCGAAAAAGCTGCAGCCGCCCGCGCTTCGCCAACCGATCAAACAGGTGCGCCGCGCCCGCGACCAGCGCAAGAAACTCAGCCTCCCCGGAGTGCTACTCTGGCAGCAACTCCAGAAGCGTCCCGGCGGCTACCGCTTCCGCAAGCAATTCCCGCTGACGCCATACACCGCCGATTTCGCCTGCCTCTCGTCGCGCCTGCTGATCGAAATCGATGGCGAGTCGCATGAATATGGCGATCAGCCTCAACGCGACGAAGCCCGCGACGCCTTCACCGCCGCGAAGGGTTTTCGAACCCTCCGCCTGCTCGCCGTCGAAGTCCTGAACAACATGGAAGGGTGCCTGACCGCGATCGTGATCGCGTGCCGCGAGGCTGGGCCCCCTCCTGCTTCCCGCGCCGGGAAGGAACGAAACCAATCATGACCGACGGCATTCACACCACCCAAATCCTCCCCGGAACGGGGAGGGGGACCGCGACGCGAAGCGGCGTGGTGGAGGGGGCCCACCTCAAGGCAAACCCTGCCGCCGCGAGCGGGGCCCCCTCCGTCTCGCCTTCGGCGATCCACCTCCCCGTTCCGGGGAGGAACTGAGAAAGAACGCATGATCCAATCCCTCCTCATCGCCAACCGCGGCGAGATCGCCTGCCGCATCATCCGCACCGCGCGCAAACTCGGCATTCGCACCGTCGCGGTCTATTCCGACGCCGATGCCAGCGCGCTCCATGTCCGTAGCGCCGACGAAGCGGTGCACATCGGCGCATCCCCCGCGCGCGAATCCTATCTTGTCGGCGAGCGCATCATCGCCGCCGCCAAACAGACCGGCGCACAGGCCATCCACCCCGGCTACGGCTTTCTCTCCGAAAATGCCGAGTTTGCCGAAGCGGTCCAGGCCGCCGGCCTGATCTGGGTCGGCCCCGACCCCGACAGCATCCGCGCCATGGGCCTCAAGGACGCGGCCAAGAAGCTGATGCAGGACGCCCGCGTCCCCGTCACCCCCGGCTATCTCGGCGAAGACCAGTCGCCCGAACGCCTCCAGGCCGAAGCCGATCGTATCGGCTACCCCGTGCTGATCAAGGCGGTCGCGGGCGGCGGCGGCAAGGGGATGCGGCGCGTCGACGCCGCCGCCGACTTCGCCGACGCGCTGGCCAGCTGCCAGCGCGAGGCCGCCTCCTCGTTCGGCAACACCCAGGTACTGATCGAAAAATACATCCTCGCTCCGCGTCATATCGAGGTGCAGGTATTCGGCGACAGTCACGGCAACATCGTCCACCTGTTCGAACGCGACTGTTCGATGCAGCGCCGCCACCAAAAGGTGATCGAGGAAGCCCCCGCGCCGGGCATGGACAAGGCGGCGCGCTTCGCGGTGTGCGAGGCCGCGGTCAAGGCCGCGCGCGCGGCCAACTATGTCGGCGCGGGCACGATCGAATTCATCGCCGACGCGTCGCACGGCCTCCATGCCGACCGCATCTGGTTCATGGAAATGAACACGCGGCTTCAGGTCGAACATCCGGTGACCGAGGCGATCACAGGGGTCGACCTGGTCGAATGGCAGCTGCGCGTTGCATCGGGCGAACCGCTCCCGCTGCGGCAGGAAGAACTGTCGATCAACGGCCATGCGATCGAAGCGCGGCTCTATGCGGAAGATCCGGCCAAGGGGTTCCTGCCGAGCACCGGCAAGCTCGAAGTGCTCGATTTTCCGACCAATTCGCGCGTCGATACCGGGGTCGAGGCGGGATCGACCATCTCGCCCTTCTACGATCCGATGGTTGCCAAGCTGATCACCCATGGCGACACACGCGAGGACGCGATCGCGCTGCTCCGCGCCGACCTGTCCTACCTAACCGTCTGGCCGGTGCGCACCAATGCTGGCTTCCTGTTCCGCCTCCTTGGCGACAGTGATTTCCGTGCCGCTCAGCTCGATACCGGGCTGATCGAGCGGCGTGGCGAAACGCTGCTGATCGACCCGCTCCCCGGCGCGGCGGACCTGACCCATGCGCTCTACTGGCTCGACAGCGATCCGTCCGCCGAAACTTATCTCATCGCGCGCGGGCTGGAAGGCTTCCGCCTCAACCGCGCCCCCGCCACCCAGCGCGCGGTCAGCGTCAGCGGCACCCGCGTCGCATTCGACGCGACCGAGGGCGAACTGTCCTCCCACTTCTTCCGCCACCCCCGCGACGGCGCGGCGCTATTGGTGTTCGAAGGCGCAACCTTCCGCGTCACCGCCGACCGCACCGAGGGCGGCGCAGGGGGCGCGGCGGGCGACGGCGCGATCCTCGCCCCGATGCCCGGCCGCATCGTCTCGGTCGAGGTCAGCGAAGGGCAGGCGGTCACCGCAGGACAAAAGCTGCTGGTGCTTGAGGCGATGAAGATGGAGCAGGCCCTGCTCGCCCCGTTCGACGGGGTCGTCGAAACCCTCGCCGCAACTCCCGGCGCGCAGGTCCAGGTCGACGCGCTGCTGGTGAAGGTGGCGAAGGCAGAATAGCGCAGTCGCGTCCAGACTCGATAAACCGCTTTCCTACAGCACCCGATACGGCATATCTGACGGGTCCGATGGCGAACAAGGGACCCCGCGCTGCGCGAACGCGCAACCATCATGACACCGCCTCCGCGACGATGGCGGCCAAATTGTCAGTTTTGTCAGGCGGCAAAACTTACAGGATACAGCGCGTTCCGCGTAACTTCGTCAGTTTCACCGTGGCCCGCGTCCCGTCATTCCCGCCAGCTGGTATCCACCCGATCCACCAGCCGCACCATCGCCGCGAAATCCGCCGCGCCCGGCCCGCCCGGCACCTGCGCCATGTGCAGATCGCGCTGGTGCACCGCGACCACCTCCGGCGACACGGTCAGCGGCTTGCCCATCGACAGCGTCGCCAGCTGGATCTCGCACGCGCGCTGCAGTGACCAATGCTTGATGAACGCCTCGGGCAAGGTCCGTCCCATCGCGACGATGCCATGGTTGCGCAGCAGCAACATGCGCTTGTCGCCGAGATTGGCGACCAGCCGCTCGCCCTCCTCGTCGCGAACAGTCACCCCCTCGAAATCATGATAGGCGATCTGCCCCGCGAAATTGCACGCATAGAAATTGATCGGCTGCAACCCGCCTTCGAGGCTCGAAACTGCCATCCCCGCCGTGGTGTGCGTGTGCATGATGCAATGCACATCGGGCAAATTGCGGTGGAACACCGCATGCTGGACGAACCCCGCGCGGTTGACCGGATAGGGGCTGTCGCCGAGCTTGTTGCCGTCAATGTCGATCTTGACCAGGTTCGACGCCTTCACCTCGCTGAAATGCAGTCCGAACGGGTTGATCAGGAACGCGTGATCCTCCCCCGGCACCTTCAGCGTGATGTGGTTGTAGATCATCTCGGACCAGCCGAGGTGATCGAACACGCGATAGGCGGCGGCAAGCTGCTGGCGCGCCTCCCACTCGGCGTCATTCATCGTGCGGGGTGCGACAGCGGCGGTGGCCATGATCCTCTCCATTTTTCGTGGTTGCGGTATGTATGCCATGAGGTGGCGGGGGTCGGCAACTTGCGTTGCGCGGAGAGGCAGGCTAGGGGCCGTGCCAGTCATCTGGGGAGTAGCCAGCCGTCTTCGGACGGGCCTTCGCGTCAACATACTTGGTCGAGAGGCCATGGCGCGAAGGGGATGCCGCACATCGCGGTGCTCGGGCGAGACCAATGGCGCCACGCTTTCCGTCCGGCCGGGCGGGAAGGTGTGGTGTCGTTGGAGTTTCGCATCGCCCGGCCCGGAGACTATCTTGGAACCCTTCCTCACCTCCACCGCCGTGGTCGCGCTCGCCGAAATCGGCGACAAGACGCAGCTGCTCGCGATCCTGCTGGCGACGCGGTTCAAGCGGCCGCTGCCGATCGTCGCGGGCATCCTCGTCGCGACGCTCGCCAATCATTTCCTCGCGGCGCTGGTCGGGCAACAGGCCGCTGCGCTGCTGGAGGGGACGTGGTTCCGCTACCTGATCGCCGCATCCTTCATCGCGATGGCGGCATGGACCCTGGTCCCCGACAAGATCGACGATCTGGAGCACAAGCCCGCCCGCTTCGGGCCGTTCCTGACCACCACCATCGCTTTCTTCCTGGTCGAAATGGGCGACAAGACCCAGATCGCGACCGTCGCGCTCGGCGCGCGCTTTGTAGAGGTCGGTTGGGTTACGCTCGGTACGACGCTGGGAATGATGCTCGCCAACGTGCCTGCCGTGTATCTGGGCAATGAGCTGGTACGGCGCGTGCCGATGCGCACCGTGCGGATCGTTGCCGCGTCGCTGTTCCTCGCCCTTGGCATCTGGCTACTCGTCCAGACGCTTTCGGGCGGCTAGGCTGGCGTGATGCCCAACCCGATTTACCTCGCGATCGAAACCGGCGGGACCAAGCTGCTCGCGCGGCTGGTCCGCGGCAACGCGACCCTTGCCGAAGGGCGCTGGCCGACGACCACGCCTGGTGAGGCGATTGCGGCCCTGCTCGCCTTTGTCGAGGGCGTACCGGTCGCGGCGGTGGGCATCGCCGCCTTTGGCCCGATCGTCGTCGATCCCGCCGCGGCCAATCATGGCGAGGTGCTGGCCACGCCCAAGCCGGGCTGGACGGGCGCCAATCTGCGCGCGGCGCTAGCGCGGCAGCTCGGCGTATCGGTGACGGTCGATACCGACGTCAACGCCGCCGCGCTGGCCGAAGCGGCGATCGGGGCGGGACGGGGGTGCGCAAGCGTCGCCTATGTTACCGTCGGCACCGGCATCGGCGCTGGGCTGGCCCGCGACGGCCGCACGCTCGGCGGCGCGTTGCACCCGGAGATGGGGCATGTGCCGGTGCTGCGGGTCGCTGGGGACGATGCGCCGAGCAGCTGTCCTTTTCATCCGAGCTGCGTCGAGGGACTGGCGGCCGGGCCTGCGGTGCAACGTCGGCTGAACGGCGCGGCGCTGCAGGACCAGCCCGAGACCTTTGCGGCAGTCGCCGACTATCTCGGCCAGCTGTTCGCCACGATCGTCCTTGCCTGGTCGCCCCACCGCATTGTTGCGGGCGGCGGCGTGCTTGGCGTTCCAGGCCTGCGCGCCCGAGCAGCGGAACGGATGCTGGCCGCGCTCGGCGGCTACGGTGTCGGAGCGGCGGCCGGTAGCTCCGAATTTATCGCCGCGCCCGCGCTCGAGAATGCGGGGCTGGAGGGCGCGCTGCTGCTTGCCCGCCGAGCTTTGGGCTAGGGTCCGATTCAGGTCCGCCGCATCGCGGGACTGGCCCGCTCCCCACCCGTTTCAGCTTTGCTGAAATTCTCGCGTCGCGCGAACGGGTCCTCGCGCATCGAACGTCCCGCCGTCTCGGGCATGTAGCGCAGCGTGATCAGCCCGATCACACAGGCCAGCATCATGTAGAATGCCGGCATCAGCTCGTTTCCGGTCCAGCTGATCAGCCCGCTGCCGATCGCCGGAGCGGTTCCGCCGAAGATCGAGGTCGAGACGTTGTAGGCGATGGCGAACCCGGCGAACCGCACGCTGGTCGGGAACAATGCCGGAAAGGTCGCGGTGATCGTCGCGAGCTGGGGGACGTAGAGCAGGCCGAGCAGCACGAAGCCCACAATCGCCCCGGCCAGACCGGTACCCATAAGCAGGTAGAGCGGAACGGCAAAGACCAGCAGGCCGATCAGCGACCAGCGCCACATCGGTCGCCGCCCGATCCGGTCGGACAGCGCCCCGGCATAGGGAAGAAAGACCATCATCATCAACATGCCGATGATCGGCACCACCAGCGCCTGATCGGTGGTCAGCCCGATGCGCCGCGAGAGGTAGGTCGGCATGTAGCTGAGCAACGTATAGTTGACCACGTTGAGCGCGATCACCAGCCCGCCGACGACGAGCAGGGGACGCCAGTAATTGCGGGCAATGGCGCCAAGGCCGGGCGCCGCGCGTCCTTCCGCCACCACCTGCTCCTCAAGAAATACCGGCGTATCTTCGAGCTTCGAGCGCAGATACATGCCCACCAGTCCCATTGGTGCTGCCACCAGGAACGGGATGCGCCACCCCCAGTCGTGCATCACCGCATCACCCAGTAGCAGCGAGAAGGCGAGCATCAGCGCGGCGCCGAAGGAAAAGCCCGCCAGCGTCCCGAATTCAAGGAAGCTGCCATAGAAACCACGCCGGTCGTCGGGCGCATATTCGGCCATAAAGGTCGCCGCCCCGCCATATTCGCCACCGGTCGAAAAACCCTGGATCATTCGCAATGCGATCAGCAGCGCGGGTGCCCACCAGCCGATCGTCGCATAGGACGGTATCAGTCCGACGCCCAGCGTCGCGCCTGCCATCAGCAATATGGTAAGCGCCAGCACCGACTTGCGCCCGATCCGATCGCCCAGCGGCCCCCAGAACAGGCCCCCGAGCGGGCGGATCAGGAAGGAGATGGCAAAGGTGGCGAGCGCGAACAACACGGCCTCATCCGTCTCGCCCGGGAACAGCGCGGCAGAGATATAGGTCACGCCATAGGCATAGATGCCGTAATCGAACCACTCGGTCGCATTGCCCAGCGCGGATGCGGTGATCGCGCGGCGCAGCGTCGAGGGATCGGACACGGTATCGGCGGGGGTGAGCATGGCCTGGGTCATGATTAGCCTTTCTGCGGCTGGGGCTGGGCGTCATCGGACGATGCCGGGTCGAGCAGCGCGGCGACGGGGGTCGTGCGGGGCAGGATCTGAAAATCCTGCTGCGCGGCGTCGGGCACCGGCTGGGTCGCGGCAAGGCGCCACAGGCCAAAGCCAAGCATCGCAGCGGTGCAGAGCGCGATGAACAGGAACAACCCGCCTGGCCCGGCAAGCGTCATCGCCGATGCCGCTCCCATCGGCCCGAGTGCGGCGCCGACCGAATAGAGCAGCACCAGCTGGCCACTGGCGCTTACGCGCTCGGACGGCAGCAGGCGGTCGTTGGCGTGCGCCACGCAAAGCGGATAGAGCGCAAAGCTCAGTCCGCCGAAGCCGAACCCGAGCACCAGCAGCGCGAGACCGCGCATCTCCGTCGCAAGGGCGGCGGAAATCGCCAGCGTGACGGCGAAGCAGCCGATGATGACGCGGCGACGGTCGTAGCGATCCGACAGTCGCCCAAGCGGCCATTGCAGCGCCACGCCGCCGAGGATGACGACCATCATGAATGTGCCCGTATCGGCGAGGCTCAGCCCCAGCCGCCGCGCATAGATTGCCGCCAGCCCGTAAAAGGCGCCGAGTGCAAGGCCGGTGACCCCGGCCCCCGCAACCCCCAGAGGCGATGCGATGAACAGGCGGCGCAGCGATAGCGGCTCGACTTCGCCGAGCATCGGCGCGGCGCTGCGGGTCAGGCAGATCGGGATGATCGCAAGCGAGATCAGGATCGACGCGAGTTCGAACGGCACCGCCGGTACCGTCTTGCCGGTCTGGAGCAGCAATTGGCCCAGTGCCTGACCGGAATAGAGCGCGACCATGTAGAAGGCGAGCACCGACCCGCGCGTTTCGGGTTCCGCCCGGTCGTTCAGCCAGCTTTCCAGACAGATGAAGACGCCCGCGATGCAGATCCCGTCGACAAGACGCAACGCGGCCCAAAGCAGCGGGTGCTGGAGCAACGCATAGGTCAGCGTGCTGGCCGACAGCAGCGCGACAAAGGCGGCAAAGGCGCGGATATGGCCGACCCGGCGGACGATCTCCCCGGAGCGCAACGCGCCAAGGACCAGCCCGCCAAAATAGGCGGTCGCGACCAGGCCGATGACCATGGTTCCGCTGCCCGCACGCTCGAGCCGCAGCCCGATCAGCGTGGACAGAAAGCCGCTGCCGGCCATCATCACGAAGATCGCCAGCAGCAGGCTCTGGACGGGGCGGGTCGCCGCGAACATCGAAGGGGTCAGGCCGCTCGACGGCCTGACGCCGTATCCTCCGCGTCGCGAACATCCTCGATCAGCGCATTGTGCAGCACGCACACTGCCCGTTCGAAGTCCGGGGATTCGACGATGAACTGCACATCGACGTTGCGGATCTGGTGCTGGATCGCGATCACGCCGATCCCGGCATCGTCGAGTGCACGCAGCGCGTCGCCGACCAGGCCGGGCCGCGAGATGTCGCTGCCGATCGCCGCGACCATCGCCACCGGATGCGCCGAGATCGCCGCGTCGGGATAGCGTTCTTCCAGGTCGGTAATCACCTTCTTCACCGCCCCGGCGCTCGCCGAGAGATAGTGAGTGATCGTGTTCGCGTTGGAGGACTTGCTGACGATCCAGATCCCGTGCCGCGTCAATACGTCGAGGATCGTGGCGTCATAGCCCTTCACCCCGACCATATCCTGTTCGAAGAATTGCAGCGCCTGCATCTGGCGGATGCCGGTGATGATCTCGACGCGCGGCTCTTCCGAGACATAGTCCCCGCGCACCAGCGTGCCCGCATCCTGGCGATCGAACGTGTTGCGCACGCGTAGGGGAATATCGGTCTGGCGCAGCCCGCGCCCGGCACCCGGGTGGATCGCCTCCATGCCCAGATTGGCGAGCTGGTCGGCAACGTCGTAATTGGTGCGGCCGATCTTGCGCGCCTTGTCGACGCCGACCAGCTTGGGGTCGGCGCTGGAGAGATGGAACTCCTTGTGGATGATCGCCTCGCGCGCACCGGTCATGACGGCGATGCGCGAGAAGGTCATCTCGGTATAGCCGCGCGCATAGCGCCGCACCATGCCGCCGGTGCAGCCCGCATAGCCGGTGACGATCGGCAGCGTGGTGGCGAGATCAATCTCGGCAAACGCCTCCGTGACCCGCTCGTCCAGCGTGCGCGGGTCTTCCTCGTTCCAGAGGGTGAGGTCGACGAAGCGCGCATTGACGTCGCGGTCGCGCAGCAACAGCGCGGTGCTATGTGCGCTATGGGCCTCCCCCAGCCCGGCGAGCAATTCGCGCACCGTAACCAGCTGTTCCTTCACGCAGAAGCGCCCATGGCTGCGCAGTCGTGCAAGATCGTCGAGACAGGCGGTCACCGCGTCCAGACGTTCGTCGACGAACGCGTCCGCCTCAGCCCGGCTCGCGGGCCGCACGAACATCTCGGCGTTGCGCTCCCGCATCGCGGTGCGGACCGCTTCCATCGCCGCGCGCCAGCCGTCATTGCTCTCGTCATCGGCGACGAAACGGCCATAGACGCCCGGCTCGCCGGTTTTCTTGTTCTCCAGTAGCAAATTGGTCATCCCGGCATAGGCCGAGACGACGAAAATGCGATTGTACAGATCCGGACCCGATCGGCCCGCGATCAAGACATTGTCGAACAATGTCGCGGTCGCGGCCATCGACGTGCCGCCGATCTTCTCGACGCTGTGCGTCCCCTTTTCGGCCATGCTCATGCCGCCACCCGTTCGATCAGATCGCCATGCGCGGGCTCGATCGCGGTCGGCTCGCCGCGATCGGCGAGGAACCAGGGTCGTGGCTTTTCGACCCCGAAGGGCGCCTCGAGCCGATTGCTGACGGCGTTATAGACCATGAAGGCGTTGGCGCGCGGGAAGGGCGTGATGTTGCCGTTCGACCCATGCATCATGTTGCAGTCGAAGATCACCACGGTACCCGGCGCGCCGGTCGGCGCGACGATGCCGTGCTTGTGCGCCAGTTCGGCCAGGCTGTCCGCGTCGGGGACACCATATTCCTGTTTCTTGAGCGAACTGAGATAATGGTCGTCGGGCGTCTCGCCCACACAGGTCAGATAGGTGCGGTGTGACCCCGGAATCAGCATCAGCGGACCGTTGTGCTGGGTATTCTCCGCCAGCAGCACCGACATGGACAGCGCACGCATCCGCGGCATTCCGTCCTCGACATGCCAGGTTTCGAAATCGCTGTGCCAGTAGAACTCCTTGCCCTTGAACCCGGGTTTGTAGTTCAGCCGCGACTGGTGGATGTAGACTTGGTCGCCGAGCAGGAAGCTGGCAACATCGGCCAGCCGCGCATCGGCGGCGAGGCGCGCGATCACATCGCTCTGGCGATGGACTTCGAAGATCGACCGAATCTCGTTGCTCTGCGGCTCGGCGATGATCGTCTCGGCGTCGAGCGCGTCCGGGTCGGCCAGCAACGTCCCTGCGGCGCGCTGGAGATAGGCGACCTCGTCCTCGGAGAAGATGTTTTCGAGGACGATATAGCCGTCGCGATCAAATTGTTCGGTCTGCGCGCGCGTCAGCGGCGCATCGGGCGTCCATGTCGAATGGACGACAGGGTCCTGCCGCGGCCGCATCTCAGCAGCGGCCGCGTGACGGGACGGGTAGATGTCTTGCATGGGACTTCCCCCTTGGATGTCGTGGAATTCAGTCGGCGGGCGCGGGCTCGCGCACGAAGTCGGCCTCGGCCGGATAGGCGCCGGTCTCGTCATGGATTTCGCGACCGGTGACCGGCGGATTGAAGACGCAGGCAGTGAGGATGTCTGTCTCGGGCCGGACGATGTGCCGGTCATGCTCGTTGAGCGCGTACATCACGCCGGGCTTCAGCTCATGCGTCTCGCCGGTACCCAGATCCTCGATCGTTCCCGTGCCCTTGAGCACGAATACCGATTCGAGGTGGTTCTGATAATGCATCTTGAGTTCCGTCCCCGCATTCAGCGTGGTGATGTGGAACGAGAAGCCCATCCCGTCATCCTTGAGCAGCATCCGGGCGCTGGCCCAGCCATCGGACGAGCGAACATTGCGGTCGGACTTGCGGACTTCGTTGAGGTTGCGGACGATCATATTGATTTCCTTCGCTATTGTTATTCGGCGGCGACGGCGTAATCGGTTGCCATCGCAGCGCGGATGTTGCTTTCGAGAATGTCGAGGCCGGCGATCAGCACCGCATCGTCGATGACGAGCGGCGCGAGCACCTTGATCACCTCGTCATGAGCGCCACTGGTCTCGATGATCAGGCCCTGGTCGAAACAGGCGCCGGTGATCGTCGCGGCAAGCTCGCCCGACCCGACGTTGAGACCGCGCATCATGCCACGACCGCGCTGTTCGAAACCGAACTCGGTGGCGAGCTTGTCGAACCGCTGTTCGACCAGTTCGCCGCGGCGGCGGACATCGGCCTGAAATGTGTCATCGCTCCAGAAGTGGCGGAGCGCGGCGGTGGCGGTCACGAACGCGTGGTTGTTACCGCGGAACGTGCCATTGTGTTCGCCCGGCGACCATTGGTCGAGCTCGGGGCTGAACAGCGTCAGTGCGAACGGCAGGCCCATGCCCGACAGCGACTTGGCGAGCGTGACGATATCGGGGGTGAACCCCATATCCTCGAAGCTGAAGAAACCGCCGGTGCGGCCACAGCCTGCCTGAATATCGTCGACGATCAGCAATGCGCCATGCGCCTTGGCGATCTGTGCGATCTTCCGCAGCCATTCCGGAGACGCGGCGTTGAGACCGCCTTCGCCCTGCACGGTCTCGACCAGGATCGCTGCGGGGGCATCGAGCCCGCTTGACGGGTCGGCAAGGCGCTGTTCAAGCAGGTCGGCGGTATCGACATCGGGGCCATAATAGCCGTCATAGGGTTCATGGCTTACATGGCTGAGCGGAACGCCCGCGCCGCCGCGCTTTGCGGCATTGCCGGTGCAGGCGAGCGCGCCCAGCGTCATCCCGTGAAAGCCGTTGGTGAACGCGATCACCATCTCGCGCCCGGTCACCTTGCGGGCCAGCTTGATTGCGGCTTCGACTGCGTTGGTGCCGGTCGGGCCGGTGAACATCGCGCGATAATCGAGCCCGCGCGGCTTCAGGATCACATCCTCGAACGTCGTGAGGAAGTCCTGCTTGGCGTCGGTATGCAGGTCCAGGCCATGGGTAATCCCATCGCCAGCGATATAGTCAAGCAGGGCCTGCTTCATGATCGGATGATTGTGGCCGTAATTCAGCGTCGAGCAGCCCGACAGGAAGTCGAGATACCGGCCGCCCTGATTGTCGTACATCCAGACATTTTCGGCGCGACCGAACTGGCGCGGCATAGCGCGCGCATAGCTGCGGACGCCGGATTCGCGGCGCTCATAGATGTCGCGATCAGGTATCTGGTGCGAAGGTTTCGGTGTGGTCGTCATGATAGTCCCCGTTCTTCCTGCATGTTATCTTTTTTGAGCGGCCCGATCCGGGCCTGAAATTCGGTGGCGTGCGCCCCGGCGAAATGGGTCTCGCGATCGAACGCGACGCTGCGCTCCAGATCGGCCCCATGATCGCGCGCGAGGCTGCGGAACAGCGCCCAGGACGCCTCGTTATCGTCCGTCACCGTGGTGATCAGATGCTTGACCCCGGCCTGCGCCGGCCGCGCCAGCAGCGCATCGATCATGCGCCGCGCGAGCCGCTGGCCACGCGCTTCCGCCGCGACCGCTACCTGCCACACGAAAAATGCGTCCGGATCGCTGGGCGGGCGATGGCCCGACACCCAGCCAACCACGCGTCCGTCACGCTCCGCCACGATGCAATGATCGGCGAAATGCGTGCACTGGATCAGGTTGCAATAGGCGGAATTGCGATCGAGCGGCGGACAGGCCGCGATCAGCGCCGTGACGGCAGGGCCGTCGGTCGCGTCGGGCTTGCGGAACTGCAACGCGGCGTCCGGAGCCGGTAAGTCGTTAGAATTTCTCCCCGAAGGTGATGCCTCCTCGTCGGCTTGCCGATCGAATATTTTTCATCTCCCAAAATAAATAGCCCGCCCACTGATCCGTGGCCCGGCTTCAACACGGCAAGAAATATAAGGTTCCGGTCTCGGATCGCAACCCATTGGCGGGAAAATGCTTCGGATGATGAAATATCAAAGCCCGACAGCCGAAGCCGCCGGGCGATTGGGAAAACTGCGCTCGCCCGCTAACAGAGAAGGATGGACTCAGAGATTGCACGTTCGACGCTACGCGGTCTTCGGCGTATCCTCCGCGCGACCGAGACAGGGAATCGGCGCCTCGCCGCCGCCACCGGCCTCACTCCGTCACAACTGCTTGTGCTGCGCGAGATTGATGCCACCGCTGGCGTGACGCCGAGTGCGGTGGCGCATCGCCTGCAGTTCAGCCATGCGACGATCACGGCGATCGTCGATCAGCTGGTTGCGCGTGGCTTCGTCACCCGCGCGCGCGGCGAGCGCGACAAGCGCCAGTCGTTGCTGACGTCAACGCCGGAAGGCGCGCGGAGCCTGTCCGAGGCGCCCGACATGTTGCAGGAACGATTTGCCGAAGGGTTCGACCGGCTGCCGGAATGGGAGAAGGCGATGATCCTGGCCGCCATCGAGAGGTTGTCGATCATACTGGGCGTGGAGGCCAGCGATGCTGCACCGCTGCTCGACAGCGGCGCGATCGACCGCGTGGGAAGTGGGCCGATTCAGCAAGGCTGATCCCAGCGCAAATAAAAAGGGCGCCCCCGAAGGGACGCCCTTTCAATTCGACCGGGTTCGGAAAGAACCCAGGAAGAACGGGTGCGAGATTACTCGACCGCGTTGCCAGCCGCGTCAGCAGCTTCTTCCATGTTGTCGGCAGCGTTCTCAAGCGCGTCCTCGGCGACTTCGTTGGTCGCGTTGTCGGCCATCATTTCCATGTTGTCGGCGCTCTCTTCCAGAGCTTCGGCAACGTTCTCGGCAGTGTTGTTGGCGGTCGGCGCGGTCTCGCAGGCGGCGAGCGACATCAGGCCGGTCGCGGCAGCGACGATGAGGACCTTCTTCATTCGATTGCTCCCAAGCAAATTATTCGGTTCGCCCCGGCCCGATTGCCGTGCGAGTTAGTCGGAATAACGCCCGTTACGCGCCCGTCAATGGAAATTCATCTGACAGCAAGGTTTGACGCGGGCGAAAATGGTGCGGTGCGTCACTTGGTCGATCCGATTTCCTCGGGCGCATTGGCGACCACCGCGAGCATCGCGGTCCAGGCGGCGACATTCTGGCGCAGCTGCACCGGATCCACCTTGTCCAGCGTGTCGTCGGGCGTGTGGTGGAGGTCGAAATAGCGGGTGCCGTCCTGTTGCAGGTCGATGCCTGCGACGCCTGATGCGATCAGGGCGGCGATATCCGCGCCACCGCCTGCCGGGGTGCGCCCGCGGGCGATGCCGAGCGGGGCAAGCGCGGAGGCGACCCGCTCGCTCACCGCCTTTGCGCTGTCCGGCAGCTTGAAATCGACCCGCCAGACGCGGTCCGCGCCGAAATCCGACTCGGCGGCGAGGGCGTGCTTTTCGCCCTGGTGCGCATCGAAATAGGCCTTGCCGCCAAATATCCCCACTTCCTCCGCCCCAGCCCAGAGGATGCGAATCGTGCGGCGCGGCGTTCCGGCCTCCATGACCCGTTTCGCGGCGGCGGCGACGATGCCGCATCCGGTGGCGTCGTCGAACGCACCGGTGCCGAGATCCCAGCTGTCGAGATGACAGGCGACCACCACCAGCCCTGCCGCAGGGTCGCTGCCCGGTACTTCGGCGATGACATTGCCCGATTTGGTGGTGCCGATTTGGCGCGGGGTGAGGGTGAGCCTGACCTTTACCGGCTGACCGCGCTTCAGGATCCGCTCGAGCTGTTCGGCATCGGGGATGGAGAGCGCCGCGGCGGGGATCGGCTTAACGCCATCAGGGAAGCCGGTGCCGCCCGCATGGGGATTGCGATGATAATCAGTGCCGACCGAACGAATCAGAATGCCCGCAGCGCCCTTCGCGGCTGCCGTGGCGGGGCCGCTGCGGCGTACCGCGCCATAGGCGCCATATTGCGACCCGTCCTGGGTGCGGGTCATCGCATGGCTGACAAAGGCGATCTTGCCCTTGAGGCTGCCTTCGGAGGCGGCCTGCAATGCGGCGAGGTCGGTGAAATAGACGATCTCGCCCTCAAGTCCCGTCGCGGGGGTTGCGCCGGAATTGCCGAGCGCGGTGAGCCGCAGCGGCTGGGGGAAGGGGGCGAGCACTTCCAGGGTTTCCGCACCCCGGACCCAGGTTTTCATGTCGAATGGCTCGTCGCGGACATTGCTGAAGCCGAGTGCTGTGAGCTTCTTCACCGCCCATGCCCGCGCGCGGGCTTCCGCTTCAGTTCCTGCCAGGCGAGGGCCGACCTCTGTCGTCAGCCCTTCGGTAATGTCCCATGCGAGCTCGTCCTTGAGCGCGGCATCGCGCAACGCGGCGACGTCGATCGTCTGCGCGAACGCTGTGGCGGGAAGCGCGATCAGGGCGGTCGCGACGGCGAAGTGAGTGAGATTAGGCATCATTCGGCCAGTCCTACGCATTGAAATTGCATTCGTCACGACCGTTGCCGTCGGACGATGCGGATTTTACGCTTGCCGGGTGGATGATGATTCAGAACTGTTCGACCGGATCGTTGCGTTCGTGCGCGGGGTCGGGATTTCGGTAACGACCGGGCAGGTGGCGCCCGATTCCTTCCTGCCCGCCATTGCGGTGGTCGATGGCAGACTGGTCATCGACCGGGCGCGCCTGCAATGGCCGGGCGATATCCTGCACGAGGCGGGGCATATCGCGGTTACGGAAGCGGCGGCGCGCGCCACCCTGAATGCCGTGCCGGACGATGGCGGAGAGGAACTCGCGGCGATCGCCTGGTCCTATGCAGCGGCGCGGGCGATCGGGCTCGACTCGCGAACGCTGTTCCACGCGCAGGGCTATCGCGGCGACGGCGACTGGCTGGCGGAAACGTTCGACGGCGGGACCTATATCGGCCTGCCGATGCTGGTGTGGATGGGGATGGCCGGCGACCCGTCCGATGCGAGTGACGGGCCGACCTATCCGACGATGCGCCGCTGGCTGCGCTAGGTTTGCCATAACCGGGCGCCGTCGCTACATCGCGCTTCAAATCCAGACCCACAAATTCGATCGATCGGAGACCCCAGTTGGCCGCCCAATATGCTTTCGTCATGAAGGACATGACCAAGACCTTCCCCGGCGCGCAGAAGCCGGTGCTGAGCAATATCAACCTGCAATTCTATCAAGGTGCCAAGATCGGCATCGTCGGCCCAAACGGCGCGGGCAAATCGACCCTGATCAAGATCATGGCCGGGATCGACAAGGATTTCACCGGCGAGGCGTGGCCGGGCGAAAACATTACCGTCGGGTATCTGGAGCAGGAGCCGCAGCTCGACCCCAGCAAGTCGGTGCTGGAGAATGTCAAGGACGGCGCTCGCGAGACCGCCGACCTGGTCGAGCGGTTCAACGCCATCTCCGCCGAAATGGGCGATCCTCAGGAGGATACCGATTTCGACGCGCTGATGGAGGAGATGGGGACGCTTCAGGAAAAGATCGACGCGGTCGATGGCTGGACGCTCGACAATCAACTCGAGGTCGCGATGGAAGCGCTGCGCTGCCCGCCGGGCGACTGGAGCGTCGACAATCTGTCGGGCGGTGAAAAGCGCCGCGTCGCGCTCACCCGGCTGCTCATCCAGAAGCCGTCGATCCTGCTGCTCGACGAGCCGACCAACCATCTCGATGCGGAAAGCGTCGAATGGCTCGAAAAGCATCTCAAGGATTATCACGGCGCCGTGCTGATGATCACCCACGATCGCTATTTCCTCGACAATGTCGTGGAGTGGATTCTGGAGCTCGATCGCGGGAAATATTTCCCTTATGAAGGCAATTACTCGACCTATCTGGAGAAGAAGGCCAAGCGCCTGGAGCAGGAGGATCGCGAGGCAACCGGTCGCCAGAAGGCGATCAAGGACGAGCTGGAGTGGATCCGCGCCGGCACCAAGGGCCGCCAGACCAAGTCCAAAGCCCGTATCGCCAAGTTCGACCAGCTCGTTGCGGCGCAGGAGAACCGCACGCCAGGCAAGGCGCAGATCGTCATCCAGGTGCCTGAGCGGCTGGGCGGCAAAGTGATCGAGGTCAACAATGTCTCCAAGGCCTATGGCGACAAATTGCTGTTCGAGAATCTGTCCTTCACGCTGCCCGCAGGCGGCATCGTCGGGGTGATCGGCCCGAACGGCGCGGGTAAATCGACGCTGTTCAAGCTGATCACCGGGCAAGAGACGCCCGACAGCGGCACGATCGAAATGGGCACGACGGTGCGTCTCGGCTATGTCGACCAGAGCCGCGATCACCTCGACCCGACAAAGAATGTCTGGGAGGAAATCTCCGACGGGCTCGATTACATGAAGGTCAATGGCCACGACCAGTCGACCCGCGCCTATGTCGGCGCGTTCAACTTCAAGGGGCAGGACCAGCAGAAGAATGTCGGTAAGCTGTCGGGTGGTGAGCGCAACCGCGTCAACATCGCCAAGATGCTGAAAAAGGGCGGCAACGTGCTGCTGCTCGACGAACCGACCAACGATCTCGACGTCGAAACGCTGGGCGCGCTCGAAGAGGCGATCGAGAATTTCGCGGGCTGCGCGGTGGTCATCAGCCACGACCGCTTCTTCCTCGACCGTCTCGCCACCCACATCCTCGCCTTCGAAGGCAACAGCCATGTCGAATGGTTCGAGGGCAATTTCGAGGCCTATGAAGAGGACAAGCGTCGCCGCCTGGGCGATGCGGCGGATCGTCCGACGCGGCTGGCCTACAAGAAGCTGACGCGGTAAATCGCGCCTCTTGACGCGCATCGCCGTCGCCGGGAAGGTGGCGGCGATGCGGAGCTCCATCGATCTTTGTACACTCCGCGGCTTCGAGACGCTTTGGGCGCAATTGACGTTCCGGGAACCGCGTGCCGTCCCTCGCGACCAGCGTGAGCGGATGCTGCTCGACGCGCTGGGGCTGGGGATCGAGCAGGCGACCCTATATCTGGGGCGTGAGCGGCCCGATCTGGTAACGTTCGCGGCATGGGTTCTGGCGACGGCGGGGCCGCCGGACCCGGTCGCCATCGCCCGCTATCATGCCTGGCTGGACGGCGTGCCGCCGCCGCCCGCGGCGCAGGTGCGGATCGATGCGATCGCGGCGGCGCCCGATGTGCTCGATGCCGACGATCTGGCACATTGGGACCGTGAAGGATGGGTGATCCTTCGCAACGCAGTCAATCGACAGGAGGCTGCGGCCGCGGAGGCGCTGTTGTGGCGCATTCTGGATGCCGATCCGGATGACCCGGCGACCTGGTACGGCCATGAACTCAACGGTATCATGGTCCAGCATTTCCAGGATGCGGCGCTAGACGTCGCCCGCCGCTCGCCGCGCATCCACAAGGCGTTCGCGCAGCTCTGGGGCAGGGCTGATCTATGGAGCGCGGTGGACCGGATGAGCTTCAACCCGCCGGAAATCGCGGGACGCCCGTTTCAGGGACCACGAATGCACTGGGACGTCAGCCTGTCGCTGCCGATCCCGTTCGCGACGCAGGGCATCCTCTATCTGACCGATACGGCAGCGGATCAGGGCGCGTTCGCGCTCCTTCCCGGATTTCACCACCGGCTCGAAGCATGGCTGGAGCAAATCGGCGACGCCGATCCGCGCCTGATCCATCTCGACCCGCAGGCGATTCCGATCGCGGCGGGGGCGGGGGACCTGGTGATCTGGCGCCAGGACCTGCCGCACGGCGCCAGCCCCAACCGCTCGACGCGGCCGCGGATGGCGCAATATGTGAACTTCTATTCGCCGGAGCTGAAGGTCCACCGCGACTGGCGGTAAGCGGAGTCAGAGCGTCGCGGTGGCGACGGTCAGTCCGGCAATCGTTGCTGCGGTGATCGCGTCGCCAAAGGCGATCTCCCGTTGCTCGGCGTAGCTACCGTCGATGGGCGACCACATCTGGTGAATCGTGCGATCGTCAACATCGGCGACCCAATATTCCGGGATTTCGTGCCCGGCATAAAGCTCGGCCTTCAAACCCTTGTCCGTCGCGGACGTGCTGCTCGACACTTCCACCAGCAATCGAACCGAAGCCAGGGGGATCGGCCCATCGCCGCGCGGCTCATCCGTCACGATGATGTCCGGACGCGGCATGTCATTGTCGGACAGCGCCACACTGCCTTCATCGCCGGAAAACAACCTGCTGCCTGACAGTTCGAGCGACTTGCGGAGTTGGTAGCCAAGTTCGGACTTCGCGTACCAATGCGGTCGGAATTCCGGACTCATCACTATGACATCCCCCGCGATCAGCTCAGTCTGCATTCCTTCGAACGCGCCCGACTTCGCCAAAGCGAGATAGTCCGCGACACGGAGCCGATATCGATGCGGTGACTGAAGGACATCCTGCGCGGTCATGGGTGCTATCCTACCACAGCCGTGCTGGCCCTCAATCCCCCGTCACGCGCAGCGGCCCCAAGTCGCCGAGACCGACCGTGCCGCTCGCCATCGCCAGCATCCGGTCGAGGCTCTTCTTGGCCTTGAGGCGGATATCCTCGGCGATCTCGATCCGCGGCTCCAGGTCGCGGAGCGCGATGTAGAGCTTCTCCAGCGTGTTGAGCGCCATGTACGGGCAGATATTGCAGTTGCAGTTGCCGTCCGCTCCAGGGGCGCCGATGAATGTCTTTTCCGGAACCGCCTTTTCCATCTGGTGAATGATATGCGGTTCGGTCGCGACGATCATCGTGTCGCCGTCGAAATCCTTGGCATAGGCGAGGATGCCGCTGGTCGACCCGACATAATCGGCATGGTCGAGCACATGCGGCGGGCATTCGGGATGCGCGGCGACGGGGGCGTCGGGATATTGCGCCTTGAGCTTGAGCAACTCGGTTTCGCTGAACGCTTCGTGCACGATGCACACGCCCGGCCAGAGCAGCATGTCGCGCCCCATCTTGCGGTTGATATAGCCGCCGAGATGCTTGTCGGGGCCGAAGATGATCTTCTGGCTTTGCGGGATCTGGCTGAGGATCTTCTCGGCCGACGAACTGGTGACGATGATATCGCTGAGCGCCTTAACCTCTACCGAGCAGTTGATATAGGTCAGCGCGATATGATCGGGATGCTGCGCGCGGAACGCGGCGAACTGGTCGGGCGGGCAGCTGTCTTCCAGGCTGCATCCGGCGTTCATGTCGGGCAGCACGACGACCTTGTCGGGGGAGAGGATCTTGGCGGTTTCGGCCATGAAGCGGACGCCGCAGAACGCGATCACATCGGCATCAGTCTCCGCCGCCTTGCGCGATAGTTCGAGGCTGTCGCCCACGAAATCGGCCAGGTCCTGGATTTCCGGCTTCTGGTAGTAATGCGCCAGGATCACCGCGTTGCGCTCCTTGCGCAAACGGTCGATCTCGGCGCGGACGTCGATGCCGGAGAGGCTTGTGGGTGCGTTCATCATGAGGCCCTCTGATTCGAGCGCTCACATGGCCTTGTGAAGGCGCGGGTTCAACCCATTGGCGGCATCGGACCAAACTCCAGCGGCGCGACATTGGCGCCCGGCGTGCCGGCGGTGACCCAGGCGAAGATCGCATCGCCCAGCGGGGAGTAGACGAGCAGTTCCGTGGCGATCATGACTCCGACGATCGCACCCGTTCCCCAAAGCCATGCCGGATGCACGCGCCCGGTACGCCGCCAGTCGACCATCATTCCGACCAGCGGGAAGATCAGGCCGAGCGCGGAGGCGATCTGGAACGCCCAGGGGATCAGCAGCGGCATGGGGATCAGGCGCCCGAATCCCGGGCCAAGGATCGCTGCCATCGCGCACAGGTGCAGACGGCGGTGCCAGTCGGTCCTGCGGCGGCGCGCCACCGCGGCCGTGGTGAGCGCGGCGAACAGCGCCAGGGCGAGCGGATTGGCGATCAGGAAATGCTGTGGCTGAAAGAAAAAAGGCGTCAGCCCGGACTGGGTGCGCGCGACGATGACCCACAGGCCAGCGGCGATCATCGCGACAACCCATCCCACGGCAATCCAGCCCAGACGGCGGTGAAGCGCCAGCGGCCCGCGCGTTGCGAGAAAGGTCTGGAGGACGTAGATCACGACCCAGCCGAAGAAAATCACGCCATGGGCATGGACGTAGACCGGTGACGCGAAGGTCGATCGGCCCATCGCCAGATTGAGACTGAACCCTGCGACGAGAACCAGTCCCATCAGCAGGGCGCTGATTTCGAAGAAGCGCGAATCCCCCGCGTGCCCTACCGTTTCCGTACCTGCGACCGTTGCCATGGATGCCCCCGCATATCTGTTGCGGATGCGCCTCATATCACATCACGTTATCGAAACGAATGTTAGTTTTCGCTGGCTTCGCGCGCCGCGCGGTCCTTCATCACCTGTTCGATCGACCTCGACACGTCCCAGCGTTCATTGTCCTGCGGCGTGCGTTCATCGGGGAACAGCGCCTCCACCGTTACGTCCATGCCGGTGGCGCGGAGTGGCATCGAAAAGCTGCGCTCGACCGCGCGGCGGGTCGCGTCGCGGGCGAGACGCATCGGGGTCGCCTCGCGCGCCTGCCGGATCAGTTCCTTTTGACCTGCGGCGCGGTTTGCGGCGTCCAGTCGATCCTCGCTGTCGGTCAGCGCCATCAGCATACCGCCCTCGCCATATTCGCGGATAGCGTTGAGATCGACTTCGGGACCGACCACCTCCAGCGGGGGGAGGGCAATGCTGAGCTTTCGGGTTGCCGGGTCCCAGATCACGTCGCGCTGGCTGAGCTTGCCCAGATCGACTTCGTAGCGGACCGATCCGGGCATGATGAGCGTCTTCTGCGCGGTGAGACCGAGCCGGGTCTGCGTCGTGGTCACCACCGCGACATAGCGGGCGGCGAAGGCGGAGAGCCGGTTCTGTTCGCGCAACCCCTGCAGGCTGGCGCTTGCCACGGTGACGGGATCGGGGCCGCCGGTCAGCCGGTCGAATGCGCTGCGTCCGACGAAATAGGCCGTTGCCCCGGCGGCGAGCGCCATGGCGAGGATCACACCCAACGCGATCACGCACCCCTGCGCGATGCCACCGCGCTGTCTTATGCCGCCCTGGTCCATATCTCTCCTTCCGCGCGGACCAGGCCGCGATTGCCGAGGTCGATCAGATGCGCCAGCACCGAGCGGCCCGCCGCCCCGGTCAGGCGTGGGTCGAGCCCCACATACATGCGCGCCACCATATCCGGGATCGCGCCGACCCGTTGATCGAGCAGCCGCAATATCTGTCCCTCGCGCTGCCGGCGATGCCCCATCATCCCGCGGACCAGGCGACGCGGGGTCGTTACTTCGGGACCGTGCGCCGGATAGAAGACGCGGTCTTCGCGACCCAGCAGCTTGTCAAGGCTCGCCATATAGGCACCCATATCGCCATCGGGCGGCGCGACGACGCTGGTGGACCAGCCCATGATATGGTCGCCCGTGAACAGCGCGCCGCTCTCCTGCAACGCGAAGCAGAGATGGTTGGACGTGTGGCCTGGCGTCGCGATGGCCTCCAGCGTCCAGCCCTCGCCCGCAACCGTATCGCCATCGGCGAGAACGCGGTCGGGGGCGTAGTCGCGGTCGAAGGCGGCGTCGGCGCGCGGGCCGTCATCGTCGATCGTCAGCGGCGCGCAGCCGATGATCGGCGCACCGGTCACGGCCTGAAGCGGGCGGCTCGCCGGGCTGTGGTCGCGATGGGTGTGAGTGCAGAGGATCGCGCGCACCGGTCTCCCGGCGATGGCGGTGCGCAGTGCGTCGAGATGATCGGGCAAATCGGGGCCGGGATCGATTACCGCGAGATCGGTGGAGCCGACCAGATAGGTCTGGGTGCCGGTATAGGTGAAGGGCGAGGGATTCGCGGCCAGCACCCGCGCGACCAGCGGTTCGAGCCGGATCGCTTCGCCGGTTGGAGCTTCGCTCATTGCCTCCAGATGGCGGTTCGCGACGCTCGACACAAGCCCGCACCCGCCGGACGGGGAAGAAACGGCCGACCGCGTTGAAGGGACGCGGTCGGCCGGGCCGGAACCTCCGCGCGGCGATGGGCGTGTCGCGCGAAGGTCCAGTTCGGGTTCAGTCGATATCGGCAGTTTCGATTTCGCGGATCGCGTCGTCGATGCCCTTGAGCGCGGCGGACTTCTGCTCCGCGCTCAACTCGTCCTGCATCTCGACCGATTTGCGGGCCATTTTCAGGCCCATCAGCGCGTGGCGGGTCCCCATGCGGGCGCTGGCGATCGCGACGGTTTCGGCGCGGCGGGCAATGGCTTCGACGTCCTTCGCCTTGTCGGCAGCGGCGGCGGCGCGCATTTCGATCCGGTCGGTGCAGATCACGATCTTGCGCTTGTCGCCATCGCGGGTCTCGACCTTGACCTCATCGTCCTTCGATCCGCCGCACTTGATCGCCTTCACGTCGATCTTCGTGTCGCCCGACCAGGTGAAGTTGCTGCCGTCGCCCTTGATGACGACTTTGGTTTCGGTCCGCGCCCTTTTGTCGCCCTTCTTGCCATCATCGACGAAGACGTAGCGATATTCGCGCTTCGCTTTTGGAACTTCGGGTGCCTCTGGCGCACCGGGAGCTTCCGGAGCCTCTGCGGCGAGAGGGGGTTCCGGCGCATCCGGAGCAATCGTGGCATCCGCCTGCGGCGGGAGTGGGGGGCGGGGCGCGGTTGGCGCGACCGGCGCTTCGGGCAGGCTGGCGGCGGCGCCGGTTCCGGACGCGGTGAGCGCCAGTGCGCCGAGCGAGAGCGCGAGCGCGCCGGTGACGCCCGCAGTAATCCGGGTGCGCGATTTGGGATTGTGTTTCGAGAGCATCTTCAGCCTCCCCTTCAATTCGTTGACGGTGTGTAGGTGACATGCCGCCGAGACCGCACCCCCATGCGCGGACTTGACGATGGCGCGGCCATAGGCATGGCGCAGCGCCGGTGCGCGGCCCGAGAGCACAAGGGCGTCACAGGCCATTTCCTGGTCGGCGCGGAAGGCGCGGAACGCCCGCCATGCGACCGGGTTGAACCAATGGAGCGCGAGCACCACCAGCGCGATCCAGTTGGCGATCAGGTCACCACGCACATGGTGCCCGAGTTCGTGGGCGAGCGCGAGATTGCGCTCGAGCGGGTCATAGCGTTCCGCAAAATCGCGCGGAAAGGCGACATATTTGCGCCAGATGCCAAAGGCGAGCGGTCCGGTCGCGGCATCGGTCTCGATGACATGGACGCGTCCTTCCGCGACGGTGCGACGCGCTTCGGCCTTGCGCAGCAGGCTGGCGCAGAACCGTCGATGGGCGATCAGATGATAGCCGAGAAAGACAAGCGCGCCGATCACCCAGATGCCGATCAGCAAAGTCGCGATATTCGGTCCGCCCTCCACCACCGTCGGCGGCACGATCGCGATATCGGCCTGTCGCCCGGCAAGCTCGACCTGCGCCTGGATCAGCGCATTGTCGATGATCGCCTGTGGCGCCCGGTCGGCATTCAGCACGCCGAAGGTGACGCCGGGGCCGGTTTCGGCGCTTTGCGTCAACGCCGCGAGCCAGTCGGTGAAGGACCATGTTCCGGGCATTGGCGGCATCACCATGCGGAGCACCGGCAGCACCCACAGCGCATAGGCGATATTGGGTCCGAAAGTCCGGCCGACCTGCTTGCGGAGTGCGAGTACCAGCAGCATCAGCAGCGTGGTGGCGATGACGGTTTCGATGATCCAGGCGATCATTGCTTGATCTCCTTCAGCAGCGCTTCGATCTCGGCAATGTCCTGATCGGTCAGTGCGTCGCGTTCGGCGAGGTGGGCGACCAGCGGAGTGAGCTTGCCGCCGAACAGCCGGTCGATCAGTCGCCGCGACTCGCCTTCGACATAATCGCCGCGCGCGACCAGCGGGCGATATTGGTAGCGGCGGCCATCCTCGTCCGCTGCGATCACATTTTTGGCGAGTAAGCGGCCGAGCAGCGTCTTGACCGTGTTCGCGCTCCATCCCCGCGCAGGGGCGACGCGCTCGGCAACATCCTGAGCCGTGAGCGGGGCTTCATCCCACAGCACTTCCATCACCGCATGTTCGGCATCGCTGATTCGTTCGGTCATCGAATTCCCTCTCGACTACGGGTGTAATCGTCGCGATCACATCTGTAGTCAAGGGGCTGAACGGTCGATGAACGTTTCGGGTGCATCGTGGAGGTGTCGGCCAATTTGACACCCGGGCGAGAGGTTAACCCACGCTAACCATGAAAATGGCGGAAAACCGCAATTCGGGCGAATTGGCACGCACGATGCACCCTAAGGGGCAATGCGTTCACCCCATGTGTGACGCTTCAGGGGCGGGCGATGGAACCAAGCGGTTCGATCGTCCGCCCCGTCCCGTTTCGGGCGGGGCGTAATCGACCAGACCCCCGTCGCTCCGGCGGCGGCGGCGGAACAGCTTCACGCCGTCCTCCTCCAGCCGTTCCGCAGCGCGGGCCATCGCTTGAGGATAGATGGTGCCGAACAGCCGGTCGAAGGTGCGGTCCCAGCCATAATGGTCGACCACCATGGCCCGCGCCCTGGCGCCGACCAGTTCGGCGCCATCTTCCCATAGCCGGACGACATTGGCCGCCATTGCGCTGCTATCGTCGACCGGGCCGAGCAGGCCGAGGCCGGGCGGAACGCGATCCGGCATCGCCCCGCTGGCCACGCCGACCACGGGAAGGCCGCTCGCCTGCGCCTCCAGGACCGAGATGCCGAACGTCTCGTCCGCCATCGCCGATACATAGATGTCCGATGAGGCAAGCGCACGGGCAAGGCCGGCGCGGTCCTGTTCAAAGCCGGTGAAGACGATCGGCAGATCCGCAGACTCGCGCGCCAGCCGGTCGCGCAGCTTGCCGTCGCCGATCATTACCATCGCCGCGCCCAGACCGGGCGGGAGCTTGCGGAACATCTCGACCAGCCGGTCGGCGCGCTTTTCGTTGTCGATCCGCCCCGCATAGACCAGCAAAGGGCCATCGCCTGGCAGTCCCAGGGCGGCGCGATATCCGGGATCGCGGCGGGCGGGGGAGAACAGGCTGGTGTCCACGCCGAGCGGCATCACGTCGGTACGCGTGATCGTCTTGCGCGCGAGCGTCGCGCGGGCATCTTCGCTTAGCGTATAGACCCGGTCGAACTCGCGATAGGTGATCTCGGCATAGCCATAAGCGAGCATCCGCATGAAGTTCGCTGCGATGCGCCCGGCCTTTGCTTCCACGACGCGGTGAACATGCGCATTGGGGAAATCGGTCCGATAACCCGCGACCAGCGCGGTTTCCGGGAAATCGCGCCGATGCTGGATCGCGGTCCAGGGCAGCACCCAGGGACACAGGGACTCGACGATGTCGGGCCGGTAGTGGGCGAGCAGGTCGCGCACCACGTTGGTGCGCAGGATGAAGCGGTAATTGGGACTTCCGCGCACCGGTTCCGCGCCCACTTCGGCAAAGATGTGGCGGCCGTTGATCGTGATCCGGTCCTCAGGGCCGGGAACAATCTGAAGCAGCTGATGCGGCGTGCGGTTGAGCACATAGTCGCGCTTCTCGCGCAGATAGGTGCTGATCCCCCCGCCGCCCGCGGGCGAATAGCTCTGGGTCAGATCGCAGATCAGCAGGGACGAATCGTCCCGCACCGCCGCGCCAGGCGCGGCAGCGAAAGAGGGTACGAACATAAGCTCTACTCGCGGTTCTAGGGACCCCGTTACGAGGCCGTAACGCCCCGTTCTTCGAGAAGTTGCGAGAGCTCTCCGCTCTCATACATCTCCATCATAATGTCCGATCCTCCGATGAACTCGCCCTTTACGTAGAGCTGCGGAATGGTCGGCCAGTCGGAAAACGCCTTGATGCCCTGGCGCACTTCCTGGTCCTGGAGCACGTCGACGCTCTCGAATTCCACGCCCAGATGGGTGAGGATCGAAATTGCGCGGTTAGAAAAGCCGCATTGCGGGAACAGGGGCGTTCCCTTCATGAACAGGACGACGGCGTTGTCATCGACCAGCTTGCGGATGCGGGCCTGGGTATCTTCGGTCATTTCACTCGCTCCCTGCCGGAACGGCGGTGGTGAGCTGGAGCGCGTGAAGCACGCCACCCATCCGCCCGCCGAGTGCGGCATAGACTGCCTGATGCTGCTTGATACGGGGCAGCCCCCGGAAACTTTCGCTGACGACGCGCGCGGCATAATGATCGCCGTCCCCGGCCAGGTCGGTGATCTCGACCTGCGCGTCGGGAATGCCGCTGCGGATCAGCGTTTCGATCTCGTCCGCCGCCATCGACATGGCTATTGCGCCTCGATCAGCTGGCGGCGCGCTTCGACGGTCATGTCCTCGACCGCCTTGCGCACTGCGGCGTCGTCGATCTCCACTCCCGCAGCAGTGAGGTCGCCGAACAGCTTGCGGATCACGTCTTCGTCGCCCGATTCCTCGAAATCGGCCTGGACGACCGCCTTGGCATAGGCGTCGGTTTCCTCCGGCGTCAGGTTCATCTTCGCTGCCGCCCATTGACCGAGCAGCCGATTGCGGCGCGCCGTCACGCGAAACGCCATTTCCTCGTCCCGCGCAAATTTGGTTTCGAACGCGCGCTCGCGATCGTCGAAGGTCGTCATCCTGCAACACCCCTTGGTTGTTTCGTTGCGGAGATAGGGGGCGCCCCGGTCCATGACAACGGGTGCGACCAAAAGCGTCGAACGTTGCCCGCTGCGCGCGGGACCGCTAGGCGGCGGTTGTCCTTGCCAAGCGGAGTTTCCATGTCGCCATTCCAGCTCGACGGGTTTGACCTCGACCGGTTCGTCGCCGCGACGCTGGCGGAGGATGTCGGCGCCGGAGATGTGACTGCGCAGGCGGTGATTCCGGCCGACGCCGCTTTTACCGGCGTGATGGACAGCCGCGATGCGGTGGTCGTCGCCGGACTGCCGATCGCCGCCGCCTTTTTCCGCGCGCTCGATCCCGATGTGGAGATCGCGTTGCTGGTCGGGGAGGGCGCGCAGGTTGCTGGCGGAAGCGACCTGATGCGGCTGCGCGGCAATGCCCGCGCGTTGCTGACCGCCGAGCGATCGGCGCTCAACACCGTCCAGCATCTTTCGGGCGTTGCGACGATGACCCGCGCCTATGTCGATGCGATCCATGGGACCGGCGCGACCTTGCTCGACACGCGAAAGACGATCCCGGGCCTGCGTCGGCTGGAGAAATATGCGACGAGGATGGGCGGCGCGCGCAACCATCGCATGGGGCTGTGGGATGCGGCGATGATCAAGGACAATCACATCGCGGTCGCCGGGTCGGTGGGCGAGGCGGTGGCGCGCGCGGTGCGGGCGGGGATTGACGAGATTATCGTCGAGGTCGACCGGATCGACCAGATCGAACCCGCATTGAGGGCAGGCGCGACCCATTTGCTGCTCGACAATATGGGGCCGCCGATGCTGCGCGAGGCGGTCGCGCTGGTCGCCGGGCGGGTGCCGACCGAGGCGTCGGGTGGCGTCCGGCTCGACACGATCCGTGCCATTGCCGAAACCGGGGTCACCTTTGTCAGCGTCGGACGTCTCACCCAATCTGCGCCGGCAGCCGATATCGGGCTGGACTTCGCCGCGGCTTGAGTTTTAGCTGTCGACAACAAGGGAGGGGGATTCATGCGTCCGCAGTCGATCGTTCGGTTTGAGCTGGCCTATCTCGGCTCCATCATCGTCTGGGCGATCGGTCTCGCGATCGGATGGAAGACGCGGCTCGCCGTTCTGGAAACCAATCCAGCCTTTTCCGGAAATCCCCAGATGTTGAGCCTCGGCCAGTCGGTGATGATCGGGTTCAGTCTGTTTCTGCTCTGTCTGTGGCTGCTGCTCTGGTATTTCACGGCGCGCAAGGCGAGCGAGGTGGCGAAATGGATTCTCGTCGCGTTCTTCGCGCTGTCGGTGCTTGCGCTGCCCTTTACGCTGATGGGCTATGAGAGGGCAGGGATGCTCAGCGTTTCGCTGAACTTGGTGATGTTCGCGCTCAACGCCTTTGCGGTGTGGATGTTGTTCCAGCCCGATGCGCGCGCATGGTTCGCTGCCGATGCAAATGCGGCCGATCCGGCAGAGTCCGAGGAACCACCTCTCCTCTGAGGCTCGCCGCCCGTCAATTGTCGATTGTGGCCGTCGCCGGGTGATGCCTGTCGAGGTGCCGTCGGATGATCCGCAGGTTGCGGGAGTTGGACCGGTAGAAAAAGTCGGCGACGTCGCCGACCCCGGGGATCAGGCCGATCAGCCAGTCAAAGCCGACATTGCCGGCCATGCGCAGCATTGCGCTGCGCGACATGCCGATATTGCGCGCCTCCCACAGCATGTAGAGGCCCATGATCGCGGCGACCACATCGCCCCCCACCGGGATCAGCCCGATCAGCGCGTCCAGCCCGACGGTCTGCTTGGTACCGGGTATCGTGAAGCTGCGCTCGAGCAGCTTTTCCATCGCGGTCACCCGCTGGCGCACCGAATGGGGATCGCGACCGACCGGAAAGGATCGGGGCGTGCGTTGAATGCGGGTCGCCTTGGCCAACGCAATTCTCCTGTTACCGGTCCCGCAAATGGGTGAGCGGATGCCATGCGCGCGCATTGCCCTGCCAGGCGCGCAGCCGCATCGCGGCGACGGACCAGCGCAGCGGCTGCGCGATCGGAATATAGAGGTTGGCGCTGGCGAAAGCGAGGTCGGCTTCTGCGAGTGCCTGCGCCCGCTCACCCAGCGTCTGGGCGTCGCGGGCGGTTTCGAGCAATTCGGTCAGATCGTCGGGGCAGCCGCGGCACGCCGTCACCATGAACCAGCGCGCGCTGTCATAGGGGGCCACGGCATCGATCAGGCGCAGATCGGCGTCACCGCTCTCCTCAACCCATATCGGTTCCAGGCCGATGTCCATCAAGTCGCGGGCAATGCGGCTCCAGACGAGCACGGTTCCGGGGCTGCGCGGCATGGCGACGCGGATCGTGAGCGGCGCATCGGGATTATTGGCGTGCCAGGCCGCGACGCGGTTGCGCGCGATGATCCGGCGCCCTTCCAGCGGCTGTGCGACCCAGTCGGGCGCTGCGGGCGCGGTGGATGAATCGAGTTGAGCGGGCAGCAGCGTCTCGACCGGCGACCAGCCCTGGCGGAACAGCCCGGTCAGCGCCGCGCGATCGATCGCCATCGCCATCGCGGCGCGATTCTCCGACGCCTCGGTAAAGCCTTCGCGCGAGACGATCGCCAGGCCGAAGAGGCCGGCGGCGGGGTCCAGGCGCAGATTGGCGGGGGCGATGCCCGCATGATCGAGCAGCGGCCAGTCGTGGAAGGTGCCGCCCAGAACCAGATCGGATTCGCGCCGGGCGAACCGCGCCAGCGCCAGCGCGGCGCGCTCTCCGCGCAGGCGCACATCGTCAGCGGGATCGGCTTCCTCCGGTTCCTCGATAATGCGGTTGGGGTCGAGCGCCGGGCGCAGCAGCGGCGTGCTGCCGCCGTCGCCGATGACCCGGAACGGGCCGCTCCCCGCCAGCTTTGGCCTGCGCAAAATCGCAAATTCGGGCTGGGCGAACAGTTTGAGCAGATCGGGGCGGGGATATTTCAACCGAACCTCGACCACCTGGGGCGTCATCTCCACCACTTCGTCGATCACCGCGACGAAAGGTGCGAGCGCCGAGCGCGCCCGGGGGGCGATGGCGGCGCGCAGGCTGGCGATGACATCGTCGGCGGTGACGTCTGACCCATCGGGCCATTGCGCCTGGCGGAGGCGGAAAATGTAGCTGCGGCCCTCGTCGGTGACGATCCAGCGTTCTGCGATGCCGGGTTCGATCCCGCCATTGGCGTCGAATCGGACCAGTCCCTGCGCGGTCGCGCCGAGCAAAACGCGTTGAGGAAAGTCGAGTTCGCCGCGCGCGGGATCGCGCAGTTCCGCCGGCCCTCCGATCGCGCTGACGACGACCGGAACGTCATCTGGCCGCCTCCGGTCACAACCACCTGCGATCAGCGCGAGCGCGGCGACGAAGGGCAAGGCGGGGGAGCGCATAGCGCCAGCTTTATGAAGGCGGGGCGGGGAATCCAACCCCGCCCCGACATCTCGTCTTCTTTCTAGCCCCTCCCCGTGAAGGGGATGGGCTTAAGAAGGATCAGTTCTTTTCCTTATCGACCAGCTTGTTCGCGCCGATCCAGGGCATCATCGCGCGCAGTTCGCTGCCGACCTGCTCGATCGGATGCGCGGCGGCGGCCTTGCGGCTGGCCTTGAGCTCGGGCTGGCCGGCGCGGTTGTCGAGGACGAAATCCTTGACGAAGCGGCCCGACTGGATGTCGGCGAGCACGCGCTTCATCTCGGCCTTGGTCTCGTCGGTGATGATCCGCGGGCCGGTCTTGATGTCGCCGTACTCGGCGGTGTTCGAAATCGAATAGCGCATGTTGGCGATGCCGCCCTCATAGAGCAGGTCGACGATCAGCTTGGTTTCGTGCAGGCACTCGAAATACGCCATTTCGGGGGCGTACCCCGCCTCGACCAGCGTTTCGAACCCGGCCTGGATGAGGTGGGTGATGCCGCCGCACAGCACCGCCTGCTCGCCGAACAGGTCGGTTTCGCACTCTTCCTTGAAGTTGGTTTCGATGATGCCCGAACGGCCGCCACCGACGCCGCTGGCATAGGCAAGCGCGACGTCATGCGCGTTGCCGGTCGCGTCCTGATGGATCGCGATCAGGCAGGGGACGCCGCCGCCGCGGACATATTCGCTGCGCACGGTGTGGCCGGGGCCCTTCGGCGCGATCATGATCACGTCGATGTCCGCCGGCGGCTCAATCAGACCGAAATGGACATTGAGGCCGTGCGCGAAGGCGAGCGCGGCGCCCGGCTTCATATGGCCCTTGATGTCATTCTCCCAGATCGCGGCCTGATGCTCGTCGGGGGCCAGGATCATCAGAATGTCGGCCCACTTCGCCGCTTCGGTGGTCGACATGACCTTGAAGCCCGCGCCCTCGGCCTTTTTCGCGGTCGCCGAGCCGGCGCGCAGCGCGATCGCCACCTCGCCCACGCCGCTGTCGCGAAGATTCTGCGCATGGGCGTGGCCCTGCGAGCCATAGCCGACAATGGCGATCTTCTTGCCGGTGATCAGGTTCAGGTCGGCGTCACGATCGTAATAGACACGCATTTCTCAGTTTCCCTTTTCCTCCTCTCCCTATGGGAGAGGATACGAAGACTTGCCAGCTTGCTGGCTAGTCGGAGTTGGTGAGGGTGACTGGCCTCTCGCCCTCACCCTTCCGCGCCTTCGGCGCTCCCTCCCTCTCCCGCTGGGAGAGGGAAATTTCAGGCCGCCTCTTTGCCCCGCGCGATGGCGACGATGCCGGTGCGGGCGACCTCGATCAGACCGACTTCGCTCATCAATTCGATGAACTTGTCGATCTTTTCGGTCGTCCCGGTCACCTCGAACACGAAGCTCGAGATGGTCGCATCGACCACACGGGCGCGATAGACTTCGGACAGGCGCAGCGCCTCGATCCGGTGATCGCCGGTGCCGACGACCTTCACCAGCGCCAGCTCGCGCTCGACATGGTCGCCCTCGGCGGTGAGGTCGCGGACCTTGTGCACCGGCACCAGCCGGTCGAGCTGGGCGACGATCTGCTCCAGTACATGCGCGCTCGCGCTGGTGACGATGGTGATCCGGCTCACCGACTTGTCATCGGTAATCTCGCTCACCGTCAGGCTCTCGATATTATAGCCGCGCGCGGTGAACAGACCCGCGATCCGCGCGAGAATACCCGGCTCGTTGTCGACGATGACCGCGAGCGTATGCCGCTCGGCCTTTTCTTCTTTGATGTGCATGAGCTTAGACCAGCGCCTTGGCTTCGTCGTCCATCTCGCCGGACACTTCGGCGGCTTGGAGGAGCATTTCGGTATGGGCGGCGCCCGACGGGATCATCGGGAAGCAGTTGGCGAGCTTCGCCACGCGACAGTCGACGATCACTGGCCCGTCATAAGCGAGCATGTCGGCGATGCCCGCATCGAGCTGGTCGCGGCGTTCGATCAGGATGCCCTTCCACCCATAGGCTTCGGCGAGCTTGACAAAGTCCGGCAACGAGTCGCTGTAACTCTCTGAATAGCGGCTGGAATAAGTCAGTTCTTGCCACTGGCGGACCATCCCCATATATTCGTTGTTGAGGATGAAGATCTTGACCGGAAGGCGATACTGGGTCGCCGTCGCCAGCTCCTGAATGTTCATCTGGATCGACGCTTCGCCCGCGATGTCGATCACCAGCGCATTCGGATTGCCGAGCTGCGCGCCGATCGCAGCGGGCAGGCCATAGCCCATCGTTCCAAGGCCGCCACTGGTCAGCCATTTGTTGGGACTCTCGAACTCGAAATGCTGCGCGGCCCACATCTGGTGCTGGCCCACCTCGGTGGTGATGATCGGCGCCTTGTCGCGCGTCGCCTCCCACAATGCGCGGATCGCGCGTTGCGGCATGATCGTGTCCTTGTCGATCCCGGGGCCTTCTTCGGGGAAGTCGAGGCATTTGACCGCGCGCCATCCCTCGATCCGTCGCCACCAGTCGGACAGATCGGGCTTGGGATGTTGCCGTGCCTTCCAGATGCGCAGCATGTCCTCAAGCGCGTGGCCGACATCGGCGACGATCGGCAGATCGACGCGCACCGTCTTGTTCATCGACGAACGGTCGATATCGATATGAATCTTCTTCGCGTGCGGCGCGAAGGCGTCGAGCCGACCGGTGACGCGATCGTCGAACCGCGCACCCAGCGCGACGATCAGGTCCGCCTGATTCATCGCATAATTGGCTTCATAGGTGCCGTGCATCCCCAACATGCCGAGCCACTGGTCGGACGATGCGGGCAGGGCGCCCAGCCCCATCAGCGTCGAGGTGACCGGCGCGCCGGTGATCTTCGCCAGCTCGCGCAGCAGCTGCGATGCGCCGGGGCCCGAGTTGATGACCCCGCCGCCGGTGTAGAAGACCGGACGTTCGGCTGCCGCGAGCATCTCGACCGCGCTCTCGATCAACGCCTTGTCCGCCTTCACCTGAGGGCGATAGGTCTTGTGCTGGATCGGGCCGGGCTTGGCATAGCGCGCGGTTGCGATCTGCACGTCCTTGGGGATGTCGATCACGACCGGGCCGGGGCGGCCCGAGGTCGCGATGTGGAAGGCCTCATGGACCACCGCGCCGAGCTGGGCGGGGTCCTTCACCAGATAATTATGCTTGGTGCAGTGGCGGGTGATGCCGACGGTATCGGCCTCCTGAAAGGCGTCGCTGCCGATCAGGTGCGAGGGCACCTGTCCGGTGATGACGACCATCGGGATCGAATCCATCAGCGCGTCGGTGATGCCGGTGACCGCATTGGTCGCGCCGGGACCGCTGGTGACGAGCACCACACCGGGCTTGCCGGTCGAGCGCGCATAGCCCTCGGCTGCGTGGGTCGCCGCCTGCTCGTGGCGGACGAGAATGTGCTTGATCCGGCTTTGCTTGAAGATCGCGTCATAGATCGGGAGCACCGCGCCGCCCGGATAGCCGAAGATGACGTCCACGCCGAGGTCGTTGAACGCCTCGATCAGGATGTCTGCTCCGCTCTTCTCGGCCACGTCGTGTCTCCTACTGATTGCCGCGCTGCAATAGCATCACGGGAAGGGCGCTGCTATGCGTAGTAAAGATGCGTGTCAACCACTTTCATTATACGAATCGTGCGAAATTTGCCATCTGTTTGGATATTTCTGTCGCCTCGGTGCGGGGCCAGTGGGGCGGCGGCTGATGTCTGAGCCAAGTATATTGCCGTTTGGCATATTGGCGCGTCGCCGCCTGAGCGCGGTCCAGCGCTGTCGCCCGGTCGGGCGAACCCTCGAGAAACGCGGTGATTTCCGCGACGCCGATCGCGCGGCGGACGGGTGCGGAGGCGGGGATTTCGCGGCGTTCGAGCAGCGCGCGCACCTCTTCGATCGCGCCTTCATCGAACATTGCGACGAGTCGCCGGTCACAACGCTCCGCCAGCCAGGCGCGGTCGGGGAGGAGGATCAGGGGGGCAAGGTCGATCGTGTCGCCGATCCCGCCGACCCGCTCGGATTGCCAGGATGCGAGCGTGCGCCCGGTCGAACGGACGACTTCGAGCGCGCGCGCGACGCGGGTGGTGTCGGCGCGATTGAGGCGGGCTGCGGCCTGCGGGTCAGCATCCACCAGCGCGCGATATGCCTCGGCGACCGGCAATTCGCGGACTTCGGCCCGGGTTGCCGGGTCGATCGGCGGAACCGGAGCGATCCCGTCGAGCAGGGTTCGGATATACATGCCCGTTCCCCCGGCGAGGATCGGGAGGCTGCCGCAGGCATGGGCGGCGGCGATCTCCGCCTTCGCCTCCTCGGCCCAGCGCGCTGCGGAATAGTCTTCGGTCCCGGCAACGTGACCGAACAGCCGGTGCGGTGCCTGTGCCTCCTCCTCGGGCGAGGGGCGGGCGCTCAGCACCCTCAGCTCGGCATAGACCTGCGCCGAGTCCGCATTGATGACGGTGCCGCCGCTCGCCTGCGCCAGGGCGATCGCCAAAGCGGACTTGCCGCTGGCGGTCGGCCCTGCAATGAGCGCGACCGGGGGCAGGGGCGCATTCATGCCCCGTGACCCGTAGCAGAGAGAAGCATGGCATACATCGCGACCCTGATAGCAGCCGACACGCTTTCCGCAGGCGATATTTCCATGGCGCAGGACAAGCTGCGCGATGCCTTCTGCGAGCCGGTGGGCGTCACCGAACTGGCCGAAGGCAAGGCGTTCGACCTGATCTTCGTCAACGGCCCGGATCGCGCGCGCGTGGCGCTGGAGGGGGTATTCGACCGCACCGATGTGGTGGTCCAGCCGATCCTGGGGGCGGATCAAGCGGCTGCTGGTGGCCGACATGGATTCGACGATGATTACCGTCGAATGCATTGACGAGCTCGCCGATTATGCCGGGATCAAGGCGCAGATCGCCGAGGTGACCGAGGCGGCGATGCGCGGCGAGCTGGACTTCGGCGAGGCGCTGGATGCGCGCGTGGCGCTGCTCAAGGACCTCGACGCGGGCGCGATCGACCGTTGCCTTGCCGAACGCGTGCGGCTGATGCCCGGCGCGCGGGTGCTGGTGCAGACGATGAAGGACCATGGCGCCCACACCATCCTGGTGTCGGGCGGATTCACCCGCTTTGCCGATCCGGTCGGCGAAAGGATCGGGTTCGACAGGGTCATCGCCAATGAATTGCTGATCGAGGGTGGCGCGTTGACCGGCGCGGTGGCCAAGCCGATCGTCGATTCAGGGACGAAGGAGAGAACGCTGCTCGATGCGCTCGCCGAACTTGACCTGACAGCGGGGTCCGCGCTGGCCGTCGGCGACGGCGCGAACGACCTGGCAATGATCAAACAGGCGGGGCTGGGCGTCGCCTATCATGCCAAGCCGATCGTCGCCGCCGCAGCCGGTGCGCGCATCGATCATAATGATCTGACCGCGTTGCTTTACGCTCAGGGTCTGTTTCCCGAACGATGGGTGACGGACTGACCGGTTAGTTCCGCACCGGCACGCACGGGTCGAACGCCCGACATGCGCTGCTCGCCTCGGCATTGGAGGCGAAGGGGCCGACCAGCACCTTCGTCAGCCTGCCTGCCTTGACGTAGAAGATCTGCCGGCCCGGGAACCGTGCCCCGGCCTGACCGCCGATGCGGCGCGCATTTGCGGGGTCTCCAAACGCGCCCACCTGAACGCGCCAGCCGCCATCGCGCACCGGGGTTGCGGCGGCCTGTGCGGCCTGCGCAGGTTGCGGTTTTGGCTGGGGCTTGGGTGCCGGGCGAACGATGGGCGGGGCGGGGCGTGTCTCCGCGACTTCCGCCGCGGGTTCAGATGGGATGGCGCGGGACGGCTGATAGGCGGTGGAGGGCGGAAGATCGGTACGTCCGAGCGCGCGCGGGGGCTGGGTCGCGCGTGAGGGCGGGACGGCGGCGACCTGTGGCCGACCGGCGTCGCGCTCATAGGCGCGCGCGAGTTCCAGCCCCTTTTGCCGGTCCTGAAGCGAGATATAGCGATCCATCTGCGCCTGAGCGGTGGACGCCTGGGGCAGGCCCTGTGCCGCCGCGCGAGCGGTCAGCGCATAGGCGCGAACCCAGTCCTTTTCGACCGCATCGCCGTTGAAATACATCGTACCCAAGACGTACTGCGCCCGCGGCTCGCCACGCGCCGACGCCTTGGTCAGCCATTCGACCGCCTGCAGGCGCTTGCCGTTCTCGAACAGCGACAGGCCGTAATTCTCTTCGGCCTGGGGATGGCCCTGAAGCGCGGCCTTGCGATACCATTCCTCTGCCTGGGCGAGATCGGCGGGGACGCCACGGCCGAGCTTGTACGCCTGGCCCAGGTTGAACTGCGCATCGGGATCGCCTGCGACTGCAGGACCGCGCCATTCGTTCACCGCAGTACGATAGTCGCCACGCTGCCACGCCTCGACCCCGGCTTTGACGTCGGCAAATGCGGGAACACCCGCGACGATTGAGGCGGCGACCATCGCCGTCCAGATCACATGCTTCATCGAATAGTCCCCGGTCCCACGCGCTGGATAATGGCAGTTAACCATAGTGTGGCCAAGCAATGCTTGCGCTCCGGTTAAGCCCGACATGGGACAAGTCCCGGATGTGCACCTCCCATTAACGGCTTCTTAGGGTCCCGCTGTCATCCCCAACGCTGAATAATCGGGAGTTTCGAGGGGCAATGCGCGTACTCGCGATGGCATCGCAGAAAGGTGGTTCGGGGAAGACCACGCTGAGCGGACACCTGGCGGTGCAGGCTCAACGGGCGGGTCATGGCCCGGTCGTGCTGATCGACATCGATCCGCAAGGTTCGCTTTCCGACTGGTGGAACGAGCGTGAAACCGACTTTCCCGCATTCGCGCAGACCACGGTCGCGCGGCTCGCCGCCGATCTCGAGGTGCTGCGTCAGCAGGGCTTTCGCCTCGCCGTAATCGATACGCCGCCCGCAATCACCATGGCGATCCAGAGCGTGATTCAGGTCGCCGAACTGATCGTCATCCCGACCCGCCCCTCGCCGCATGACCTGCGCGCGGTCGGTGCTACGGTCGATCTGTGCGACCGCGCGGGCAAGCCGCTGATCTTCGTGGTCAACGCCGCCACGCCCAAGGCCAAGATCACCAGCGAAGCCGCTGTCGCGCTGTCGCAGCACGGCACGGTTGCCCCGGTCACCTTGCACCATCGCACCGATTTCGCCGCGTCGATGATCGACGGGCGCACGGTGATGGAAGTCGATCCCAAGGGCAAATCCTCCGGTGAGGTGACCGCGCTCTGGTCCTATATCAACGACCGGCTGGAAAAGAATTTTCGCCGCACCGTGTTCAGCGCGCCCGCTGCATCGGCACCACAGGCGGTGTTCGCCGGGCGTCCGCAGGGCGGCTTTGGCCGCCGGGTGGTGAGCTGATGTTCGGTTCTGCCAAGCCCGCCGCCTCGCTGTCTTCGGGCCTGCTCGCGCGCAAGGGACAGGCGCGTCCCGCGATGCGCCCGCAGGGGTTTGTCGGGTTGGACCCGGGAACCTCGCTCGACGATCTAGGCTGGAACGACATGGGCGGCGAGATGTCCGCCCCGGTTCCGCCGGTATTGAGCCAGCGCCAGGCGCTGGTCGAGGAATATACGCCGCCACCCGCGCCGGAGCCGGTCGCGCCGTCCGTAGCTGCGGCGCCGGTTGTCGCGCCCGAGCCGGTGAGTGCGCCCGTCCCGGAATCACCCGCCCCGCGTCCGGTCTCAAAGGCCACGGCGTCGCGGATCGGCCGTGAGGTCTCGGCGCGCAAGGGCAAGGCGGCCTTCACGCTGCGGCTCGACAATGAACGCCATCTCAAGCTGCGCCTCGCCTCGGCCCTCACGGGTCGTTCGGCGCAGCTGCTCGTCACCGAGGCGCTCGACGCCTTTCTGGAAACATTGCCCGAATTGGGGGCGCTGGTTGACCGGCTTCCCGCGGGCAAGGCTCGCTAATCGGGGGATTTGAGCCATGAACGCACGTCGTATTCTCACCGTCAGCGTCTCGGCGCTGGTCCTTGGCGCGCCGCTCCTCGGTGCGCCGTCGCTGATCGGCGGCCTCGCGGTCGCCAATGGCAAGGTCGAAACCGTCGATGCCCGCAAGGCGGCGAAGGAGGCCAAGGCCGCGCAAAAGGCGCTGAAGAGCGGCAATGCGCAAAAGGCGGTCACCCATGCTGAAGCCGCGGTGACGTTCGATCCGCGCAATAGCGAATATCGCAAGCTGCTCGGCGAAACCTATCTGTTCGCTGGCCGGTTCGTCTCGGCGGCGCAGGCGCTGAACGAGGCATTATCGCTCGATCCAGCCAATGGACGCACCGCGCTCAACCTCGCGCTCGCACAGATCGCCAATGGCGAATGGGCGACTGCGCGCCAGACGCTGGATGTCCATGCCGCATCGATCCCGGCGAGCGATCGCGGGCTTGCCATCGCGCTTGCAGGTGACCCCGGCAGCGCGGTTGCGCTGTTGATGGAGGCCGCGCGGCAACCCGGCGCGGACTCCAAGACGCGCCAGAATCTCGCGCTCAGCCTTGCTCTTGCCGGGCAGTGGCAACAGGCGCGCGCGGTCGCGGGCATCGATCTGTCGCCCGACCAGCTCGACGGCCGGATCATGCAATGGGCGAGCTTCGCCCGACCGCAAAACGCCTATGACCAGGTCGCCGCGCTGCTCGGCGTCACGCCGGTCGCCGACACCGGCCAGCCGACACGTCTCGCGCTCGCCCAGTCGATGTCGACCGCCGTGGCCGCACAGCGCGTCGCTGATCCGGTCGATAGCTATATGCCCCGCGCAACTCCGGTCGAGACCGTTGATGCCGTCGCTACACCTTCCGGTGACGTGGCGATGACCGATGCGGTCGCGGGTCCCGCGATCACCGTGCCCAGCGGCCAGCAAATCGTGTTCGCGCCCCGCAAGGAAATCGTCCAGGCGATTCCCACCCGGGCCGTGCGTACCGAAGTGGCCAGCGCCAGTGTCGGTGCAACCGCGCCGTTGAAGGTAGAGACCGAGGCGCGCAGCTTCGCCAAGGGCAGCTGGTATGTCCAGCTTGGGGCTTATGACCGGATCGGCGTTGCACGCGATGCCTGGGGCCGCGCGATCAAGCGCACGCCGACGCTGGCGAGCCTGACCCCCGCCAGCGCGAGCGTTTCGACCCGTGCGGGCCGGTTCCAACGGCTTTCGGTCGGCGGGCTTGCCCGTGCCGATGCCGACGCACTGTGCCGCGAAATCCGTGGCGACGGCGGCAGGTGCTTCGTCCGCAGCGGGGCAGGGGACAAGCCGACGGGTTGGGCCCAGCGCACGCGCTGAGCTGTCCTGCAAATTCAGGTCGGGAAAGCCGGGCCGACGCCCGGCTTTTCTGATTCAGCGGATCTCGCTTCCACCCTTGAACAGCCGCACCGCCCGGCCTTGAACCGGAAGGCCGTCGAACGGGGTGTTGCCCGCCTTGCCCGCCATGCTGTCCGAGTTGATCTGCCAGGGCGCTTCGGGATCGACCAGCACCAGATCGGCGGGCATTCCCGGCGCCAATGTGCCGCTGTCGATGCCCAGAATGCGCGCCGGGTTGCGCGCCAGCAAGGCGAACAGTTGCTCCAGCGTGATCCGCGCGTCGCGCACCAGCCCCAGACCCAGTGCCAACAGCGTCTCCGCCCCGGCCATGCCCGGCGTTGCGTCGGCAAAGGGCAGGCGCTTCTCCTCCGGCCCGCGCGGGTCGTGGCCCGAGCACAGTATATCGATCGTGCCATCGGCGAGCGCGGCGAGCGCGGCGATCCGGTCGCGATCGTCGCGAAGCGGCGGCGACAGGCGCGCAAAGGTGCGGAAATCGGACAGGTTGATGTCGGACAACAGCAGATGCGCGGGGGTAATGCCGCAGGTTACCGCAACCCCGCGCGCCTTGGCCGCGCGGACAAGGTCGAAGGCCGCCGCCGTCGTCAGCTGGCGGAAATGAATCGCCGCGCCGGTCTGTTCGGCGAGCATCAGATCGCGCGCCACCGCCAGCGCCTCCGCCATTGCGGGCGCGGCGGGCAGGCCGAGCCGGGTCGCGGTTTCGCCTTCGGTCGCCACCGCGTTGCGGGTCAGGTCGCTATCCTCGGCATGGGCGATCACCACCAGGCCGCAATCGCGCGCATAGGCGAGCACGCGGCGCATCACTCCGCTATCGGCGATCCAGCCGCGCCCGGTGGAGACCGCACGGGCGCCTGCGCCGGCATTGGTCGCATATTCGGCAAGGTCCTGGCCTTCCAGGCCGCGCGTCGCCGCCGCGATCGGATGGACCCAGAGTTCGGGCTTGCCCATGTCTGCGGCGCGCTGGACGATGCCGGGTCCGTCGAGCACCGGCGATTGATCGGGCATCAGACCGATCCGCGCGATGCCCCCGGCGCGGCACGCCGGCTTGTCCATTGCGAACACACCGAGATCGACCAGCGCCGGGGCGAGCAGCTTGCCGCCGCAATCGATCGTTTCCGCATTTTCGGTTGCGGTTTCGACGATACGGCCGTTGCTGACGCACAGGTCGCCGCTCCGCGCGCCGCTTTCGGGGCAGAGCAGGCGTGCGTTGCGGAAGATCATGTTGACGGTCATGCCCATCCCTCCACGCCGCGCGACCGACGGGTCAGCACGTCGAGACAGGCCATCCGCACCGCTACGCCCATCTCCACCTGTTCGGTGATCGCCGATCGACCGGGTAGGTCGGCGACGTTCGAATCGATCTCGACTCCGCGATTCATCGGGCCGGGGTGCATGATGAGCGCGTCCGCCTTGGCGCGCTTGAGCCGTTCTAGCGTGAGTCCGTAATTGAGGTGATATTCCCGGGTCGAGGGGATATAGGCGCCCGACATGCGCTCATTCTGGAGCCGCAGCATCATGACCACATCCGCGCCCTCCAATGCGGCGTCGAAATCGGTAAAGGGGGTAACCCCCATCTTCTCGATCGCGCTGGGCATCAGCGTTGAGGGCGCGACCACCCGGACCTCTGCGGCGAGCGCGGTCAGTGCGAGGATGTTGGAGCGCGCGACGCGGCTGTGCAGGATATCGCCGCAGATCACCACGCGCTGGTGCGCGATCGTCCCGCGTCGGCGCCGGATCGTGAGCGCGTCGAGCAGCGCTTGCGTGGGGTGCTCGTGGCTCCCGTCGCCCGCGTTGAGCACGGGGCAGTCGACCTTGTCCGCGATCAGCTGCACCGCGCCCGACGACATATGCCGGATCACGATCACGTCCGCACGCATCGCGTTGAGCGTGACTGCGGTATCGATCAGCGTCTCGCCCTTCTTCACGCTCGATTGCGCGGCGTGCATGTTGACGACGTCGGCGCCCAATCGCTTGCCCGCGATTTCGAACGACAACAGTGTCCGGGTCGAGTTTTCGAAAAAGGCGTTGATTTGCGTGAGGCCATCCAGCCGATGGTCGCTTCCGGAACGGTTGCGATTCGCCTCGATCCACTGTTCCGCCTCGTCGAGCAGGAACAGGATTTCGTGCGGCTGAAGCCCGGAGATGCCGGTCAGGTGCGCGTGCGGAAACACGGCGCGCCCCTGAATCTGGGCGCCGGGGCGATGATCGATCGGCGGTTGCATTAAAGGCGCGGGTTAGCGGGGCGGGGCGGGGGGCGCAAGCGGGCCGGTGCCGATTCGACGGTGTCGAACGACCCTAGCCGGTTTCGGCCTTCAACCGCGCCAGGCGAGGCTTTGCCATCGGAATGCTCAGCATCGTGCTGCCCACCGCCATCAGCAGCAATGCGGTGAAGGCTGCATTGGTGATGACGCCCTTGTCGAGCAGGATGTTGACGAAGATGATCATGATCAGCGCCTTGGTCTGAAGCAGCCAGCCGATCAGGCTCGCCTCCCCCTTGGCCCAGCCCAGGATCCGCCCGGCAAGATGGACCCCGGCGAGCTTGCCGGCGACCGATGCGACCAGCAGCAGTGCAGCCCCGCCGAACACCGCCACGCCGCCCATGTCCCATTGCGTGCGCAGTCCGGTCGACAGGAAGAAAACGGGCATCACCGCGAGCAGGATCGTATCGCGGAAATTGTCCATCGTCTTGAGATTGAACCAGCGCGATTCGAGCACCGCTCCAGACAGGAAGGCGCCGACCATATAATGGAGTCCTGCCCAATCGGCGGCCAGTCCGCAGGCAGCGAGCCAGATCAGCCCGCCATACCAGCGATCCCGCTCGCCGATGCGTTCCATCAGCCTGCGGACGAGCCAGGTGGCGAGCGCGAAGACGAGCAGGAAGGCGAGTTGCCGCCCGATCCGCTCCCAATCGAGCAGGATCAGGGCGAGGACCCCCCAGATCGCGATATCGTCCATGCTGGCATAGCGCAGGATGCGCTGGCCGAGCGGCGCGCGCAGGATTTCCAGCTTTTCCATGAACAGGACGAGGATGGGCAGGGCGGTGACCGCGCAGGCCATGCCGATTCCCAGAACCACCTGCCAGGCCTGCCCCTCCGGCCCGGCCCAGCCGCCCCAGCCGATCAGGATCAGTCCGGCGGCAGCGCCGAACAGCAACGGAACGGCGAGCGCCAGCCCCGCCGTGATCCCGGTCTCCCGCTTGCGCCGCCATGCTTCGGTCAGATCGAGTTCGATGCCCGCGACCCACACGAACATCATCACCGCCCACCAGGCGATGCCGTTGAGCGCAGTGATGACCTCGGGCGTGAAGATCGACTGATAGTAAGCGGGGAAGGCCGCACCCAGCACGCCGGGACCGAGCAGGATTCCCCCGATAATCTGTACCACGACGAGCGGTGCCCAATGATCGGTCCGGCCGATCCGCCAGACGAGATAGGGCGCGGTAAAAATGATGAGCATCGCGACGAGGAACAGTTCCGTCACAGTCACGGTCATCGTTGTCATTACCCCCCGCCGCGTTCAATGCATGGGATTGTCGGCGTAAGCAACTAGCCGCTCGCCAGCGCGTCGATCGCCCCCTGAAGGATGTAGCTCGCCGCCAGCTTGTCCACCCGTTCGGCGCGCTTGGCGCGGGACAGGTCTTCGGCGATCATCTGGCGCTCGACTGCCGCAGTGGACCAGCGCTCGTCCCACAGCAATATCGGCAGGTTCAGATCGGCGAGGTTGCGGGCGAAGGCGCGCGTGGACTGGGTGCGCGGGGAATCGCTGCCGTCGAGATTGAGGGGCAAGCCGATCACCAGCCCCTTCACCTGTTGTTGGGCGATCAGGCCCGCCAGCGCAGTCTTGTCCGCGGTGAACTTCGTTCGCTTTATGAGCAGCGCGGGGCTGGCAAAGGCCCAGCCCGCGTCGCACAATGCGGTGCCGATCGTCTTGGTGCCGACATCCAGCCCCAGCAGCCGCCCGCCCATCGGCAGCGCGGCGCGATATGCGACCGGATCGGTGGTGATCATCCCGCTGCCCGGAGGCCGAATGGCGCGAACAGCTCGATCCACGCGCTGCGCCGCCCGCGATGCGCGGCAAGGCGTCGCTGCGCATCGGCGCGGACATTGGCCCAGAACAGCGAATAATCGAACACATGATAATTGTTGCCCGGCAGGACATATTGCCCGCCAACGCCATCGGGCGGGGAGCCGAGCAACAAGATGCCGCGCCCGTCGCAGCGCAACGTGGTCGTGCTGTTCGCCAGCCGCGCGGTGGCGAAATCCGCAGAGGGCACCAGATTGCCGATATCGAACGCGGCGCTCTCGCTCGATCCAGGTACTCCGGTGACCGGGTTGGTGCAGATCATCGGCGTTCCGGCGCGCGACACGCCGGCAAAGCCGGTCGATGCATCGAACGTGTCGAGGATCAGCGACGGGTCCGCCGGTTCGACGAAGCTCTGCCAGGAGAGGATGCAGCCGCTCTGCTCCGCTGCGGTACATTCCGGCAGCCCGAGCGCCGGGAGATCGGCGGTCTTCGACACCGGCCAGCCGACGACATAGGCAGCAACGATGCGCTTCGCGAGCGGCTTGCCCGCCACCCGGTCGCGCAGCAGTCGCTTGAGGTGAAGCGCGCCCTGGCTATGTCCGGCAAGGATGATGGGCCGGTCGCCCGCTTCCTTGAGGAACTGCTCGAAGGCGGCGGCGATGTCGCGATAGGCGAGGTCGAGTGCTTGTCCCGCGTCCGCCTTGGTCGTCAGGAACGCGCCAAAGGTGGCCTGGCGGTACCGCGGCGCCCAGATCGCACCCGCGCCGTTGAACGCGCTCGCCTGGCCGCGCAGGAACAGCGCGGCGCGGTCGTTGGCCTCCTTGTCGTCGAGCGGCGCGTTCCACCGCGCGCGATTGAGGTAGGAGGTCGGGTGGATGAAGAACACCGCCGCTTCTGGCCTGGCCGCCGCCTGATGCCCCTCCGGGGTCCACAGCGCGGGATTGCCCGACTTGTCGGGTCGGGCCAGCCACATTTCGGGGCGCGCGTAGCTGTCTTGCGGAAGCTCCGCCTGCGCTTCGAAGCGGCCCCCCGGCACCATCGCCTGCCGTAACAGTTCAGCGCCCCAGATTCGGTAGGCAAAGGTTGCTGCAAGTGCGAGCACGATCAACACCGCCACGATATAGAGGAACTTACGCGCCACTCAGGCTCTCCATTGTGCAATGCAGCATGAGTCGCCGCCGGGCAACCGCATTCCGTTGCGGGATGGTTGCGAAGGATGCAACCCTGACGAACGAAACACCCCGCCGCCTCGGCACGCGCACGAGGGGCGGGGTGTCTAAAGTCCCTAGGTTCCGCCCGGATTACTGATCCAGGAAAGACCGCATCTTGCGGCTGCGGCTCGGATGCTTGAGCTTGCGCAGCGCCTTGGCCTCGATCTGGCGGATGCGTTCGCGGGTGACGCTGAACTGCTGTCCGACTTCCTCAAGCGTGTGATCGGTGTTCATGCCGATGCCAAAGCGCATCCGCAGCACGCGCTCCTCGCGCGGGGTCAGGCTGGCAAGGACGCGGGTGACGGTTTCCTTGAGGTTCGCCTGGATCGCGGCGTCGACCGGGATGACGGCGTTCTTGTCCTCGATGAAGTCGCCGAGATGCGAATCTTCCTCGTCGCCGATCGGCGTTTCGAGGGAGATCGGCTCCTTGGCGATCTTCATCACCTTGCGCACTTTTTCGAGCGGCATGGAGAGGCGCTCGGCCATTTCCTCGGGCGTGGGCTCGCGGCCCTGCTCGTGGAGGAACTGGCGGCTGGTGCGGACGAGCTTGTTGATCGTCTCGATCATGTGGACCGGGATGCGGATCGTGCGTGCCTGGTCGGCGATCGAGCGGGTGATCGCCTGGCGGATCCACCAGGTGGCGTAGGTCGAGAACTTGTAGCCGCGGCGATATTCGAACTTATCGACCGCCTTCATCAGGCCGATATTGCCCTCCTGGATGAGATCCAGGAACTGCAGACCGCGATTGGTGTACTTCTTGGCGATCGAGATCACCAGGCGGAGATTGGCCTCGACCATTTCCTTCTTGGCGATCCGGGCTTCGCGCTCGCCCTTCTGTACCATGTTGACGATGCGGCGGAACTCGCCCAGCGCCATGCCGGTCTGCTGGCTGATTTCCGAGACCTCGACGCGGATGCGGTCGACCGGGGCGGACTCGTTCTCGACGAACGCCTTCCACTTCTTGTCGAGGCCGGCGACCGATTCCAGCCAGTTCTCGTCCATCTCGTGATTGACGTAGCGGTCGAGGAAGTCCTTGCGGCTGACCTTGTGCCGCTCGGCGAGGCGCAGCATCTGGCCGCCCAGCGCGGTGAGGCGCCGGTTGTAGCTGTAGAGCTGGTCGACGAGATACTCGATCTTGGCGTTGTGGAACTGGACGCTCTCGACCTCGGCGGTCAGTTCCTCGCGCAGCTTGTGATATTTCTTCTCGTCCGCGCTCGACAGTTCGCCGCCCGCCGCCATCGCGTCGAGCCGGGTCTGCTGGATCTTCGAGAATTTCTTGTAGATCGCGGTGATGTTGGCGAACTTCTCAAGCGCCTGCGGCTTGAGCGTCTCCTCCATCTGCGCAAGGCTGAGGGTATTGTCCTCCTCCTCGTCGTCGGAGATGCGCTGGGTACGGCGCTCGGTCAGGCCGTCTTCCTCGTCGTCTGAGCTTTCTTCCTCGGGCTCTTCCTCTTCCTTGTAGGTCGTGCCCGCGGTCTTTTCGCTGATCTCGCCCGAATCGTCGTCCTCGGCGCCCTCGACCTGCTCGGCCGACGGGCCCTTGGAGAGCATCGCGTCGAGATCGAGGATCTCGCGCAGCTGCATCTCGCCCTCGTTGAGCGCGTTCGACCAGCCGATGATCGCGTTGAAGGTGATCGGCGATTCGCACAGGCCCAGGATCATCGTGTCCCGGCCGGCCTCGATCCGCTTGGCGATAGCGATCTCGCCCTCGCGGCTGAGCAGCTCGACGGCGCCCATCTCGCGCAGATACATGCGCACCGGATCGTCGGTACGATCGACGGTTTCCTTCTTCTTGGTCTCGACCGCGGGGCCGGTGTCCTCCTGGCCTTCGCCGCCATCGATCTCGTCGGGCGTGTCGTCCTCGGGCTGCTCGTCCTCGCCGACATCCTCGTTCTCGACGACGTTGACGCCCATGTCGCTGAGCGACGACATCACGTCCTCGATCTGCTCGGACGTGAACTGGTCCTGCGGGAGCATTTCGTTGAGCTGGTCGACGGTGATGTAGCCACGCTTCTTGGCGCGGGCGACCAGCTTCTTGATGGAGCCTTCGTTGAGATCGATCAGCGGCGCGTCACCGGTCTCGGTGAGTTCCGCGCCGTCCGTCATAGTTGCTTTTGCCATCGACTGCCTTTGAAATCGTATGGCGGCTATTATACGCCGCCCTAATCACCCAATTACGCCTCGTCCGCAAGCATCAGATTGGCGAGTCGCGCTTCCAGTTCCGCCTTTCGCCGCACCAGGGCCACCTGACGCTCGAACGCTTCGTCACTGAAACGCGCCTGAACCGCCGCAGTTGCCTGTGCCAGCGCCGCATCGACCTGGGGTCGCGCCGCGAGCACCGCGATCGCCTCGCCAAGGTCGAGCGCCGCTCGTCCCGCATCCCATTCCTTCTGCGTGAAGGTGAAGGGAAGCTGGTCAGCGCGGAGCAGCTCTGCCGCCTGTCTGTCAAATCCGGACGTCGCCAATATGGTGCGCAAGCGCTCGCTATCAAGCGCCCGGTCTTCCAGCGCGACATCGACCACCGCCTCGAACAGTCGCCCGAGAGCGCCATCGGCATGCGCCAGGATGGTCAGCGTCTCGACATGGTGGGCGATCTCGCCGGGGTGGCGGATCAGTCCGGCGAGCACCGCCTTTGCCAACGGAGCATCGATCCCCATCGCGCTGATCGCCTGTGTGGCGGGGCTGGGCGGGGCTTCGGGCGGCTGCCAGCGCTGGCCGGGACGGAACGCGCCGCGCCCGGCCCCGCGCGGGGTGAAGGCGCGCGGGGCGGGGGCGAAATGCGCGTCGAAGCGGCTGCGGAACTCGGTGACATATTCATGGCGGACATTGCTGTTCTGGATCGTCGCCGCGAGATCGGACAAGCGCTGCTTGAGGCCGGCGCGCGCCTCCGGCGTCGTCACCGGCTCGGCGGCGAGTTCGTGCTGCCACAGCCGGTCGGCGAGCGGCTGGGCGGATGCGAGCAGCGCCTCGAACGCCTGCGGGCCGCTGGCGCGGACGAGATCGTCGGGATCCTGTCCCTGGGGCAATGTCACGAAGGCGAGGCTGCGGCCGGGCTGGAGCAGGGGGAGGGCGCGATGCGCCGCGCGGATCGCCGCCTTCTGCCCCGCGCTGTCGCCGTCGAACGAGAGCAGCGGCACGTCGGCCATGCGCCACAGCCGCTCGAGCTGGGTTTCGGTCATCGCGGTGCCGAGCGGCGCGACCGCCTCACCGAACCCGGCCTGCGCCAGCGCGATGACGTCCATATAGCCTTCGACCGCGATCACCCGGCCGGCCCTGCGCGAGACGGCGGAGGCGCGGTCGAGATTGTAGAGCGTGCGGCCCTTGTCGAAGAGCGGAGTTTCGGGGGAGTTGAGATATTTGGGCTCGCCGTCGCCGATGATGCGCCCGCCGAAGCCGATCACGCGACCGCGCGCGTCCTTGATCGGGATCATCAGTCGGCCACGGAAGCGGTCGTACGGCTCCTTGCCCTTGACCTGGATCAGCAGACCCGCCTCGACCAGCATCGCATCGCCATAGGACGACAGCGCCTCGCGCAGGCGGGTGCGCGAATCGGGGGCATAGCCCATCCCGAAGGTGCGTGCGGTTTCGGCGGTGACGCGGCGGCGTTCGAGCAGCGCGCGCGCCTCGGCTCCCGCCAGTCCGTGGAGTTGCTCGGCATAGAATTTCGCGGCGTCCGCCATCGCCTCGTGCAGCCCCTTGGCACGCTCGGCGCGCTGCGCGGCGCGGGGGTCGTCGGCGGGCATGTCGAGGCTCGCCGCCTGCGCCAACTCCTTCACCGCATCGATGAAGGGCAGGCCGTTATGCTCGGTCATCCAGCGGATCGCATCGCCATGCGCGCCGCAGCCGAAGCAATGGTAGAAGCCCTTTTCGTCGTTGATCGTGAAGCTGGGCGTCTTCTCGTTGTGGAAGGGGCAGCACGCCTTGTACTCTCGGCCGGCGCGCGTGATCTTCACGCTGCGGCCGATCAGGGCCGACAGCGTGGTGCGCGCGCGGAGTTCGTCGAGAAAGGCAGGGGATAGGCTCACCTCAGGATAACGCCGCCTTCACCAGCCTGCTCGCCTTGCTCATGTCGAGCTGCATTCCGTGGCGGGCTTTCAGCGTCGCCATCACATTGCCCATATCCTTCATGCCCGACGCGCCAAGCTCAACCTTGATCGCCTCGATCGCGGCTTTGGTCTCGTCCTCGCTCAGCGGCACGGGGAGGAAGCGCTCGATAATCGCGACTTCCGCCTCCTCCGCTGCGGCGAGTTCCTCGCGACCACCCTGCCGATACATGGTGATCGAATCGCGGCGCTGCTTCACCATCCCCTGCAGCACGCCGACGACGAGCGCGTCGTCATCCTTGTCCGACCGCGGCCCGTCACGGAAGGCCGGTTCCATCCTTGCCTCGATATCGCGATTCTTGATCGCGCTCTGGATCAGGCGGAAGGCGCCGAGGCTCTCCTTGTCGCGCGCCCGCATGGCGGCGATCATGGCGTCATGGATGTCGTCGCGGATCATGGTCTTTCTACCCACAGCTGAATCGGAATTATCCGCCATTAGACCCCATCTGCGGTTGACGGGAAGGGGGGAGGGGTTTAGCGCGCGGCCCTTAGCACACATTGCCGGAAACCCCCGTAGGAGCGCCCTCTCGAAATGGCCGACGCGACGCCAATTGTCATGCCCGAAGGCGCCACCGGCGTCCTGGTTCTTGCATCGGGTGAGGTGATCTGGGGGCGCGGATTCGGGGCCGAGGGCGCGGCGGCGGGGGAGGTGTGCTTTCACACCGCGATGACCGGATATCAGGAGATCATGACGGACCCCAGCTTTGCGGGCCAGATGATCTGCTTCACCTTCCCCCATATCGGCAATGTCGGCGCCAATCCCGACGATATCGAGGCGGATAACCCCCATGCGCTCGGCATGATCGTGCGGGAGGATGTGACTGAGCCGTCCAACTTCCGCAGCGTCCAGCATCTGGATGCGTGGATGAAGCAGCATGACCGTATCGGTCTGTCGGGGATCGACACACGGGCGCTGACGCGGCGCATCCGGGGGAAGGGCGCGCCCAATGGGGTGATCGCGCATTCGGCGGAGGGGAAGTTCGATATTCCCGCGCTGATCGAACAGGCAAAGGCGTGGCCGGGGCTGGAGGGGATGGATCTCGCCATCACCGTGACCGCCGAGACGCATTATGGCTGGGAAGGCGGCGTTTGGCGCCTGGGGTTCGGGTATGAGGCTGAAAAGCCCCTCCCCTTCAGGGGAGGGGTTGGGGGTGGGGCCTCACCTCTGGACGATGCGCCTGCGGATAGGCCCCACCCCAACCCCTCCCCGGAAGGGGAGGGGCTAGATAGACCCCATGTCGTCGCGATCGACTACGGCTCCAAACACAATATCTTCCGCAATCTGGTGAAGGCTGGAGCGAAGGTAACGGTGCTGCCGGCGACCGCGACGGCAGAGCAGGTTCTGTCATTCGATCCCGATGGTATCTTCCTGTCGAACGGCCCGGGCGACCCCGCCGCGACGGGCGACTATGCCGTGCCGGTGATCCGCGAATTGCTGGCGACCAAGAAGCCGTTGTTCGGCATCTGCCTTGGCCATCAGCTGCTGGCGCTGGCGGTGGGGGCGCAGACGACCAAGATGTTCCAGGGGCATCGCGGCGCGAACCATCCGGTCAAGCGGCTGAGCGACGGCGCGGTCGAGATCACGTCGATGAACCACGGCTTTGCCGTCGAGAGCGCGACCCTGCCCGCGGGCGTGGTTGAGACGCACGTGTCGCTGTTCGACGGCAGCAATTGCGGGATCGAGATCGACGGCGGGCGGGCGTTTTCGGTGCAGTATCACCCCGAGGCTTCGCCGGGGCCGCAGGATAGTTTCTATCTGTTTGAGCGGTTTGTGGGGATGTTGAAGTGATTGAGTTTGAGGCTCCACCAGAAGACCTCAAACTCCTGCGTCGTGTCGTAAAGCAGGCGCGAAAGAACAAAGATCCCTTCCCGTCACTTACCGACCTTGCACCGAGGCGAAGCGTCGATGAGCTGATCGAGCTGGGCAAGTCTTGGCAACGGGCAGGTCTCGGTAGGGTGATAGAGGAAATGTCGGCGGACATCCGTTCGGTATCGTTCACTGTCGATGAGGCCGCCTTCGAAGCCATTCGTAAGGCAGATCAAGGCACTTTGTGGGGGCGTCTGGCCCAAGTTCCTCGGTCGGACTGGATTGCTATCGCAGCTTTCGTTGTTTCAGTATTTGCATTGTTCAAAGGCGACTAATGCCAAAACGCACCGACATCTCCTCCATCCTCGTCATCGGCGCTGGTCCCATTGTGATCGGTCAGGCGTGCGAGTTCGACTATTCGGGCACGCAGGCGATCAAGGCGCTCAAGGAAGAGGGCTATCGCATCGTCCTGGTCAATTCGAACCCGGCGACGATCATGACGGATCCCGAGCTGGCCGATGCGACCTATGTCGAGCCGATCACGCCTGCGGTGGTTGCCAAGATCATCGAGAAGGAGCGGCCCGACGCGGTGCTGCCGACGATGGGCGGGCAGACGGCGCTGAATACCGCGCTGGCGCTGGCGCAGGATGGCACGCTGGAGAAGTTCGGCGTCACCATGATCGGCGCGAATGCCGAGGCGATCGACAAGGCCGAGGATCGGCTGAAGTTCAAGGACGCGATGACCAAGATCGGGCTGGAATCGGCCCGCTCGGCGATCGCGCACAGCGAGGCCGAGGCGATGGCGGCGCTGGAGACGGTGGGGCTGCCCGCCGTAATCCGCCCGTCCTTCACGCTCGGCGGCACCGGCGGGGGCATCGCGTACAACAAGGAAGAATTCGTCGAGATCGTCCGCAACGGGCTCGACCTGTCGCCGACCAACGAGGTGCTGATCGAGGAGTCGCTCCTCGGTTGGAAGGAATATGAGATGGAGGTCGTGCGGGACCGCAACGACAATTGCATCATCATCTGTTCGATCGAGAATGTCGATGCGATGGGCACCCACACGGGTGACTCGATCACGGTCGCGCCCGCGCTGACGCTGACCGACAAGGAATATCAGATCATGCGCAACGCCAGCATCGCGGTGCTGCGCGAGATCGGCGTCGAGACCGGCGGGTCGAACGTGCAGTTCGCGGTGAACCCGAAAGACGGGCGCCTGATCGTGATCGAGATGAACCCGCGCGTGTCGCGAAGTTCGGCGCTGGCGTCGAAGGCGACCGGCTTCCCGATCGCCAAGGTCGCGGCGAAGCTGGCGGTGGGCTACACGCTCGACGAGATCGAGAACGACATTACCGGCGCGACCCCGGCGTCGTTCGAGCCGACGATCGACTATGTCGTCACCAAGATCCCGCGCTTTGCGTTCGAGAAGTTCAAGGGCGCCGAGGCGACGCTGGGCACCGCGATGAAGTCGGTCGGCGAAGTGATGGCGATCGGCCGCAACATCCATGAATCGATGCAGAAGGCGCTGCGGGGCCTTGAGACCGGCCTGTCGGGCTTCAACAATGTCGAGCATCTGCAAGGCGCGCCGCGCGACGTGATCGAGGCGGCGCTGGCGGTGCGTTCGCCCGACCGGCTGCTGGTCGCGGCGCAGGCGCTGCGCGAGGGCTTCACCGTCGCGGAGGTCCATGCGCTGGCATCCTATGACCCGTGGTTCCTTGAGCGGATTGCCGAGATCATCGCGGCGGAGGAGCAGGTCTGCCGGGGCGGCCTGCCGCAGGACGCGGCAGGGATGCGGCGGCTCAAGTCGATGGGCTTTTCCGACAAGCGCCTGGCGTGGCTGGCGCTGCGATCGGCGAACCTGCGCGAAGGCAGTGACGCAATGGCCAAGTCCTCCGGGCTGATCGGCGAGGTCGTCAAGGCAATGACCGGCGGCGTGACCGAAGCCGATGTGCGCAAACTGCGCCACAAACTGGGCGTTCGTCCGGTGTTCAAGCGGATCGACACCTGCGCGGCGGAGTTCGAAGCGAAGACGCCCTATATGTACTCGACCTATGAGGCGCCGAGCTTTGGCGAGCCCGAGTGCGAGAGCGAGCCGAGCACGCGGCGCAAGGTCGTGATCCTGGGCGGCGGGCCGAACCGGATCGGGCAGGGGATCGAGTTCGATTATTGCTGCTGCCACGCCTGCTTCGCGCTGGCCGATGCGGGCTATGAGACGATCATGGTCAACTGCAACCCGGAAACGGTGAGCACCGATTACGATACGTCGGACCGGCTGTATTTCGAGCCGCTGACCGCCGAGGACGTGCTGGAGATCCTGGAGGTCGAGCAGTCGCGCGGCGAGCTGGTCGGGGTGATCGTGCAGTTCGGCGGGCAGACGCCGCTCAATCTGGCGCGCGCGCTCGAGAGCGCGGGGATTCCGATCCTGGGCACCTCGCCCGACGCGATCGACCTGGCCGAGGATCGCGAGCAGTTTGCCGATCTGGTGTCCAAGCTGGGGCTGAAGCAGCCCAAGAACGGCATCGCGCGCAGCCGCGAAGAGGCGATCGCGGTGGCCGAACGGATCGGTTATCCGGTGCTGACGCGCCCCTCCTTTGTCCTGGGTGGCCGGGCGATGGAGATCGTCGATACGGTCGAGCAGCTCGATCATTATATCCAGACCGCGGTGCAGGTGTCGGGCGATGCGCCGGTGCTGATCGACCAGTATCTGCGCGATGCGGTCGAGGTCGATGTCGATGCGATCGCCGATGGCGACGATGTCGTGGTCGCGGGCGTGCTCCAGCATATCGAGGAGGCTGGCGTCCATTCGGGCGACAGCGCCTGCTCGCTGCCCCCCTACAGCCTGCCCACCGAGATCATCGCCGAGATCGAGCGTCAGGCCGATGCGCTGGCGCGGGCGCTCAAGGTCAAGGGGCTGATGAACATCCAGTTCGCGGTGAAGGATGGCGAGGTGTACCTTATCGAGGTGAACCCGCGCGCGAGCCGCACGGTGCCGTTCGTCGCCAAGGCGATCGGCACGCCCATCGCCAAGATCGCGAGCCGGGTGATGGCGGGCGAGAAGCTGAAGGACCTGCCCGCAATCGACCGCGACATCGACTATATCGCGGTCAAGGAAGCGGTGTTCCCCTGGGGCCGCTTCCCCGGGGTCGACCCGGTGCTATCGCCGGAGATGAAGTCGACCGGCGAAGTCATGGGAATCGATCGCGATTTCGCGACCGCCTTTGCCAAGGCGCAGCTGGGGGCGGGGACGGTGCTGCCGAAGGGCGGCAATGTCTTCGTCAGCGTCAAGGACAGCGACAAGCCGGTGATCCTGCCGGGCGTGCGCATCCTGGTCGAGCAGGGTTTCACCATCGTCGCGACCGGCGGGACCGCGGACTATCTGTCCGCACAGGGCGTCCCGGTCGAGCGGGTCAACAAGGTGGCGCAGGGGCGCCCGCATATCGTCGACCGCATCCGTGACGGCGATATCGCGCTGATCTTCAACACCACCGAGGGGTGGCAGTCGTTGAAGGACAGCGAATCGATCCGCGCATCGGCGCTGTCGCTCAAGGTTCCCTATTTCACAACGGCGCCCGCGAGCGTCGCTGCGGCGCAGGCGATCGCCGCGTTGAGTGGCCAGTCACTTGAAGTCCGCCCCTTGCAGTCTTATTATTCGCAATCGCACAATTGATCCCCCACAACGAAGGTTAGGGTGCGGGCGGGCTGATTATGGCACGCCGGGGGAAGGGGTTTTGACGAAGGACGACGTGGGATGGCGACGGTTGAGAAGATGCCGATGCTGGTGGAAGGCTATGAGAAGCTCAACGAGCAGCTCAAAGTCCTGAAAGCCGAGCGGCCGCTGATCGTGGATGCTATCGAGGAAGCGCGCGCCCATGGCGACCTTTCCGAAAACGCCGAATATCACGCCGCGAAGGAGCGGCAGGGGCAGGTCGAGGCGTCGATTGCCGATATCGAGGACAAGCTGTCCCGCGCGCAGATCATCGATCCGCGCGACCTGTCGGGCGACAAGATCGTGTTCGGCGCGACGGTGACGTTGCTCGACGAGGACGACAAGTCGGTGAAGTACCAGATTGTCGGCCAGGCCGAGGCGGACGCCAAGTCCGGCCGGATCAGCTATAATTCGCCGCTGGGCCGTGCGCTGATCGGCAAGAGCCTGGGCGACGAGGTCGAGGTGACCGTGCCGGCGGGCGATCGCTGGTACGAGGTCAGCAAGATCGAGTTTATCTGACGGTCACGACGCGCGATATCCGCGCATCGCGCGTTCGACATCGGTAATCGTCAACATTGGCGGTCCGGACGGTCGCTGCAGTCCGCACGCGATCCCCGCTGCTACCGGCGTGACCGGGTCGCGGGCCTTGAGTGGATCAAAGCCTCCGGTTTCCGGCGGCAATATCCGCATGAGGCGGTTGTTGCCGTCCCGGATTGCGATCTGCCGCGTGCGCGAAGCGCGAGATTGGCAATGATATTCGACGATCGAGTCGAAGCGGCCCAGTTCGACCGGGCCGATCATCTTCGGGTGTTTTCGGAAAATCAGAATCGTCATGGTCGCAGTAGCGCCCGATCGCGACCGCGTTCCGGTGGCGGCGAAAATGACGGTCTCGTCTGGCGTGCCGATCTGCTCGTTTCCGATCGTGTAGAAGGGGCCGCCCAGTCGCGGCGCATCCCCTTCATTCTGTATGCCAATGGGCAGATGGACCAGCGAAGTCATGAGAATGGTGGCAAGACATCGCATAGAAACCGCCCCCCAAAGCAATTGATGCGAGGCAAGTCTAACCCGGTTTTAACCAGATTACTACATATCGGGTTCTAGCAAGCGGTGGAGGTGGACCACCACATATTTCATCTCGGCATCGTCGACCGTGCGCTGCGCTGCGCCGCGCCAGGCCTTTTCGGCGCTGGCATAGTCGGGGAAGATCCCGACGACGTCGAGCTTCGACGGATCCTGAAAATTGAGCGTCATCGGGTCGGTCACACGGCCGCCGAAGACGAGGTGAAGTTTGCTCATGGTCGCTCCCGGGGAAAGAGTTGTCCCCGGTGCCTTAGCCGATGCTGCGACGCACTCAATAGCGGGAAAGAGCGTAACGCAAATCCCCCCGGCAAAAGCCTGGGTCTCACGCGGCGCGCGCGTCCATCGCCACGGGGGACCCGGCTTTCGGCGGGGGGACGATCTGTTAAGCGTCTGCCTTGCTCGACGCCGCTTCCTTGGCGGCGGTGACGGCTGAGCCGATGATCTTGCCGATCTGCTCCTTTGCGGCGTCGCGCTGGGGCAGCAGGGCGTCGATCTCCGCCTTGCCCGCCTCGCGCGCGGCGGTGGCGGCGGCGCTGGCGCCCTCGGCGATCCGTTTGCCGACCGGGGCGAGCAATTCCTTTTCCTTTTGCGGGCGGGGAATCAGCGCGCCGATGACCACGCCGAGCGCGACGCCGCCTGCGACCAGCGCGAGCGGGTTGTTCTCGATGGTTTCGGCGCGGCTGGAGCCGGTCTTCTGCTGGGTATCGGTCATGAGCGCGATCCTTTCTTCGGATGGGGCGTGGATTTGGAGGTGGAGTTTCGCTTCTTCAAACTCGCGCGCGACGCTGCGGTTGCACCGCCGATGAGCAGCCGGGCGAGCGGCTTGCGCGCGAGGAACAAGAGCGCGGCGCCCGCCACGGTGGCGACGGTGCGGGGATTGGCGCGGACGGTGGCGACGGTGTCGCGCGCGACGCCGATCGCGACATTCTCGACCGCATCCTGTGCGAGCGTCATGGGGTTGAGCTTGTGCTGTATCGCGCCGAGCGTGCCGAACAGCCGCTCGCGTGCGTTCCGGCTGCGCGCTTCGGCCTCGGACAGGGAGGGGGGGGGCGTGTCGGTCATGGCTTGTGCCTTGGGCGGGTCGCACGGCGGAAGCGGCGGAAGGCGGCGGCGCCCGCCAGTCCCGCGACGAGCAGCGCGGCGAGGACGACGATCAGCGTGGCGAGGCCGGGGCCGACATGGGGCGACAGGATCAGGACCAGCCCTACGATCAGCGCGATCGCCGCCGCCTGCGCGAACAGGAAAACGATGCCGCCCAGGATAAGCGCGGCGCGGGCATCGCCCAGCCGGTCGAGCGCCAGCGCCTTCCAATATGCGACTTCCGCGTCGGCATAGGCACGCGCATCGGCGACCGCGCGGGCCGCCAGTGTGCCGATGCTCTCGTCGTCATTGCGTTCGTCCACGCCCTGCCCCCCGTTGCGCCCTTATTCCTTGGGCGCGCCGGGATCGCTGCCGGTATCGCCCTTGTCGGCGAGGTCGCCCGCAGCGTCGAGGCCGGACTTTAGCAGGCGGGCGAGCACGAAGCCGACGCCCGCGGCGATGCCGACGGCGACCGCGGGGCTCTTCTTCACGAATTCGCGCGCGTCATCGAGCAGATCGTCGACCTGCTTGCCGCGCAGCGAATCCGCCAGGCCCGAGATCTGATCGGCGGCGGAGCGGGCATATCGGCCATATTGCTCGCCCAGGCGCTCGTCCACCGACCCGGCTGCATCGCGCATCATCGACGAAAACTCGTCGAGCGCGCCGGTCGCCTTTTCCTTGCCGGTATCGGCGAAGGAGCGTGCCTTGTCGCCTGCCTGTCCGGCAATCTTGCCCGCTTCCTCGCGGACAAAGGCGCCTGCGCCGCGCTTGCCTTCATCGCCAGCGGCGCCGGTGGTCTTCATCGGTTCGGCAGCGACCAGCGTGTCGCGCGCCGGGGCCATGCTCTCGTCCTTGGGGAAGTTTTCGTCAGCCATCGCTCGAAATCCTTTTGCTGGTCCGTTCGAACAACCACGCCGTACCCCTCACGGTTCCCCGCGCGACATGATTTGCCCGTCGGCGCCGAACGGGATAGAGGCCCGCGCGACACCGTCTATACCCAAGGTAGGGAGACCATTTCGTGACCGCAATCATCGACATTCATGCCCGTCAGATTCTCGACAGCCGCGGCAATCCGACGGTCGAGGTGGATGTGCTGCTTGAAGACGGCAGTTTCGGGCGGGCGGCGGTGCCATCGGGCGCCTCGACCGGTGCGCATGAGGCGGTCGAAAAGCGTGACGGCGACAAGACCGTCTATCTGGGAAAGGGCGTGCTTGAGGCGGTCGAGGCCGTCAATGGCGAGATCGCGGAGGAGATCACCGGGCTCGACGCCGAGGATCAGGCCGAGATCGACTATGCGATGATCGAGCTGGACGGGACCGAGAACAAGGGGCGGATCGGCGCCAACGCAATCCTGGGCGTCAGCCTCGCGGTCGCCAAGGCGGCGGCGGATGCGCGGGGGCTGCCGCTCTACCGCTATGTGGGCGGGGTCTCGGCGCACGTGCTGCCGGTGCCGATGATGAACATCATCAATGGCGGCGAACATGCCGACAATGCGATCGATTTTCAGGAGTTCATGATCGTGCCAGTCGGCGCAGACTCGCTGGCCGAAGCGGTGCGCTGCGGCGCCGAGATCTTCCACACGCTCAAAAAGGGCTTGCACGACAAGGGGCTCTCGACGGCGGTGGGCGACGAGGGGGGCTTCGCGCCCGACATCGCGTCGACCCGCGAGGCGATCGACTTCATCATGTCGAGCATCGCGAAGGCCGGATACAAGCCGGGCGACGATGTGATGCTGGCACTCGATTGCGCCGCGACCGAATATTATCGGGACGGCGCGTACAAGATGGTGGGTGAAGGCAAGACCCTGTCATCGGCGGAGAATGCCGATTTCCTCGCCGACCTTTGCGCCAGCTACCCCATCTTCTCGATCGAGGACGGCATGGCGGAGGACGATTGGGACGGGTGGAAGCTGCTCACCGAGAAGCTGGGCGGAAAGGTTCAGCTGGTCGGCGACGACCTGTTTGTGACCAACCCCATGCGGCTGAAGCGCGGCATCGATGGCGGCTATGCCAATTCGCTGCTGGTCAAGGTCAACCAGATCGGCACGCTGACCGAAACGCTGGAGGCGGTGAGCCTGGCACAGCGCGCGTCCTACACGGCGGTCATGTCGCATCGTTCGGGCGAGACCGAAGATGCGACCATCGCCGACCTCGCCGTCGCCACCAATTGCGGGCAGATCAAGACCGGGTCGCTCGCGCGGTCGGACCGGCTCGCCAAATACAATCAATTGATCCGCATCGAGGAAGAACTGGGCGATGCGGCGGTCTATGCCGGGCGCAGCATCCTGCGCTGAGGCGGGGAGGGGGCGGGGTCGGGGCGGAGTCGCGCCCCGATCGTTCCGCCGCCGATCCGACTTGATTTTTTTGAGATACCGTAGAACTCCTGCTTGAACCGCGAGTCGGTTTGCGCGACATTAACCAGATGGCACGTTCGACCCCCTTCAAAACGATCCTGAGCCGCGCGGGCCTGCCTGCGGTTGCGATCATTTTCATGGGATTCTTCGCCTATTCGGCTGTGCTCGGCCCGAATGGGGTGCTGGTCTATGGCGATTACAAGCGCCAACTGGCGGTGAAGCAGGCCGAACTCGCCAAGCTGGAAAAGACGCGCGCGCAATTGCGCAACCGCGTGGCGCTGCTCGACCAGAAGGGCGCGGACCCCGACATGGTCGATGAACTGACGCGCAAAAAGCTCAATGTCGTCCATCCGGACGAGGTCATCGTTCCGCTGAATTGACGGCGTCGCCAGCCGCTCGCGCGCTTTCCGATAGCGTCATCATTGCACACCGGCGGATAACCGGCCTATAGGGCCGCTTCCATCTTTCCCCAGGATGAGGATCATCGTGGCAAAAGCGCCTGCAAAAAGCCGTAGTAACGAACCAGCTCCGACAAACCGTGAGCGACCAAACGAACCTAAACGGTTCGACGCGTCCAAGGAGGAGTTGCTCGAATTCTATCGGCAGATGCTGCTCATCCGCCGCTTCGAGGAAAAGGCGGGCCAGCTGTACGGCCTCGGCTTCATCGGCGGTTTCTGTCACCTCTATATCGGCCAGGAGGCCGTCGCGGTCGGGCTTCAGTCGGCGCTGGACGGCGACAAGGATTCGGTGATCACCGGCTATCGCGACCATGGCCACATGCTGGCCTATGGCATCGACCCCAAAGAGATCATGGCCGAGCTGACCGGGCGTGCCGCCGGCATTTCGCGCGGCAAGGGCGGGTCGATGCACATGTTCTCGACCGAGAAGAAGTTCTACGGCGGGCATGGCATCGTCGGCGCGCAGGTCGCGCTCGGCACGGGCCTCGCCTTCGCGCACAAATATAATGAGGATGGCGGCGTCGCCATGGCCTATTTCGGCGATGGCGCCGCGAACCAGGGCCAGGTGTACGAAAGCTTCAACATGGCCGAGCTGTGGAAGCTCCCGATCATCTATGTGATCGAGAACAACCAGTACGCCATGGGCACCAGCGTCAACCGCTCCTCGGCCGAGGATCAGCTGTACAAGCGCGGCGAGAGCTTCCGCATCCCGGGCATCCAGGTCGACGGCATGGACGTGCTGGCGTGCCGCGGCGCGGCCGAGGAAGCGCTGGCCTGGGTGCGCGCGGGCAAGGGGCCGATCATCCTCGAGATGAAGACCTATCGCTATCGCGGCCATTCGATGTCGGACCCCGCCAAATACCGCTCGCGCGACGAGGTGCAGGCGGTGCGCGAGAAGTCCGACCCGATCGAAGGGGTGAAAAAGGAATTGGAGGCAGCAGGCGTCAAGGAAGACGAGCTGAAGGCGATCGAGGCCGAGATCCGCAAGGCGGTGAACGAGTCGGCGGACTTCGCCGAGCAGGCGCCCGAGCCCGATCCTTCCGAACTGTATACCGACGTGCTGGTGGAGACGTACTGACATGGCGATCGAGCTGAAAATGCCCGCGCTCTCGCCCACGATGGAAGAGGGAACCCTCGCCAAGTGGCTGGTGAAGGAAGGCGATACGATCAAGTCGGGTGACATCCTGGCCGAGATCGAGACCGACAAGGCGACGATGGAATTCGAAGCGGTCGATGAAGGCACGCTGGCCCAGATCCTGGTCGCCGAGGGGACCGACGGGGTAAAGGTCGGCACTGTGATCGCGACGATCGCGGGCGAGGGCGAGGATGCGTCCGCCGCTCCAGCTCCGAAGGCCGAAGCGCCTGCGCAGGAGCAGAAGGCAGCTGAATCGGAGGCGCCCGCCGAGCCTAAGAAAGCCGATAGCGGCACCAAGCAGCTTGCCAGCGAGAAGGCGGCGAGCGTCGCCGACCCCGAGCTTCCCGCCGGGACCGAGATGGTCAAGACGACCGTCCGCGAAGCGCTGCGCGATGCGATGGCCGAGGAAATGCGCGCCGATCCGCGCGTGTTCGTGATGGGCGAGGAAGTCGCCGAATATCAGGGCGCTTACAAGGTGACCCAGGGCCTGCTCGACGAGTTCGGCGCCAAGCGCGTGATCGATACGCCGATCACCGAATATGGCTTTGCCGGGGTCGGCACGGGCGCGGCGATGGGCGGCCTGAAGCCGATCGTCGAGTTCATGACGTTCAACTTTGCGATGCAGGCGATCGACCACATCATCAACTCGGCCGCCAAGACCAATTACATGTCGGGCGGTCAGATGCGCTGTCCGATCGTGTTCCGCGGGCCGAACGGTGCCGCGAGCCGCGTCGGCGCGCAGCACAGCCAGAATTATGGCCCGTGGTATGCGAGCGTGCCGGGCCTGATCGTGATTGCGCCCTATGACGCAGCGGATGCCAAGGGTCTGCTCAAGGCGGCGATCCGGTCGGAAGACCCGGTCGTCTTCCTCGAGAACGAGCTGATGTACGGGCGCAGCTTCGACGTGCCCAAGATGGACGATTGGGTGCTGCCGATCGGCAAGGCGCGCATCGTGCGCGCGGGCAAGGACGTGACGATCGTATCCTATTCGATCGGCGTCGGCGTCGCGCTCGAGGCCGCGGAGACGCTGGCGGGCGAGGGGATCGAGGCCGAGGTTATCGACCTGCGCACGCTGCGCCCGCTCGATACGGCGACCGTGCTGGAGAGCCTGAAGAAGACCAACCGCATGGTGGTGGTCGAGGAAGGCTGGCCGGTCTGCTCGATCGCGTCGGAAATCGTTGCGGTGTGCATGGAGCAGGGCTTCGACGACCTCGACGCACCGGTGATCCGCGTAACCAACGAGGATGTGCCGCTGCCCTATGCGGCGAACCTTGAGAAGTTGGCGTTGATCACGGCGGACAAGGTGGTCGCGGGGGTGAAGAAGGTTACATATCGCTGAGACTTACCTTGCCCCTCCCCTGAAGGGGAGGGGCTAAGAGGATCAGCAGGTCGAGGCCGTCACCCCGTTGACCTGATAGACGCCGTTGGTGCCGCCGACCGTATCGCGGCGGTCGCGGACCATCATCGACGCTTCCTCGCGAAAATTGCTGTTCGGGGCGAGTGCTGCCTTCAGGAGCGGCTGATATTCGTAATAGACCTCGACATACATGGTCACGCCGTCCGCGGGCGCGGTGGCGAGGCGCCCGGTCTTGCCCATGCCGTTGAGATTGGTACGTCCCGCATTGCCGTAAGCGGAGACCTGCGCGGTCTTGGCGCCACGGCAGCGCTGCCAGCGGATGCGGTATTTGCCGCTGTTGGCGGGATCGGGCTCAAGGCTTGAGATGATGACCCGGCCATTGGCGTAGAGGTTGAGTTCCCCAGATTGCAGTCCGGCACCGGTCAGCAGGTCGTTGATATCGGCTTCGCTGATCGTCTTTGCCTGAAGCTGGCTGCCCGACCCGATCCGCGCGGCATTGTCGGCGAGGTGGAGCGCGATCTGGCTCACCCGCATCCGGCTGATGATATAGTTGGTGATCTCCGCGCCGGTCAGGCTGAGCAGCAACAGGATTGGCAAGGAGAACCCGAACTCCAGCAATGCCAGCCCGCTGCGATCGGCAGCGAGACGGCGCGCGGAGCGGAACAGGGCGTTCAGGCGAATCATGGGCAGTTGCGCACCACCGGCGCGCCATAGCTGCCCTGATCGCCATAGGGCTGGTTGCGCAGCACCGTCGAGGCGGTGACCTTGGTCGTCCGCGATCCGCCGACGAGATTGTAGAAGGGAAACATCCGCGGATAGCTGACCTCTACTGTGTAGAGCGTCGCGTCCTTCGCGCCGCCCTGGCCCGCATTGCCGCCATCTGCATCCCAGCTATTGTTGTGATTTGCATCCTCATAGGGTTCGCCCGCATCGCAGCGCCCGTTGCTGTTGGTGTCGGTCCAGGTTTCCGCGCGGGCGGCCGCCGCGTCCGAGAAGGTGCGGTAGAAGCGCCGCGTGATCGTAACGGTCGCATTGTTGGCCAGTGCCTTTGCCTGGGCTTTGACCTTCGCGTCCAGCGCCGACTGGGCGCCTGACTCGATCCCGCTTTCCAGCGTGGAATCGCGTGCGGTCTTCTGCACGATCCCCTGTAGCGTGGCCCGGGTATAGAGCGTGTGCGCTACGTCGAAAGCGCCCAGCAGCACGAAGCCCAGAACGGGCGCCACCATCGCGAACTCGACGATAGTGGCGCCCGACTCGTCGCGCCGGAGCGCGCCGGGGGTGAAGCGGCGGAGGGAGGAGCGCCGCTTCACTTTGTGAGCCTGAGTTGCGAAATCTGGTCGGCGATCGACTTGAACGTGTTCTGAAGCTCGGTCGAGTTGCGCGCGGCGAAATAGCGGCCGGGCGTCGCACAGGTCTGCATCATCCCCTCGATCGTCGGGCTGGAGGCGCCGAACCAGATCACCCACAGGGTGATGTTCTTGTTCCTGACCGCTGTGCAGATCGCCTGGGTGCGGGCATTCACCTGCTGCGTGATCGTGCCGGTGGTGAGACAGCCGTCGGTCGGTGCCTGATTGGGGTCCGTCGTGCGCCGGTCGAGCCAGGGCAGGCCATAGGCCGCATAGTCGGTGGTGTTCGTGCAGGCTTCGCCGTCGGTCATGAAGATCAGATGGCGCTCGATCTCGCCACCCTGCGGCGTGTATTCATTCTCCGAGCGGAAGATGCCCGTCGGCGACAGGAAGCGCGCGCCCCAGAGCAGCCCGATATCGTGATAGGTGTTGCCGTTGGGATTGAGGCCATCGACATAGGATTCGAAGGCAGAGGCGGTCGGCCAGGACTGAAGCTTCTTTGCCTCTTCCGGGCAGTAATAGGGAACGCTGTTGTAGTAATCGGTTGTCGTATAGGCGTCGCTCCGGTCGAGCTGGTTCCAGCTGTTCGTCACGTCGCGGGCAAAGATCGCCTGCTGGAGCGCAGGTCCCCATAAGGTGGTCGGATCTGCTGGATTCGGAACCAGATCGATGTCGAGATCCTTGGCGTCGGAGGGTATCGGCGTGTAGCTTGCCTGGGACACCGTGGTACGTTCTTCGATACAACCGTCCCAGGTGATCGTGCGGTTACTGCCATTGTTGCCGATCGGGAGCTGGACCGTGTTGTTCCAGCTCGTGCCGTTCTTGAGGCCCGCGATATTGTGCGCGATCAGGCCATAATGCCAGCGCCAGAAGGTCTGCTGGGTGGTCGTCACCTGTGTCTGGGTGTGCTGGACGACCGTGTAGCTTCCGGTCCCGCGCCTGCGCGACTGGATGTGGCACTGCCAGCCCGAACTCTGCTGGCGATATTCGATATTATACTTGCTGTAGGTCCGCGTCTGCCAAGTGCGGGTATTGCCGGAGGTCGACACCGCAGTATCGACCGTGACGGTGCCCGAAACGTTGTTCTGGTTGCCCGGCGTGCTCGGGCAACCGAACCAGTGGGAACTGACCGTCTCCCAATCACTCCAATCGCTGCTTCCGTTGCCCGGCGAGCCTGTGGTATCGACGACCGCACCCCATTCCGTCGAAGTCGTCGTATTCCATTGCGGCTCCCGCGACTGATAGTTCCAGCTGTCGGCGATGAAGCCGGTGGGGAGCAGCTTTCCGACATTGACGTTGGTCGCGTAGGGCATGAAGCCGAAACGGATCTGGACCGTGCTGCCGGTGCCACCCGAGGGCGCGCCGCCGACGCAATTTTCGTTGGTGTCGAGCCGGGCGACGGTCTCATAAAAGCATTTCACCGCCGATTTGAGCGCTTCCATCTTGGTCTGGCTATCGGTGTTGACGGCCTTGCTGCCCATCGACCCCGTGGTATCGAGTACGAACATCACATCGGTATTCGGCAAGCGCATTTCGGCGTCGCAAGTGACGCTGAGCGTTTCGGTGGTCTTGCCGAACACGCGCATCAACGTCATCGGCAGCGTCGCGCTGGCGACGCCGGTCACCTTGCCTGCGTTTTCGGTGAAGGTCTTGGTGACGCTGGCGGCGCCATAGGGGCTCGCCTGGATATTGGCGTCGAAGAAACGCTCTGCCGCAGTGCGGGCGGCATAGTTGCTGAACGCCCAGGTGCCGCCGCCCATCTGCTTGCGCCCGGCGAGGGCGCCTGCGTCACAGGCATGTTGCAGCCGCGTCTTGACGATGTACATGCGGCTGATGTCGACCCCGCCGCCGACCATCCCCGCCAGTGGGATCAGCGAGGCGGCGACGATGGCCAGCGTATTGCCGCTCTTGTCGCGGCGGAGCGCGGCCATGAAGGCGCGGGCGCTGGTCGCGGTGGATGGGCGCAACGTCATGGTGATGGGTCCCCGGTTCAGGGGACTCTATGCGCGAAGTTGGGCTAACGGGGATTGAAGGTGGATGGTTAACGTAACGATAACTGCCGTCCGGCGCCGATTGGGCCGGTGATGGAAAACGCCGAACGCCGGATCGTCCTGACCTACGCGCCGACGCGCCCGGCTCGCGACGCGCTTGCGGCGTTGCTCGCGCTTGACGACCGGCTCGGTGAGACGTTGCGGACGACGAGCGAGCCGATGCTGGGGCAGATCCGGCTGCAATGGTGGCATGACGCGCTGTGCCGCCTCGACGCCGCACCGCCGCCTGCCGAGCCGGTGCTGGAGGGGATCGCCCGCCATGTCGTGTCGGAAGGAGTTACCGGAGCGATGGTCGCGGAGATCGTCGATGGATGGCAGGTTCTGCTCCAGGAACAGCTTGATGAGGTGGCGCTGCGGAGCTTTGCGGGGCGGGGCGGGCGGTTGTTCGCGCTGGCCGCGCGGCTGGCCGATGCGGCTCCCGGCGATCCAGTGGCACTGGCCGGTGAGGGCTGGGCGCTGGCCGATGTGGCGCTGCGGTTGAGCGATCCCGGCGAGGCGGCGGCGGCGCGGCGGATGGCCGAGGCGGGGTTGAGTGAGGCGTTGGCGGTGCGGTGGAGCCGGAACGCGCGGGCGCTGGGGGCGATGGCGCATCTGGCGCGGCTGGACCTTGCCGGGGAAGCGCCGGGGTCGCCCAAGCGGACCGGGCGGGCGCTGTGGCATCGGGTGACGGGACGCTGACATCTTGCTGCCGCTGCAAGAGGCGCTAGCCTGTCGCTTCGACAGGGGAGAGTCGGCATGTGGCGATATTTCGTGGGCGGTCTCGCGGCGCTGCTGATGGCTGGGGCGGGGGTGTTCCTGTTCCAGGGGAGCGCGACGCCGGAGCCGCTGCCTTCGCCCCCGGCGCCCCGAACATCGCAGGAGGCCGCGCCGGCCGAGGAACTCACCGCAGTGCCCGAGGCGCCCGAGCGGAGCCGGGAAGAGAAGCGGTTCGATCGCAACGACAAGGACAAGAATAGCCTCATCACCCTGGCCGAACTGTACCAGCCGCGGCGCAAGGCCTTTGCCAAGCTGGACAAGAATGGCGACGGGCGGCTGTCGTTCGAGGAATGGGCGGTGCGGACCAGCGACAAGTTCGCCAAAGCCGATGCCGACAAGTCCGGCACCCTGACCCGCGCCGAATTCGCCACCACTGCGCCGAAGCGCAAGGCCAAGACGGCGCCGCGCTGCGACTGTCGCGCCGAGGTCGCCAAGGCGCTGGCCGAGGCTGAGGAATAGGGGCTGTGGTTCTCCTGCGTATGCAGGAGTCCAAGGATGGCGCGCCGGTCGCTTGGGACACTGGGCTCCTGCTTTCGCAGGAGAACACGTTGTTCCGCCGCCACCAGCTTGCCCTACGCTATCGCGGCCATGTCGCGAATGCCGCTCTGGCGCGGGCGGTGTAGAGCAATTTGCGGTCGGCCTTTTTCGTGCGCCCCTCGATCGGTGGCATCAGGCCGAAATTGACGTTCATTGGCTGATAGGTTTCCACCTCCGCACCGCCGGTGATGTGGCCGAGCAGCGCGCCGAGCGCGGTTTCGACCGGGGGCGGGGTCAGCTCGCGGCCGAGGATCTCGGCGGCGGCGAAGCGGCCCGCCAGCAGGCCGATCGCGCTGCTTTCGACATAGCCCTCGCAGCCCGTTACCTGCCCGGCGAAACGGATATGCGGGCGGCTCTTGAGCCGCAGCGTCGGATCGAGCAGTTCGGGCGAGCGGATGAAGGTGTTGCGGTGGAGGCCGCCGAGCCGGGCGAACTCGGCGTTTTCGAGGCCGGGAATGGTGCGGAACAGCCGGACCTGCTCGGCATATTTGAGCTTGGTCTGGAAACCGACCATGTTCCACAGCGTGCCGGTGGCGTTGTCCTGCCGCAGCTGGACCACGGCATAGGGCCAGCGGCCGTTGGGGAATTCGTCACAGGCGGTGCGGGGATCGTCGAGCCCGACGCCCTTCATCGGGCCGTAGCGCAGCGTATCGACGCCGCGCTCAGCCATCACCTCAATCGGCATACAGCCTTCGAAATAAGGGACATTCTCCCAGTCCTTGAACTCGGTCTTCTCGCCGTCGAGCAGTCCCTGATGGAAAGCCAGATACTGCTCCTTGGTCATCGGGCAGTTGATATAGTCCTTGCCGTTGCCGCCGGGACCGACCTTGTCCCAGCGCGACTGGAACCACGCCTTGTCCATGTCGATGCTCTCGAAATGGACGATCGGGGCGATGGCATCGAAAAAGGCGAGGGCGTCGCTGCCGGTGGCGGCGCCGATGCTGTCGGCGAGGCTGGGGGCCGTCAGGGGCCCGGTGGCGACGATCGTCAGTCCTTCGGTGGGGAGTTGGTCGATGCGTTCCCGGACGATGGTGATGTTGGGATGCGCTTCGAGCGCGGCGGTGACGCCTGCCGAGAAACGGTCGCGGTCGACGGCGAGGGCGGAGCCGGCGGGAACCTTGTGTTTGTCCCCCTGCGCCATGATCAGCGAGCCGAGGTCGCGCATCTCCTGATGCAGCAAGCCGACGGCGTTGCGCTCGGCATCGTCGCTGCGGAAGCTGTTCGAGCAGACCAGTTCGGCGAGGCCGTCGGTCTGGTGCGCGGGGGTCATGTCCCCGCTGCCGCGCATTTCGGAGAGCTTCACGCGGATGCCGGCATTGGCGAGTTGCCAGGCGGCTTCCGATCCGGCGAGGCCGCCGCCGATGATATGGACTTGGGGGTTACTCATAATGATCGAAACTGACTCGGCTCTCTGGTCAAGCTGACAAAAAATGGGGTTGTCATGCGCGTGGTTGACACCGGCCCGGCAGTGCCGGACCTCTGCCGTTGCCCTTACGCCAAGGGGGGCCTTGTAGGAAAAGGGAAAGTGATGGGGTGGCTGTTCGGGGCGGCGGTGGTCGCGGGGGCGAGCTATTGCCTGGAGGCGTGGCAGATCGTCGATCCGGGGGCGTGGGGTGCGGTGTGGAAGACCAGTGGCGTGGCGTTGCTCGCGGTCTGGGCGGCGACGCGGTCGCGGTCGGGCGATGGGTGGTTGTTGACCGGAGCGCTGGCGCTGGGGGCGCTGGGCGATCTGTTGCTCGATACGCATGGACTGGTGGTCGGCGGCGCGGCGTTTGCGGCGGGGCATCTGGTGGCGTGCGTGCTGTATTGGCGCAACCGGCGGGTGGCATTGTCGCCGAGCCAGCGAGCGTTCGGCTGGCTGCTGGCCCCGGCGACGATCGGGATTGCGGCGCTGTTCGCGGCGCCGGCGGGGGGCGCGGTGCAGGCCGGGGCGTACTCTGCGTTTCTGGGGGTGATGGCGGCGCTGGCGTGGACGAGCCGGTTTCCGCGCTATCGCGTCGGGCTGGGCGCGGTGCTGTTCGTCGCGTCGGACCTGCTGATCTTCTCGCGCTTCGGGCCGCTTGAGGGGTCGATGGTGCCGGGCCTGCTGATCTGGCCGACTTACTTTGCGGCGCAGGCGTTGATCGCATGGGGGGTGAGTCAGGCGCTGTCGTCGGACCAGCGGGCGCCGTAGCGGACGATTAGGGCGCAGATGGCGCCTGTGATTGAGAAAAGCGCTGTAGTCTGCCAGTCGAATGCGAAGAGCAGCAACGGCCACTGCACCGCTGTTCCCAACAGTGCGCCCGCGACGCTCCAGACTCCGGGGTGCCGCGACATTCTCCATCGTTCGCCAAGTGTCGCCATGACATAGCCGCCACCGATAATCGGGGCGGCGCCTAGAATGGCGCCACCGGGGATCGACATGGCGACCATTATCGCCGTCCCAGTGATTGACCCAAATCCGTGTTCGATCAGCACGGCGAGGAATATCGGCAGCACGAAGATCGGGCCCGCACACAACATCGCTGTCGTCCCGCCACGCCTGTAGGTGAAGCGATTCACGTTTTCGCGTCAGGCCCGCAGCAACGCGCGAGGGCGCGGGCTGACTTGATCGGCAGGATGCCGAGCGCGGCGCCGAACAGCGCGATTCCGTATGAGAAATCCATGTCGCAGTATCCCGTGTGAGTGGAGGAAGCGGGACCCCGGCTCAAGGCCGGGGTGACGATGGGGGTTAGAGGTTCAGCGGCACCACCATCTTTACTGCCAGCCGCGGGGCGACAGCGTCGATCCGTGTCGCCAGTGCAGGCAGGCGGCTCACCGGCACCGCGGGGAACAGGTGGTGCTCAAGGTGAAAGAACATGTTGTAGCTCACGAGATTGAGCAGGCGGCCGCGCTGAGTGCGCGCGATCAGGGCGCCGTCACAGCCGTGGTGGGTGATCCACACCGCGAAGAAGGCGGTGAGGCACTGGGCCATGAGCATCGCGGCGATGTGGTAGAGCAGGGGCGGCCATAGGGTTGCGAGTGCGGTGCCCACAACCGCAAGGTTGAGTGCGAGATCGATCGCCATCCGCCGCCTGAGGCCCGGGCCGCCATGGCGCCAGCCGTAGAGGTGGGTCTCGATCGGGAAGCGCGGGCCGAAGCGAAGCACCTCCCCCAGCGTCATGTGACCGCAGCGGCCCTCGATATCGTCGTCGGTCCCGACCTTGCTGTGATGGTGGAGGTGATTGAATGCGACGGAGCTGTTGGAGCCGAGCATCAGCGCGCTGAGGATATGGAGCACGATGCGGTGCGCGCGCGGGCCGAAGCCGAGATTGTGGTGGATCGCCTCGTGATTGAGGCGCAGCGCGGTGAGGAAGAACAGGAAGCTGGCGAAAGCGGCGAGCGGCCAGGTGCCCAACGCTGCGGCGGTCAGCGATCCTGCGAGCCAGGGCAGGGGGTGGAGGCATTCGATGACGCCGTCGCGCGGACGCATCGTCACTAGATCGCGCCAGACGATGCCGCGCAGGGCGGGGTCGGCTTGATGATGTCGGGCCATGTCGCTTCTCCCTTTTGTTCTGGTAGTTCTGGAATTTCAGAAACTCATTGTCATAGTCTAGGCTTGGCCTGGTATTTTTCAGGGTTAGCTTGTCCCCTTGTCACCCCCGCGAAAGCGGGGGCCCATCACCTGCCAGCGTGGCAAGCCGCATATGATCTGCCTGAGGACAGTCCGGGAGATGGGCCCCCGCTTTCGCGGGGGTGACGAAGGGGGTGGGGGCGCGATGCATCAGTCCTTCCCCTTGCCGGCGCCGGGGATGAAGCGCGCGACCTTGCCGCCCAGCTTCATCAGCGTGACGAGCGTGGGCTTGGGCAGGACGCGGACCTGATCGTACCAGGTGCCGAGCGTGCCGATGAATTCGTGCATCCGCGTCACGCGCTCGCGAACCTGGGGCGGGGCGGTCTTGTCGCTGGCGAGGCGCTCGGCGAGTTCGCCGAGCAGCTGGACGGTGGGGTCGATCTCGCGCCGCTTGCGCTCGGCAGAGATGCGCATGAGCATTTCCCACAGATCGGTCTCCGCGACGAAATGGTCGCGGCGGTCGCCCTCGACATGGACGCGGCGGACGATGGAATAGCCCTGCAGTTCCTTGAGCCCGGTCGACACGTTGGAGCGGGCGAGGCCGAGCGTCTCGACGATTTCCTCGGCATGGAGCGGGCGATCGGCAAGGTAGAGCAGCGCGTGGATTTGCGCGACGGAGCGGTTCACGCCCCAATGCGTTCCCATCTCGCCCCAGTGGAGAATAAACGCCTTGGCGTCGGGATGCTCTGCGAACCGGCTCATGATGTAATTTCTGTAATTACAGAAATAAGGAGAGTCAACAATGATCGACCATATGAGCATCGCCGTGGCGGATGCCGAGCGATCGAAACGCTTCTATGAAATGACGCTGAAGCCGTTGGGGATGCGCTGCCTGACCGAGATGCCTGAGGACGGCGGTGGCGCCTATGGCTTTGGCGTCGAGGGCGGTGGCGAATTCTGGGTGGTGCACAGCGACGATGTCGGCAAGGACATGCACGTCGCGTTCCGCGCCGAAACGCGCGCCCAGGTCGATGCCTTTTACGACGCAGCGATCGCTGCGGGCGGGCGCGACCATGGCAAGCCGGGGCTGCGGCCCGATTACGGACCGAACTATTACGCCGCGTTCGTCTATGATCCCGACGGGGTCAATATCGAGGCGGTCTGCTATGCCGAGGAATGAGCCGCGATGAAGGTATTTACCATCGGCTATGAAGGCGCGACGCTGGACTCGTTCCTTGGCGCGCTGGAACGGGCAGGCGTTCGCCAAGTGATCGACGTGCGGCAATTGCCGCTGTCGCGCCGACCGGGATTTTCCAAGACGCCGCTCGCCGCCGCGCTGGCCGAGCGCGGAATCGGCTATGTCCATCTCAGGGCGCTGGGGACGCCCAAGCCCGGGCGCGATGCGGCGAAGAAGGGCGACCGGGCGACGCTGGAGGCGGTATATGCCGGGCAGCTGGAGCTGCCCGAGGTGCAGGCCGCCGCGGCGCGGATGCGCGACCTGATCGCGGAAAAGCCAAGCGCGCTGCTGTGCTTCGAGCGCGAGCCCGGGATGTGCCATCGGACGTTGCTGCTCGATGCCGAGGGCGAGGGGGTAGAGGTGGTCGATCTGTTTGCCGATTCTTTGGACGGTAGCGCCTAACCGATTGTCAGCGCTGATTTGTTCTGGCTTTATCGCTATCAGAAGAGGGGGGGCTGATGAATCGGTGGTGGACGATTGGGCTTGCCGCGGCGCTGGTTGTCGGTGTCAGCGGGCATTCGATTGCATTGCAGGCGGATCCGTTCGACACGGCGCGCTACTATATCAAGACGAAGAGCAATGCCGAGGCGCTGGCCCTGATCGACAGTGGCAAATTCGACGTTAATTTCCAGACGGACGAGGGCTATTCGCTGCTCCACTACGCCGCCGATGCCAACAATCTGGAGATGGTCGAGGCGTTGCTGGCGCGCGGCGCGGACCCGACACTCAAATCCAAGATCGGATCGACCCCCTATGACATGGCGGTCGGATCGATGGTGAAGGCGCGGATCGCCAAAGCGATTCAGGGGCGCGCGGCGGGCGGCGGCAGCGCTGCCGTGCCCGGGCCTCCGCAGCCATCCACTCCAGCCGGGCCGGGCGCGGCGGCGAAAGCGAGCAACGGCGCGTGCGCTGCAGCGATCAACGATCCTGCCAATAGCGGGCGGCAGCCCTCGCTGCGACCGGTGATGACCGCGCGCGACCATATCTGGTACAACAAGCCGGTCGAACTGGGGCTGCTGCTGGACGACTGCCTCGACCCCAATGCGAAGGACAATTCCGGCTGGCCGTTGTTGCACATAGCGGCGGATCGCGATCGCGTTGAGGCGGCGCGCGTGTTGCTGACCCATGGTGCAAGCAAGACGTTGCGCGATCCGGATGGCAAGGTGGCGGCCAATTATGCGACATCGCCCGAGATGAAGGCACTGCTCGGACCGGCTGCTCCAGTACGCCAGTCCACGCCGACTTCGTCGAACAAGACGCAGTGCGAACAGAAATATCGTGCCGACGCGGCATTATGTTCGGATTCGACGTGCCGGATGGGCGCGATGCGAAAATGGCAGCAATGCCTGAAGACTGGGCGCTACTGGTAGGGGCTAACCGGTGACGGGGAGCTTTATCGATCCGTCATCCTCGCGCTCCAGCGGGGAGTAGGCGATGACGGTTTCCAGCGTCAGCGCGCCATAGAGATGGGGGAATTCCGCGCCGCCGCGGGAGACTTCCCATTTGATCGCGTCACCCAGCGCTTCGAGATCGACGGCGGCGATCCAGAGGTCGGGCTGGTCGGCGAAATGCTTGTCGACGGTCTCGGTCAGCTGGGTCGCGGTGGAGAGGTGGATATAGCCGTCCTGAATGTCGATCGGCGCGCCTTCGAAGCTGCCCGCCTCGAGGTCGGCCATCTGGGGGCTGGTCAGCACCTTGTACGCGGTGGCGGGACGGTTGGGCATTCGGGTTCCTTCAGCTGCCGGCGAGCGTCGCGAGATAGCGCGCGGCGTGGTGGGTGTTCAAACGCACCCATAACGGCTTGTGATCCGAAATCTGCCAGGTGCGCCAGTCCTTTGCGTAATAGCTGGCGAGGTCGGTCGCCTTCTTGCCTTCGGTCGTCGACGCGGCGGTTGCCTGATAGTCGGGCAGGTCCTCGGGCCGGAACACGCTTTCGAACATCTCGAAGATGCCGGCGTTACGCGCCGTCGCCGGGCCGCTGTCGATATAGTCGATCACCGACGGGTCGGCGATGAAGGCGATCTGGTCGTAATATTTGGTGCGGTCTAGATTGCTCGGCGCGTCGAGCCGCTTGGGGGTCTTGAAGCCATGCGCCTTGAGCGCCTTCATCGTCTCATGCTCCGGGTGCACGATGTTGAAGTCGCCGAGCAGGATCGTCGCGCGGCCGCTGTCCTTGGCGATCTTGGCGAGGCTGGCGAGATATTTGGCGACGCGGTCGATCTCCTCGATCCGCTGACGCAGTTCGTCGCCGCGCTCGTCGCCATAATAGAGGTGGACGGTGCAGATATCGAATTTGAACCAGCCCGACTGGAAGCGCGCCATGAAGGGGGTGCGGCGGAACTGCTTGCCCTGCGCGAACTTGTCGGGGCTGTCGGCGGTGGTGGCGGCGATGAGCATGTCGGCGGGGAGGACGATTTCGCCGGCGATCTTCTGGAACCACACTTTGCGCTTGTCGAAGGCGTAGAGGAGGCGTTCGCCATTGCCGCCGAGCTTGCGGTGGGTGACGTCGGTGGCGATGAAGTCCCAGTCCGGGCCGAGGATCGCCATGATGTCGTACCAGGGGCCAAGCTCGTTCACCTCCTGCACCGCGACGAAATCGAAGCGCGAGAGGATCTCGGCGATGTAGAACAGGCTTTCGGGCAGGCGGTTGCCATGGCCCCAGCCGCCCGCCTTGCCGAGATCGCGGATGTTCCAGGTGGCGAGCAGCAGGTTGCGCTCGCTGTCCTTGTCGGGAATGTCGCGGTCGAGCTGGGCGATCAGCCGCTGGAGGTGGCCGACGACGCGTGAGCGATCGGCGGCGGGAATGCGGGATTTCAGCAGGCTGTATTGCATGGGTCGGCTCCCCAGGATGCGCCTCTGGGGGAGCATATAGCAAACCCAACCGTCACCCCAGCGAAAGCTGGGGTCTCGCGCCGATATGGTTCCATTTGCCGAACGAGACCCCAGCTTTCGCTGGGGCGACGGTCGGGTCGCTACTCGCCGCCTTCCGGACCTGCGGCGAGGTCTTCGCCGGTGTCGCCGTCGGGCTGCGGCGCGGTTTCGACTTCGTTGTCGGCCAGATTGACGTCGGCATCCTCCTCGCTCTCCTCGATCCGCGCGGCGGAGACGACATGTTCGTCGGCGGCGACGTGGAAGAGGCGGACGCCCGCCGAGCCGCGGCCGATGACTCGCAGCGAGGCGAGGGGGAGACGGATCATCTTCGCCTGGTCGGTGACCAGCATCAGCTGTTGCGCGGTCGTGGCGGGGAAGCTGGCGACGACGGGGCCGTTACGGGCGATATTGTCGATATTGGTAATGCCCTGACCGCCGCGACCGGTGCGGCGATATTCATAGGCCGAGCTCATCTTTCCATAGCCATTGGCGCAGACGGTGAGGATGAACTGTTCGCGTCCGACCAGTTCCAGATAGCGCTCGTCGGTCATGACGCGCGGTACGCGCGTGCCGTCCGTGTCCTCGCCCTTCCAGGGGGCGTGGCGGAGATAATCCTCACGTTCCTCCTGGCCAGTGATTCCGGCGCGGTGAAGGATCGAGAGCGAGATGACCTCGTCACCTTCGGCGAGGCGCATCCCGCGCACGCCGGTCGAATTGCGACTCTGGAACTCACGGACATCGTCGCCGGCGAAGCGGATCGCCTTGCCCTGACGGCTGGCGAGAAGGACGTCGTCGCCCTCGTCGAGCAGCGCGACGCCGATCAGGCGGTCGTCCTCATCCTCGCCTTCGAACTTCATCGCGATCTTGCCGTTGCTCGGCACGTTGGTGAACGCGTCCATGGAGTTGCGGCGGACATTGCCCTTCGCCGTCGCGAACATGACGTGGAGTTTCCCCCATTCCGCCTCATCCTCCGGCAGCGGGAGGACGGTCGAGATGGTTTCCCCGGCGGCGAGGGGCAGGAGGTTGATCATCGGGCGGCCGCGCGTGTTGGCGCCGCCTTCGGGCAGCTTCCACACCTTCAGACGATAGACGCGGCCGAGGGTGGAGAAGAACAGCACCGGCGTGTGGGTCGAGGTGACGAACAATTCGGTCACCACATCGGCGTCCTTGGTCGCCATGCCCGCGCGGCCCTTGCCGCCGCGTGCCTGGGCGCGGAAAGCGTCGAGCGGGGTGCGCTTGATATAGCCTTCCATGGTCACGGTGACGACCATGTCCTCACGCTCGATCAGGTCCTCGTCCTCGATCCCGTCGGCGGCGGCGGCGATCTCGGTGCGGCGCGGGGTGGCATATTGGTCGCGCACGGCGACGAGTTCGCCGCGCAGCACTTCATAGAGCTTGGCGCGGTTGCCGAGGATTTCGAGCAGCTCCGCGATCGAATCGGCCAGTTCCTTGAGCTCGTCGCCGATCTCGTCGCGGCCCAATGCGGTCAGGCGGTGCAGGCGCAGATCGAGAATCGCGCGGACCTGGACGTCCGACAGGCGATAGGTGTCGCCTGAGATCTCGGTCTCGACCGCCTCGACCAGGCGGATATAGGGCGCGATCTCGGCGATCGGCCATTCGCGGGTCAGCAGCGATTCGCGTGCCGCCGTGGGGCTGGACGAGCCGCGGATGATACGGACGACCTCGTCGAGGTTGGTGACCGCGATGACGAGGCCAAGCAAGATGTGGGCACGGTCGCGCGCCTTGGCCAGCTCGAACTTCGAGCGGCGGGTGATGACCTCCTCGCGAAACTTGACGAACGCCTCGACGATGTCGCGCAGGTTGAGGAGTTCGGGACGGCCGCCGCGGATGGCAAGCATGTTGGCCGGGAAGCTCGACTGGGCGGGGGTGTTGCGCCACAGCTGGTTGAGCACGACCTCCGGGGTCGCGTCGCGCTTGAGGTCGATGACGATGCGCACGCCCTCACGGCTCGATTCGTCGCGGATGTCGCTGACGCCCTCAATCCGCTTTTCCTTCGCCGCCTCGGCAATCAGCTCGACCAGGCGGTTCTTGCCCTGCTGGAACGGGATTTCGGTGAGGACGATCGAACGACGCTCGCCGCGCTGCTCGGTCGTGTGGCGGCTGCGCACGATGATCGAACCGCGGCCGGACTGATAGGCGCTGCGGCAACCCGAGCGGCCGAGAATCAGCGCGCCGGTCGGGAAGTCCGGACCGGGCACGATTTCCATCAGCTCTTCGATCGTGATCGCGCCATTGTCGATATAGGCGAGGCAAGCATCGACCACTTCGCCGAGATTGTGGGGCGGAATGTTGGTCGCCATGCCGACCGCGATGCCGCCCGCGCCGTTGACCAGCAGGTTGGGATAGCGGGCGGGCAGGACCGTCGGCTCGCTTTCGGAACCGTCATAATTGTCCTGAAAGTCGACCGTGTCCTTGTCGATATCGTCGAGCAGCGACATCGCGACCTTGGCGAGGCGGGCTTCGGTGTAACGCATCGCGGCGGGCGGATCGGGGTCCATCGATCCGAAATTGCCCTGACCGTCGATCAGCGGCACGCGCATCGCCCAGTCCTGCGCCATGCGTGCCATCGCGTCGTAGATCGAGCTGTCGCCGTGCGGGTGATACTTACCCATCACGTCACCAACCAGGCGGGCGGACTTGCGATAGGCGCGGCCGGGGAGATAGCCGCCCTCCTGCGCCGCATAGAGGATGCGGCGGTGGACCGGCTTAAGGCCGTCGCGGACGTCGGGCAGGGCGCGCGCCACGATCACGCTCATCGCGTAATCGAGGTAGCTGGTCTTCATCTCGTCGACGATCGAGATGGGGGTAATGTCGGAAGGGTCCGCGAGGACGGTCTCGTCGGTCAAATTTCGATGCTTTCGAAGGGTTGTTGCAATGCTGTGACCGCTCTAGCGACGTGGCGGCTACCTGCCAACCCCGCGCGCTCGCGCACGCACGCGCGCGAGGAAACCGACTGATCGGTATCATTCGGGGACCCGGAACGTTCAAAATGCGTTCAGCCACGCTGTGCGACTGCCCAATGGCATATGCGCCGCCTTGACCGGGCGGGTCGGATTACTAGAGCGGTCGCGAACACGTTGCGCCCAACCGCGTAAGGAGAGTCCCGAATGAAGTCTGTTTCGAAGGCTGCGATCGCCGCGGCGGTCGTGCTTGGAATGCCGCTCGCGATGGCGGCGCCGGTTGCGGCGCAGAAGAAGGATGAAGCGCCGGCCGTCAAGGTCAGCGCCGAATTCCGCAAGGCGTTCACCGCCGCGCAGGCAGCCCAGAAGGGCGCGGATATCGCCGCGTTCGAAGCCGCGCTGACCGCCGCGGAGGCGGTCGCGCAGAATGACGACGAGAAATATTTCGTCCTCCTGATGCGCTATGACCTCGAGACCAAGAAACGCAACGAAGTCGCGCGCGGCGCCGCGCTCGACCGGATCATCGCGGCTGGACGGGTGACCGGTTCGGACCTGGGCGACCTGCATTTCGTGCGGGGCCAGATCCTGGCCGCACAGAAGAAATATGCCGAGGCGCTGCCGCATTACGAAAAGGCACGCGCGCTGGCGTCGACCCAGCCCGACCTGCCGCTGCAGCGCGCGATCGCGCTGTTCGAAACGAACAACATCCAGGGCGGCGTCGCCTCGCTCGACGAGGCGATCAAGGCGCAGGAAGCCGCGGGCAAGAAGGCGCCCGAGGCGTGGTATAAATTCGCCGTGTCGAAGCTGTACCAGTCGGGCAACAAGGCGGCGGCGGCCGAATGGCTGAGCCGCCAGATCGCGGCCTATCCGAGCAACGAGGCGTGGCGTTCGTCGCTGCTGATCTACATGGAACAGGCGCGCGCCAAGGGCGTCGCGATGGATGCGGACCAGGAACTGGACATGCTGCGCCTGATGCGCGCGTCGAAGGCGCTGGGCGGCGAGAGCGACTATCTGAACTATGCCGACATCGCGCAGCGCCGGGGCCTGCCCTGGGAAGCGAAGGCGGTGATCGAGGAAGGTCGCGCGGCTGGCAAGATCCAGGCGAGCAACGCCACCGCAAACGAACTCTATCGCTCGGCGACCACGCGCGAAAAGGCCGAAGGCTCGCTGGCACCCGAGGCGACCAAGGCTGCTTCGGCAGCGAACGGCGTTCCCGCGAAGAATGTCGGCGATGCCTATCTGGGAAGCCGGGACTTTGCCAAGGCAGCGGAACTGTATCGCCTGGCGCTGCAAAAAGGCGGTGTGGACGCCAATCTGGTCAACACGCGCCTCGGCATTGCGCTGGCGATGCAGGGGCAGAAGGCCGAGGCCAAGACCGCGTTCCAGGCGGTGAGCGGTGCGCCGCGCGGCGACATTGCGCGGTTCTGGATTGCCTGGCTGGATCAGCCGGCGGCCTGAACGGGCGCAGTTGGAGAATGAAGAAGGGGCGGCTCGCGGGCCGCCCCTTTTTTTATGTCACAGATCGACCGGGACGCCGGGCAGCGATTTCGACGTGCGGATCGTCAGCGAGGTTCGCACATGCGCCACATTGGGCGCGGTGGTCAGCCGGGTGGTCAGGAAATGCTGGAAGCTGCTGAGGTCGCGTGCGACGATCTTCAGAATGAAGTCGATATCGCCATTGAGCATATAGCATTCGCGAATCTCGGGGATCGCGGCGACATGCGCTTCGAACGCTTCGAGATCGGATTCGGCCTGGCTCTTCAGGCTGACCATCGCAAAAACAGTGATCGTATAGCCCAGCCAGGCGGGATCGAGATCGGCATGATAGCCGCGAATCGCCCCCTTTTCCTCCAAAGTGCGAACGCGACGCAGGCAGGGCGGGGCGGTGAGGCCGACCCGGTCGGCCAGATCGACATTGGTCATGCGCCCATCGTCTTGCAAATGCGCCATGATCTGCCGGTCGATGTCGTCGAAAGCCATTGATGATTCCCTTTTGCGACCAGATTCGGTCGCATTATGTCTGTTAAGTATAAGATAATTACCGGCAAGCGCAATTGTCCCACTATGCGACGACGGCCATTCGGGACGAAATCTTCGGTTTCGGTACGCGGTTTGCCGGGTTAAGGAATCCTTACCGGACGATCCGCGGCCGGCTGGGGACCACCCGAGCATTGCGTTACGACGATACCCTGGAGACGGTGCTGGCGGCCGATGTTTCGACGTCGTTCGGCAAGGCGTCTGCCTGGCGTCAGCTCGTCGATCTGATCGGCCGCCGTCGCGTAGCTGCAGATGCGCGCGCGTTCAATCTGTTGCGCAGGATTCGCGACGAAGTGCCTGTAAGCGTTCGGGCGGCAAGCGCGCGTGCGCTGGAAACCGTCAACCCGCCAGGACCTTTGGTGGCATTGTGTGCCCTGGACGATATCGCCGTGGCGGCGCCGGTGTTGCGGAGCGCCAAGCTGAGTTCGGGCGAATGGGTGGAGCTGCTGCCGCGCCTGTCCTCGGCCGCGCGCACCGTATTGCGTGCGCGCCGCGATCTCCCGCCGGGGATCGATCGTGCACTCGAATCCTTTGGCGCGGTCGATTTCGTGATTGCGGATGGCGTGAGCGTGCCGGACGCTGCCGCATTGCCGGAGGCGAGCTTGGCGCCGGTCGAGACAGCCGAGCCCGTCAACCTTGCTGATCATGCCGCACTGACGGAGAGCCTCGACTCCCCGGATCCGGTCGACACGGATGTCCAGGTCGCGGAGCCGGTGGACGTCGTTGAACCCGACCCGCCATTGTCGATCGACTGGACCGAATTGCTGGCCCCGGAGGCCGAGACGCCCAGTCCGGCAGAGGCCGTCGGCATGGAGGCGGTTGCCGAGATCCCGCCCGCCGAACCGCGCGCGCGTATCCGGCTGCGCCCCGTGCTGGAGCCGGTTATCGAAGCGGAGCCGGAGCCGGAAACGGCGTCCGAGCCGGTATCCGACCCGGTCGAGGCGGAAGCCGAGATGATCCCGGCCGAGACGTCGACCTTCGTTGCGATCGGTGCCGCTGCGCTGGGAATTCCGGTGGTTGCAGAAGCGCTTGGTCGGGTCGAAGCGGCAAACGACTCGGGCTTGCCTCAAAGCGGGACAAGCGATGAACCGCCTGTCGAAAGCGCGGTTGCACCCGAGTCCGACCCGGCGCAGGTGCCGGACATGTCAGGGGACGCACTCACCCTCGCCGACCGCGATGGCGCGGCGGTGGACGCTTCCGCACACTCGGCGCCAGAAGCCGGGTCGCCGGAGGGTCCGTTCGAGATCGCCGAGGTTGTCGCGCGGATCGACGCCTTCTACACGCTTCAGCAGCAACGCCGTCAGGTCGAGCCGCCGCCGCGCGCGGACGGGTTCCGCTTCGAAACCGACGAGCAGGGGGTGATCCGCTGGATCGACGGGGTCTCGCGCGCGCCGCTCATCGGCCTGTCGCTCGAACTCAACGCCAATGGCGACGGCTCGCGCGCGGATGGCGTCGCAGCGGGGGCGCTGCGACAGCGCGCACCCTTTGCCGATGCGCGCCTGACGGTAGTCGGCGAATCGGATGCGGCGGGCGAATGGCGCATGTCGGCGGCGCCCGCCTTCGACCCGGCCACGGGCCGGTTCTCGGGCTATCGCGGCACCGCACGCCGACCGCGGCGCGAGGAAAATGCCGCAGCACCGATGGCGGTTGCGAGTCCGGCTGCGGATTCACTGCGCCAGCTGATGCACGAGCTGCGCACCCCGACCAACGCGATCGCGGGCTTTGCCGAGATGATCGAGCGCGAGATGCTGGGCGATGCGCCGCCATTTTACCGCGAGCGTGCCGGGACGATCCGAATGCACGCGCGCGCACTGCTCGCCGCAATCGACGATCTCGACATTGCCGCGCGGATCGAGGCGTCGGCCCTGCAACTGAGCGACAGCGACGTGGCGTTGCGCCCGTTGCTCTCGCGCATCGCCGACGACCTTGCCGCTCTGGCCGAGTTGCGCGGAGCGTGGATCGCGCTGCCGGTCGATACATGCGCGGTGCGCGGCGATTCGCGCGCGATCGAACGGATGCTGGCGCGCATGGTCGCGACGCTGGTCTCGGCGGCGGGCGATGGCGAGCGGATCGGGGTGCAGCTGAGCGCTGAGGCCGATCTGGTGTCGATCCGGTTCGACCGGCCCGCCGCACTGACCGACTATGCCGACGAGGCGGTGTTCGGAATCGATGACGAACAGGAAGACGCGGCGTTGCTGGGCACCGGCTTTGCGCTGCGGCTGGTGCGTAACATTGCGCGCGAACTGTCCGGCCAGTTCATCACGCTGCCCGACGCCTTTGTGATCCAGCTTCCCGCGACGGTAACCAAGTCTTTGGAACAGGCACGCTAAGCCCGCTTTCGTGGCGAGCGCATATACCCAACAGGCCGGGGCGGGCGGCTATCGTGCAGCGGCGGCTGCGCCGGATGCGCGGATCGATTGGCCCGATCGATTCGGGACGCGTTTTTCGGTGTTCGTCGATACCGAAGAGGAGTTCGACTGGTCGCAACCATTGGCGCGCGAGAATCGCGCGACGCAGTCGATGGACGCGTTGCCCGACATGCACGCGCTGTTCGCCGCGCACGACGTTCCCGCGACCTATATGATCGATGATCCGATCGTGCGGTGCCCGCGATCGGTCGAAATCCTCAAGCGGGTCATGGAAGATGGCGGGTCGGCGATCGGGTCGCAGCTCCACCCCTGGGTCAACCCGCCGTTCGACGAGGTGGTTTGCCCTCGCAACAGCTTCCTGGGCAACCTTTCCCGCGACCTTCAGGCGGCCAAGATCGCGGCGCTGACCGATGCAATCGAGGCGGCGTTCGGGCGGCGGCCGGTGATGATGCGGACCGGCCGCTACGGGCTGGGTGCCGACACGCTCGAACTGCTCGCGGCGGCAGGATATCGCGTCGATACGTCGATGCGATCAGGCTATAGCTATGCCAGCGAGCACGGCCCCGATTATCGCGCGATCGGCAACCATGCCTTTCGCACCGGCCACGGCGATCTGATCGAGATTCCGCTGACGACGGTTTATACCGGTGCCTTGAAACGGGGTGGGATCGCGCTGCACGGAGCGCTGGGCCGGGTGCCGCGCGGGCGTGGGGTCGCGTCGCGGCTGGGCCTGCTCTCGCGCGTCGCGCTGACGCCGGAGGACATGCCGGTCGAACTGGCGCTGGAGGCGATCCGGGTGGCAGCGGGGGAGGGCGAGCGGCTGCTCATGTTCTCCTATCATTCGCCTTCCGCAGCGCCGGGCTATACGCCCTATGTCCGCGACGCGGCGGACCTTGCCGCGTTCCGCAGCTGGTGGGAGCGCGCCTTTGCACTGCTGGCAAAGCTCGGCATCGCACCCGCGTCGCACGATCAGATACTCGAGGCGCTTGCGGGGGCGCCGGATCGCCCCTAATCGCGGTTCGCGCTGGCGGGGCCTGTAGCTCAGCGGTTAGAGCTGGCCGCTCATAACGGCTAGGTCGCGGGTTCGAATCCTGCCGGGCCCACCAGCGCATTGCCTTTCGCCTCAAGCAGGTCTAGGCGGGCGATCCGTCGGGGAGTGGCGCAGTCTGGTAGCGCGCCTGCTTTGGGAGCAGGATGTCGCAGGTTCGAATCCTGTCTCCCCGACCATCTTACGACTTCCGAGGGCATCTCAAGCCGGCGCAAGACTTTCCCTCTGCACCATCATTTTTTTGCTCGCGGTTTGTGTTTGCAGGCCTCAAGGACTGGCCTCTCACCGTACGCCCGATCGACAGCGTGGTTGGACATTGCCGGACCGACCCTGCGCCTTGGGCCAGGCAGCTTGGCGCTGCGAGACTTTGCTTGTTTGGCCGCCTTGAGCAGGATGTGGAGTCCGGCGCTGCTTACATAGTCGAATCCGGTCATGTCGATTATCGTCTGCGCCGTGGCGCCGATCGTTGCGGCGAGCTTCTCGTCCAGGGCCGGGGCAGTCAAGCCGTCGAGCCGACCGGAGACTATGTATAACGGATCTACGGGCGACCGGCCGTCCGCACCCGGGAGCGCGCCGGGTCGAGAAGCGGGACAGGCCGAAGCGGGGGCTAATATGGCCTCGCCACGCCCCTCCCGAAGGCAGAGGCCGCAGCCTCGCTCCAGTCGCGTGCCCCACAAATCGGTATGTCGGCAGCAGCCCCGCGTCCGCGCCCGATCACAGCGGGGTCGTCGCTCACGAGCCCATGCTGAACGCGCCGTCCTCCACGAAGGGATCGATGCTGTTTCGTGTTTCCGAAACCCGCATTTCCCGAAGGACGGGGGGTGTCCACGGACGCTTTGGCAGCGCAATCGGCTTCGAGGAGTCGCGATTTTGCGCGTCCGACTGTCTTGTCATTGAAACGGCCTTTTCAAGGTTACAACCCAAAGTCACCGGCGCCCATCACATGGCCGCCCGGGGTATCGACGAGAATCGCGAAGTCGGCCACGCCGTCGCCATCGACATCGCCTTCGACGACCCAGCTTCCATTGATCAGCATCACCCGAAGCTCGCCCGCCTTTTGGGAAAATGCTGCGTCGCCGATATAGTCGAACGCGTCATTACCCGCATGGGCGGTATCGGCATCGATGGCGGACAGGTCGATGCGGTCCCCGGCGGCGAAATCGAGGATGCGATCCTCCGATCCCACGCGGGAATCTTCGATTATGCGGAAATAGAAGGTGTCGTCGCCAGCGCCGCCGGTCATCATGTCCTGGCCAAGCCGGCCATAGATATTGTCGTCGCCGGCACCGCCGATGAAGACATCGTCGCCGGCGCCGCCGTAGAAGATGAAGGCGCCGTCGGTCTCGGCCGAGCCGTCGATCTGCGCCGTCTCCCCGGCCGTCAGCATGTTGGCATTGATCGTCAGGACCCGCCCCGCGCCGACATTGCCGTTGTCGAGGATAAGCGCGTAGCTGCTGGCACTTGCCGGAGAGCCATAGCGCAAGTCGGTGGAAGACATCAGCACCAGCGTTTCGACATTGGTGAAGGTGTCGGCGTTCAGCACGATCGGCGCGGAATAGTCCCCGCGCAGCGCCAGCTGATCATTGCCCAGGCCGCCGTCGATACGGTCCGTTGCCGCAAAGCGCCCGTCCGCACCAAAGAAGAACGCATCGGCGCCCGCGCCGCCGATGACCGTGTCGGTACCCTGACCGGCATAGAAGACGAGATTGCCATCGAGTTCCGCCGACGCATCCAGGAAGATGCCTTCACCGGACAGCAGGGTGTTGGCGTTGAACGTCACCGTCTGCCCCGCGCCGATCGTGCCGTCTGCGGTGGTGAGCGAATAGGCGAAGCGATCGCTGCCCGGCAATCCGAAGCGCGTGTCCGCCCCGGACAGGAACACCATCGTGCCGACATTTCGGACCGTGGCGTCCAGCAGCGCGACCGTCGAATTGCCTTGCAGGGCCAGCTGGTTGTTGCCCGTGCCGCCGTCGACCTGATCGTACGCGTCGAGCATCGCGCCCATCAGGAAGGCGTCATCGCCCGTGCCCCCATTCGCCCGATCGCTCCCGCCCTGATCCATGCGGAAGAAATCCGAACCATTTGTGCCGGTCATGATATCGTTCAGCACGCTACCCAGCAGCTGATCGGCGAGTCCGTCGACACCCGTCACGGTGACGTTCACGCTCGCGCTGCTGCCGCCCGACAGGGTGTAGTCGAACCCGTCGACCGCGCTGCTGTTCTGCGCTCCGGTCAGCAATGCCCGCGCTGCTGACACCAGGGAGTCGAAGCGATGATTGGGGTCGTAGGTGACGGTGCCGTCGAGGTTGAGCGTCACGATCGCGCCCGACGCCAGCGTCACCGATCCGCCGACGGCGATTTCCTGCCCGTCGATATGGGTGACGGTTTCGGCAGGGCCGCCGTCGGGATCCGTATCGTTGGCACCGACCCAGATCACGACGGTGGCATTTTCGGCTACGATCGCACTGTCGTCGACGGCTGTAGCCGGATCATCGACCGGCGACACATCGAAGCGGATCGTTGCCTCATCGACCGAGATATTCGCATCGACGCTGTCATCCTGCACGCGGAAGCCGAGTTCGGCATATCCCGCGCCGTTCTCATCGGGTGCGGGCATGAATACCAGCAACCCGGCGGCGATATCGGCAGCGGTAATCGACTGCCCCTCGGTCACCGCGACGCCGTCCAGCGTCAGCGTGCCGGCGGCGGGGAGGGTGGTGACGATCACCGCCGCCATCGCGTCGCCATCATTGTCGGTGAACCCGAATTCGTCGAGCGTGATGACGTGGGTGCCATCCTCATCGAGCGTTACCGACCCATTCGTGCCGGTGGGTGCATCGTTCACCGCCGCAATTTCGACAGAGATCACCCGTGTGATCGTCGTCTGGCCATCGGTGACCGCGATGGAGATTTCGCGCGTGCCGCTGGCGTTCGCCGCGGGAAGATAGACGAGCGAGCGTAGCAGCTGGTCGATCGTCGCGGCATTGAACCCGATATCGAAGCTATTGCCGCTGGAACTTGGAAAGCCGTTGAAGTCGAACTGGAACCCTCCGTCCTCGACACTGGCTGTGATCTGAAGAAATTCGCTATCTAGATCAGTGACACCGATCGGGCCGAAATCGGCGAACGCGATCGGCTGGTCCTCGGTTCCGCTGATTGCAGCGGGCAGGTTCACCCGCGGCGCATTTGCGGGGGGAGCCACGTCGAACGTGATGGTGTTCGGCGTCGCGTCGAGATCGACGCCGCCGTTGGCAGTGCCGCCGTCGTCCTGCACTTGGAAGGTCAGGCTGGCATAGCCCATTCCATTGGCATTTGCGGCGGGAGTGAAGACGACCTTACCGGCTGCAAGGTCGTCCGCGCTCACCAGCTGCCCGGCGACCATAGCCACGCCGTCCAGCGTCAGCGCGCCTGCGGTCGGCAGCGTCGTGATCCTGACCGCGGCAAAACCGTCCCCATCGGGATCGGAATAGCCAAAATCGGCGGATGTCAGGACGTGGTCGGCATCCTCATCGATCGTGATTGTGCTATCCTGGCCGGTCGGTGCGTCGTTTTCTGCCTCGACGGTAACCTGGATTACATGGCCGGGATTGGATGTGTTGGCGTAGAGTTGTGACCCGTTAAAGTAGCTGAGGGAGACAAGGTCTTCGTCACCATCGCCGTCGATATCGCTGAACTCGAGGCCGCGCCCGTACCCGATCGGCAAGACATCAAGACCATATCGGCCGGCGTCGGAGCCAGCAAAACTGCCGTCCGCCTGCTGAAGCCAGACCCGGGCGCCGCTATCGACCAGCACGAGATCCTGTCGCCCATCGGCGTTCAGATCGGTGAACAGGAGCCGCGTACCGCTGTTCGCGACGATCCCTACAAACGGATTGTCACCTGCGGCCGCCGGGGAAAAGGAACCAGCGTTGTTGAACCGAACCGACAGCCCGCCAGTGTCGACACCATAGACAAGGTCGTCGTCGCCGTCGCCGTCGATATCGGCAAACCGCATGAACGTCTTAGGGGACCCGGTCAGTGAGGAGAATGGGTTGGCGGTTTGCAACACCCAGCTTCTCACACCCTCACCGTCGACATCGTTGATATAGGTGACCCAGCTCAAGCTGTTGCGTGCGACCACGACGTCGAGATCGCCGTCGCCGTCGATATCGGTTATATCGAGCGTGCCGCCCGGGTTCCCTAGCGGCAGTCGTTTGACCGAACTGCCAAAGGGCGTCTCTGCGTTGCCGATCCAGAACTTGAAGTAGGACGATTCGTCCTTTGCAAACGCGTCGAGAAATCCATCTCCGTTGAAATCGCCGAGCGCTAGATTCGAATAGTTTTCGCTTGTCCCGCCACGAACCAGGTCATGGTCGCCGGCCGCGAAGGTCGAACCGCGCACCCCGCTGTTCGCGCCATTCGCGTCGGTGACGATGAGTTCAAGGTCGCGCGTCGCAGTCGGCGAGTCGCTCGCATTGGCGTAGGTGATGCTGCGCGTCAGCGCCTGCACCGCTTCGGTCGTCGCCGCCGCGTTCAATGTCACGGTAAAGGTAGCGCCGACGCCGCCGATCGCGGTACCGATCGCCACGCCGTGATAGCTGACAATGCCGTCGCTGACGCCGATCTCCCCCGGCCCGTCGCCGGTATGGGCGATCGAAACGCGATCTTCGGCGAGCAACCCCTGAACGACGACGGTACCCCCGTCGAAATCGCCCTCCGGATCGGTCAAGACGATATCAGAAGCAAGACGTTGCGGCGCTGCGTTGACCAGATTCTCCGCGAAGCTGATCGACACGGGATGCCCGGCCAGCGTCGGCGCGTCGTTCACCGCTGTCACGTCGAACGTCAGCGTGTTCGGCGTCGCATCGGTGTCGGTGCCGCTGTTCTGGGTGCCGCCATCGTCGCGTACCTCGAAGGTGAAGCTGGCATAGCCTGCGCCATGCGCATCGGGAGCGGGCGTGAAGACTAGGGCGCCGCCTGCGATCTGCGCGGCGGTGATCACTTGCCCCGCCGTCACGGCGACTCCGCCCAGCAACAGCGTGCCAGCGCCCGGAACGGTGGTTATCGTCACCGAGTGGAACGCGTCGCCGTCGGCATCGACGAAGCCGAAATCGGTCGCCGTCAGTACGTGGCTGCCGTCCTCGATCATGGCGATCGTCGCATCGGTGCCGGTCGGCGCGTCGTTGACCGCTGTTATCGCAATGGCGGTCGTCGCCGTCCCGATCAGCGCCCCGCCCGTGCCGGTGTTGCCGCCGTCGTTCACGCTGACGGTCAGCACCGCCGAAGCCGGGGGCGCGTCGGTGTCCGGCGTGTAGTTGACCGTGCTGGTGGCGTCGGTGCGCAGCAGCGCGTTTAACTGCGCCAGCGTGCCGGAGATGACGACGTTGCCGGTGCCGTTGCCGCTGACGATCGTCGCGCCGCTGTCGCCCGCCGTGACATTCAGCACACCGTAATCGACCGACAGCGTCGCGGTAAGAACACCGCCGCCTGCGTCGGTGTCGGCAATCGTGATGCTGCCCTTCACGCTGAGCTCGGCCTGCTCGGTCGCGTCAAAGACACCCGGCTGCTGCGCGAAGATCTGTGCCTTGATGGCACGGCTGCTTCCGTCTTGCGCGCTGTCAGAGGTGTCCCACGCCACGACCAATCCGCCGCCCGCGAGCCCGATGAGGGCCGGCATATATTGATAGCCTGTCGCCTGCGTATTGACGAGGAACTCGCCGCCGACCTTGCCGCCCGCCGCATCAAAGGCCTGTGCCTTGACCGCAGTACCGCTGCCGTCCTGCGCGGTGTCGAACGTGATCCACGTTACGACGAACCCGCCGCCGGTCACCCCGGTGACGGCTGGATCATCCTGATAGCCGGTTGCCTGCGTATTGACGAGAAACTCGCCGCCGACTTTGCCGCCTGCCGCGTCGAAGACCTGTGCCTTGATCGCATAGAGGCTGCCGTCCTGGCCGGGGTCTCTAGTGATCCACGTCACGACGAACCCGCCGCCCGTCAGCCCGGTGATCTTCGGATCGAGCTGATCGTCCGCCGACTGCGTGTTGACGAGGAACTCGGTGCCAACCTTGTCGCCCGACGCATCGAAGACCTGAGCCTTGACCGCATTGGCGCTGCCGTCCTGCGCGGTGTCGGCGGTCCGCCATGTCACGACAAACCCACCGTCCGTCAGTCCGGTGATGGTGGGATAGAGCTGATCGCCCGTCGACTGGGTGTTGACGAGGAACTCGGTGCCGATCTTGTCGCCCCCCGCGTCGAACAGCTGCGCCTTGATCGCAGCACCGCTGCCGTCCTGCGTCGGGTTGGTGTCGCACCATGCCACGATAAACCCGCCGCCTGTCAGCCCGGTGATGGTCGGCTCATACTGACTGTCCGCCGTCTGCGTATTGACGAGGAATTCGGCGCCGACCTTGGCGCCCGTCGCGTCGAACAGCTGCGCCTTGACGGCAAAGGCGCTGCCGTCCTGCGTGTCATCGGCTGAATGCCATGTCACGACGAACCCGCCGCCGGTCAGCCCGGCGATCATCGGAGCTTGCTGATAGCCTTCACCCTGTGTGTTGACGAGAAACTCGGTGCCGACCTTGGCGCCCGCCGCGTCGAAGACCTGTGCCTTGATCGCAGTGTCGCTGCCGTCCTGGCCCGGATCGCTGGTCTGCCATGTCACGACGAACCCGCCGCCCGCCAATCCGGTGACAGTCGCATTTTGCTGCGCACCCAACCCCTGCGTGTTGACGAGGAACTCGACGCCGGACTTCTCAAACACGCCGGGCGGCGTCGCGATCGTCACTGTCGGCGCGTCGTTCACTGCGGTCACGTCGAAGGTGATCGTGTTCGGCGTCGGATCGGTGTCGATGCCGCCGTTCGCGGTGCCGCCGTCGTCGCGGAGTTGGAAGGTGAGGCTGGCATAGCCCTCCCCATTGCCGTCGGGTGCGGGCGTGAAGACCAGCCTGCCCGCCGCGATGTCGGCGGCGGTGATCTCCTGTCCGGCGGACACCGCAATCCCGTCCAGCGTCAGTGCACCCGCCGATGGCAAGCTATTCACGACGACGGCGGCAAGCGCATTGCTGTCGACATCGGTAAAGCCGAAATCGCTGACGGTCAGGACATGCGCGCCATCTTCATCGACCGTGAGCGTCGACGACGTGCCCGAGGGCGAGTCGTTCACTGCATATACCGAAATGGCGGCCCGGCCCTGTGTGCCTGGGTATAGCGCGTGTCCCGCGTCCCGGACCGAATAGGTCAACCAGAGTCCACCCGGTGTCGGTGCATCGGACAGGTTATTATACGTGACTGCCCGGAACGCATTTTGCCACTGCTCACCGGTCGCAAGGCCCGCGGAGCTGAACGTCAGCACGCCGTTTTCGAAACTGGCGGTAAGATCCCCGTACAGCGTGGCATCGTCGTTGACGAAGGACAGCACATGTTCCGGGAGCGGATTATCGATGGCGACGGTGCCGCTGACAATGTCGTTCTCCTCATAAAAGGAGATACGCACATGCTGGCCGACGTTGATGGGAGCAGACGGGCCGTCCGCCGCCTCGGTCCAGTCGTAATACCATTCGACCGGGGCGATCCGCGCCCAATCGTCGAACGGCACGTTGGTGATACTCATCGACGCACTGCTCGACGCGCCGTGCGGATCGGTCAGCGTCACCGTCAGCGTCCGCGGGTCGCTGCCGGGCGCTTTGGAGTTGTTGATATACCCCAGCGACGCGACGACCTTCTGCACGCGTGCGACGGTCGCATTCGCGTTGAAGTCGATCACCAGATCCTCGTTGACGGTGTTTCGACCGCCCGAGATCACCGTGCCGATTTCCACTCCGCCGACCGAGATTTTCGAGCCGGGGCTGACGCCGTGAAAATCGCCTGTCCAGGCGACCCCTTCGGTGCGCGCGCGCTCACCGGAAAGACCGACCGATTCCTTTACCGGATCGGCATTGTCGCTCAGCGCCAGGACGAGGCGTGCGCCCGAATAGTTCGTATCGTCGGCGTCGCTGAACGAGATCGTCGCCAGTTTCGACAGTGAATAGCCCAGCGGCGCGAGATTGGTGTTGGTCGCGTTCCCTTCATTGATGGTGACCGACCGCCCGTCGATGCCCGAAAGCACCGGCGCGTCGTTCACAGCCGTCACGTCGAACGTCAGCGTGTTCGGCGTGGCGTCGAGATCGACGCCGCCGTTGGCAATGCCGCCGTCGTCCTGCACCTGAAAGGTCAGGTTGGCATAGGCGGCGCCATTGGCATTTGCGGCGGGAGTGAAGATCAACTTACCGGCTGCAAGGTCGTCCGCGCTGACCAATTGCCCGGCGACCACAGCCACGCCGTCCAGCGTCAGCGCGCCCGCAGTTGGCAGCGTCGTGATCTTGACCGCGGCAAAGGCATTCCCATCGAGATCGGCATAGCCGAGGTCGGCGAGCGTGATCGTGTGCGGGACGTCCTCGTCGAGCGTTACTGATCCGTCGGTGCCGCTCGGCGCGTCATTAACTGCTGAGATTGCGACGGAAACCACCCGGGTGATCGTCGTGCTGCCATCGTTGATCGAAACCGAGATTTCGCGCGTGCCGCTTGCATCCGCCGCGGGAATATAGACTAGCGAGCGCAGCAACCCATCAATCCCGTCGGTGCTTGTTCCGACCCCGACGATGTTCCCCCTTAACGTTGAGGAGCCGTGGAGTTCGTACAGGAACGCACCGTCGTCAGCACGTATCGTGACCACAAGTCCGTCAGTGTCGGGGTCGCTCACGCCGATCGGGCCGAAGTCGGCGAACGCGATCGGCTGGTCCTCGAATCCGCTGATCGATGCGGGCACCGTCACCTGCGGTGCATTGGCGGGGGGCATCACGTCGAAGGTCAGGGTGTTCGGCGTCTGATCGGTGTCGATCCCGCCGTTCGCGGTTCCGCCATTGTCGCGCACCTGGAAGGTGAAGCTGGCGTAATTGTCCGCGTTGACGTTCGGCGCGGGGGTGAAGACGAGCTTGCCCGCCGCGATGTCGGCTACGGCGATCGACTGGCCCGCCGTAACCGTCGCGCCATCGAGTTTCAGTGCGCCCGCCGTCGGCAGCGTCGTAATCATCACCGCCGCCAGCGCGTCGCCATCGGCGTCGGTAAAGCCGAAGTCGGTGACGGTCAGCGCCGCCGATCCATTCTGGGCGACCGAGACGTGACCATCGGTACCCGAGGGGGTGTCGTTCACCGCCTGAATCGTCAACGACCCGATCCAGCGTCCCGAAACCGTCCCGTCGCTGATGTAGTAGATGATCGTCCGGCCGCTCCCGGGATCCTCGGCGGTGGTGTTGAAGGTGACCGCGTTCAACGCGGCCGACCATTGCGCCTGGGTGGCCGTCGACCCTGCAGACGCGAGCGAGAGGACATTCCCGGTAAAGCCGGTCACGGCGATGTTGCCATAGCGCGCGGCGTCGTCGTTGACGAAGGCGAGCACGTCGCCCGTCATCGCGCCCGAAATCTGCACCGTGGCACTCGGCAGACCGCCGCCGTCGGTGTCGCTGACCACCAGGCCGCTCGAAATCGCAACAGGCGTGGATGGCCCGTTGTTGGCCTCGACCCAGGTGTTGCCCTCGCTAGTCCCGCCCTGATGGGTGATCCTGGGCGTATTGTTGACGTTCTCGTTGATCAGCGAAAGCGATGCCGATGCGCTGCCGCCGTCGCCGTCGGTAACCGTGATCGTCGCGGTGCGCGGCGACGGATCGTTGAGGCCGCTTGAATTGAGATAGCCGACGTCTTGCAGCAGGATCTGTACGCGCGCCGCAGTGGCATTGGCATTGAGTGCGATCGCCAGGTCGGTGCCCTGCCGACCGCTTGAGGTGACGGTGCCGATCACGACGCCGTCGACAGTCACGCTCGCATTCACCCCCGGTCCGAACGAATCGCCCGCCGACCAGGTCACGCGTCCACCGCGCGACGCCAGCTCGAAGCCGAGGCCTTCGCTGCTGCTCGCGGCTCCGCTGAGCGCGACGCGGAACTCGCCCCCGGCGAAGTCGCTGCTGTCGGCGTCGGTCAGCGTGAAGCTGTTGGTGCGATCGAGAACATAGGCGCCGGTCGCCAGATCCTCGCGCGCCAGTCCCTCGCGGATCGTCAGCGAAATGCCGTCGTCGATGCCGAGCACCGGCGCTTCGTTGACCGCAGAGACGTTGTCGATCGCGGCGTCCACGCTTTCCATCGCGTCGGCGCGGGCGGCTCTCCGTTCGGCGAACGTGGCTGCAAGAGTGCTTCCCTCAGCCAGGTTCGTATCACCCGGCACCAGGAGTTCGCCGGCGGTCACAACGTTGCCATGCCAGCGTTCCGGCGCCTCCAATCCAAATCGCATGTACGAAATCCCGATCCCCACCGAAGTCTTTTTGCGTTAAGTTGCCAGTGGTTAGCCGGGTCAAGGACGATTCGCTCCGTTGAGACACGGTGCACATCGTTCGAGACACGACGTGGATTTGGATCGATATCCGCGCGCAGGGAGTTGAGTGTCGGATGTCCGAGGAATCGGTTCTGCCGCGTTATCAGATCAGCAGCATCGCGACCGGCGGGGCGGTCGCACTCCAGCAATTCCGAGAGTCGACGCGCGACATTTTCGACGTGATCCGCCCCGGTACAGCGGGCGATTATGCGATCGACATGCAGGCGGTGCACATGGGCAACCTGTTGCTCAGCGACCTGCGTTCCTCCGCCCAGGGTTTCCAGCGGTCGCGCGCGATGGTCGCCACGGCGGGCATCGATCACCTGATGGTCCAGCTCTACACCCATGGCGGCTTTGCCGGCCTGGCGGACACGATCGACGTGCGGGTGCGGGCGGGCGACGTCTGCATCTTCGACCTGACGCGCACGCTCGAGACGCGCGCGGGCGACTACGGCAACATCACGCTGGTGATCCCGCGGCCGCTGCTCGAGGACAAGGTCGCCGACATCGATTCGCTGCACGGGCTGGTGCTCGACCGCGACCTGCCGCTGACCCAGATCCTTGCCGCGCATATTCGTACGCTCGCGCAGCACGCCGCAGGACTTGCTGCAGGGGACGCAGCGATCGCGTCGCGCGGGACGATCCAGCTCCTCGCGTCGCTGGTCGATCAGCGCCCGGGCAACAAGACACGCGCGACCGCGATGGCGACGCCGCTGCGTGAAGTGCTGCGCTACATTCACGGGAATCTGCACGATTCCGCGCTCGGTCCGACTCAGGTGGCGCAGGAATGTGGGGTGTCGCGCGCCACGCTCTACCGCATGTTCGAGCAATCGGGGGGCGTTGCGGAATTCATCCGCGAGCGGCGGCTGTCGGGGGCGGCAATGGATCTTGCCTCCCCAAGCGCGCATCCAAGGCGTATCTCTGACATCGCGCGAAGCTGGGGCTTTGCCGACGATAGTAGCTTCAGCCGTGCCTTTCGAAGCCATTTCGGGATTTCGCCGAGCGAAGCGCGAACCGCCTCCGCGCGCACCTGGGCGCGCGCGCAATGGGGCGGGTTATCCGACCAGGACAGCTCCGCGATCGCCTATTGGATCCGGATGCTGCACGAGTGAAATCGCCGCCGGCCATTTTTTGATCCCCGTAGGGGATCACCACGCTCCGAGTGCCCGGTCTCCGGGAAAATGCCTTTTCGCCAATGGCTTTCCCGGCTATGCGCGCCGCCTTGTTCGACCCTCGGTCGAAGCCTCGCGGAGCAATTCGCGAGGGCAGAGCACCACCTGGCCAAGGGAACGGGGATGGGGTCAGCCGCTGCAGGACCGATCTGCGCAACCGCGATTCGCGGCGCGAAGGTCGCGTCGTGACGGCGTTGGCGGCCGCAGCATTCGTGTGCGGTCCCGACGCGCCGGTGAAGCTATGCGAGCGCCTGCTTGCGCTCCAGCCAGTGGCGCGTGAGGTGCCGGCTTTCTTGTGGGATCGCGGCGCAGTCGCGCTCGGGCGGCGGCTGGCGGCGACGCTTCCGGAAGACGCATTCGATCGCGGTATTGCGCGGGGACGCGGTGGCGCGCTGGCGATGGCTGCGGATATCCGGCTCGACAATCGCGACGACCTTGCCGCTGCGCTCGGATGCGTCGATACGCTCGGCCGGCTTTCCGACGCCGCGCTCGCAATGTCCGCGATTGAGCGCTGGGGCGTCGCGGCGATCGAAGGCTTTCTCGGCGATTTCGCGATCGTGCTGTGGGACGGTTCACACGACCGGCTGATCCTCGCCCGCGACGCGCTGGGCGCACGCCCGCTCCACTACCGGCGGACCGGCGGATGCGTGACGGTCGCCTCGACCGCGCAAGCGCTTGCATCGGCCGCAGGCGCACGTGCCGACGGCATCGCGACCGTCCATTTCCTGTCGGGCATGGCGGTGCCGCACGGCGCCAGCTTCTTCGCTGGAATCGAGCGCGTGGAGCCAGGCGAGATCGTGACCATCGGCGCCCATAGCTTGGACCGGTCAAGCTATTGGAACCCGGATCTTTCCCCCTCCCGGTTCGCATCGGGGGGCGATGCGGCCGAAGCGCTGGCCGCGCTGTTTGGCGAAAGCGTCCGTGCGCGCCTGCGCCGCACCGCAGCGGACGTCGCGACTCATCTCAGCGCGGGGCTGGACAGCGGCGCGGTGACGGCGACCGCGGCGCGACGGATCGGGGATGGTAGCGTACATGCCTTCACTGCGGCTCCGCCTGAAGGAATGCACGGCGCCGATGACGGGGTCGACGACGAAGGCCCCGACGCCGCGAAGCTCGCCGCGATGCATCCGCGAATCGTGCACCATCGCATCGCGTCGCCACGCCGATCGCCGGTCGATATGCTCGGCCCCGGCTTCGTGCTGTACGGGCGCCCGCTGACCAATCTCGCCAACCAGACCTGGCTTGCCGAAATAAACGATCGCATCCGCGCGCAGGGAGTGGACGTCCTGCTTGTCGGCGCGATGGGGAATCTGACGATCAGCCATTCAGGTAGCGAGGCGCTGGGCGAGCTGGTGCGCAGCGGGCGTATCGCGCGCGCGATTCGTCACGGCGCCGAATTGCGTGCCGCAGGCAACAGCTGGCGCGCGGTAGCCGGCGCGGCGACGCGTCCGTTTCGCAATAGTCCGCCGCAAAAATGGGGCCCGCCGCTGCTCGCGCCCGGCGTCTCGCGACCCCAGGCCGACGCGGTGCTGGGATCCGTCGCGCGCCGCCTTGCAGTCGCGCGGCGGACGGATCCGGGCGATTTCGGCAAGGCGGTGCTCGCCGGGTGGGACATCGACATGCGCGACCCGACCGCCGACCGGCGGATCGTTGAATTCTGCCTGCGGCTTCCGGTCGAGCGATTCGCACCGGGCGGGGTGGCGCGGGGGCTCGCACGCACGGCGTTCGCCGATTGCCTGCCCGCGAGCACCATCGCTTCGCACCGGCGCGGCCGGCAGGCGGGCTGGTGGCATGTCGCGGCGCGCGAAAAGCTCGACCGCATACGCGACGAGATCGAGTGCATTGCCGCCTCCACCGACGCGTCGGCGATCGTCGATGTCGCAACCATGCGCGAGATGGTCGCCACATGGCCCGGTCGCTGGTCCGACCCGCAGACCGAAGCGCGCTATCGTATGCGATTGCTGCCCGCGCTCGCCGCAGGGCATTTCGTGCGCCGGTGCGCCGCATGACGATGGCGCGCGCCTATGGCCTGACGATCGACAGCGCGATTCCGCTGCCCGGCCTGCCACAGGCGGCGGCCGGTAGCGTGGCCGATATCGCGATCCGGCTCGGCGCGCCCGATACGGGAAAGGCGCATTCGGCCCTGACGCTCGATGTCACCGGGGTCGCGCGATTCGTCATCGCCGATGGCCGCGAGATCCGTGTCAGCCCGGATCCCGGCGCTGCGCCGCAGACGGTTCGGCTGTTCCTGATGGGGTCGGCAATGGGTGCCTTGCTGCAACAGCGCGGGCTGCTGGTTCTTCACGGCAATGCCATCCGGATCGGCGATTCCTGCATGGTCTGTATCGGTGCATCGGGAGCGGGAAAGTCGACACTCGCCGCTGGCTTTGCCCAGCGCGGCCATGCACCGCTGGCCGACGATGTCGTCGCGGTAACGCAGGACGGTTTGGCATTGCCCGGCTTGCCGCGCATCCGCTTGTGGCGCGACGCCGCTGTGCGACTGGGGCACGACATTGCAACGCTGGCGCGCGTGCGTCCCGAATTCGATAAGTTTGAACTCGCGGCCGCAACCGATCCGCATCCGCTGCCGATCCGCTGGATCCACGCGATCGAAGTCACGCCGGGCGCCGCTCTGTCCACGCGTCGGATCGATGGCGCGACGCGCATCCAGCTGCTCCGCAACCACAGCTATCGGCCGCAATTCATCGCGCGGACGATGGGCGAGGCGGCCCATTTCGCGCGCACGGCGGCGCTTGCCGCACAGGTCGCGATGTATCGCACGGTTCGTCCCGACGCGGGTGACACGCTGACGGCGATGATCGAGACGTTGCTTTCCACCGCAGATCAAGGGACAGGTTCGCGATGCGCGTGATCGAGGCTTCGGCGCTTCGCGCGGCATTGGGCGAATTGCGCCACGGCCTGATCGGTGTTGCCGGACTCAGCGCAGGGATCAACCTGCTGACGCTGACAGGTTCGATCTACATGCTCGTTGTGTACGACAGGGTGTTGCCCGGGCGCAGCCTGCCAACGCTTATTTCGGTGTTCCTGATCGCCGCGATCGCGTTTGCGTTTCTGGGTGCGTTCGATGTGCTGCGCGCGCGGATGCTTGGCGATGTTGCCGCATCGCTCGACCGCGACCTGGGCGTGCGCGCGCAGGAAGCCGAGTTGCGGCTCGCGCTCGAAAAGCCGCAGCAGTTCGAGCAGGCCAGCCCGGTCCGCGACCTCGACCAGATTCGCGGCTTCATCGCCGGACCCGGGCCTGCTGCGATCATCGATTTGCCGTGGATCGTGGTGTTCATCGTCATCCTCGCGCTGGTGCATCCCTGGCTTGGCATCGTTACGTTCGTCGGCGGGCTTGTTGCCGCAGCGCTCGCATGGACCGCCGAGCGGGTCGGCCGCGGCCATGTCGCGGCGCTCGCGCAGGCGGCTTCACGACGCCGCGCCATAGGTGCGCGCCGGGTGCGCCATGCCGAACTTATTTCGGTTCTCGGGATGCGCGCGCCGACCCGGACGCAGTGGGAAACCGAACATCAGGCGATGCTGCACCAGCAGACGCAGCTGACCGCCAGCAGCACGATCCTTTCCGGCATCAGCCGCATTTTCCGCATGTTCCTGCAATCGGCGGTGCTGACTGTCGGCGCGATTCTGGTGATCGAGGGCAAGGCGACCGGCGGGGTGATCATCGCCAGCTCGATCCTGTCGGCGCGCGCGCTGGCGCCTGTCGATCAGGCGATCGCCAACTGGCGCGGCTTCGTCGCGATGCGCGAAAGCTGGGCGCAGCTTTCCAGGTCGATCGCACTTACGCCCGAAGCGGCGGTCGATCGCACCGCACTCCCCCCGCCACGCGCGACGCTCAGCGTCGAACGCGTGGCGCTCGTCCCGCCCGGATCGGACCGCGTGGTCGTCAACGATGCCGCGCTGCGTGCAAATGCCGGACAATTATTGGGAATTGTCGGTCCCAGCGGTTCGGGAAAATCCGCGCTCGTTCGCGCGATCGTGGGTGCGTGGCGGCCTGCGCGCGGCACCATCCGGCTCGACGGCGCCGCGCTCGATCAGTGGGACAGCGAGGCGCTCGGGCGGCATATCGGCTATCTTCCGCAATCGGTCGAGCTCTTCGCGGGAACGGTCGCTGCGAACATCGCGCGATTTCGCGAAGACGCGACGTCTGAGGGGATTGTCGCGGCTGCGCAGGCGGCGGGATCGCACGAACTGATCCTTCAGCTGCCGCAAGGGTATGAAACGCAGGTCGGCGAGGATGGGCGCAACCTGTCCGCCGGGCAGCGTCAGCGCATCGGACTGGCCCGCGCGCTGTTCGGCGACCCGTTTCTGGTGGTCCTCGACGAACCCAATTCGAACCTCGACATGGAGGGGGACGCGGCGCTTGTCGAGGCGGTGACGGCGGTGCGCGCGCGCGGCGGCATCGCGGTCGTCGTCGCGCATCGTGCCGCGATCCTGGATCAGGCCGATCTGCTGTTGGTGATGCGCAGCGGCGGAGTGCAGGCATTTGGTCCGCGCGCCGAAGTGATCGATCGCCTGCGTCCTGTCGCTCCGTTGCGCGAGCGTTCGGTATGACGGCAGTATCGCCCGGCCCGCATCCGCGTGAGCAGCTCACGCGACGGGTGCGTCTCGCCGCGATCCTGCTGGGCGGCTTCGTCGTGTTGGTTTTGCTGATGAGCACGGTGCTGCGCGTCGAGGGCGCGGTGGTCGGTTCGGGCGAAGTGACCGTCGAATCGGGGGTGAAGGTGATCAGCCACGCCGGCGGCGGCGTGCTGGCAAAGGTATTGGTGCGCAACGGCGACCATGTTCGTGCCGGTCAGCCGCTTCTGCAGCTCGACACCGATGTCACCACGGTCGGATCGTCGAGTGCGGAAACGGGCTATCTCGAACTCGTGGCACGCCGTGCGCGGCTCGGGGCGGAACGCGACGGCCGCTCCACGATCGCGTTCCCGCCGGTCCTGTCGAGCGAAGCAGGCGCCGCGTATCGCGCGCGCGAGCGACGCAATTTCGAGCTTGGCCGCCGCGAGCGCGCGAGCAACCGCAAGCTGCTGGGCGAACGGATTGCGCAATATGAGCAGGAAATTGCGGGCTATCGCGCGCAGATCGATGCGATTGACGGCCAGATGAAACTGATCGGGCCCGAGCTCGAAGGTGTCCGCAAACTCTATGCCCAGAAACTGATCACCGTATCGCGGATGAACGAACTGGAGCGGACTGCGGTCCAGCTGCAAGGCACGCGAGCGTCGCTGGAATCGCAGATCGCCAGGGCGCGCGCACATATTGCCGAGACGCAGGAGCAGATGGTGGCTATCGATGAGTCGCGCCGCACCGATGCTGCCGCCGAACTCGCGCAGATCGCGCCGCAGCTCAACGATCAGGAAGTTCGCCGTGCCAGCGCGCAGGATCAGCTGCACCGCTCGGTCATCCGCGCGCCCCAGAACGGGGTGATCGACAAGCTGGCCTATACGGCCATCGGCAGTGCCATTCCCGCCGGCCAGCCGATCCTTGAGCTGGTACCCGATCGCGATACGCTGATCGTCGAGGCGCATATCCGGCCGCAGGATGTCGATCAGCTGCGCATCGGCCAGTCGGCCCGAATCAGCTTCTCCGGGCTGGATCTTCAGACCACGCCCGAGCTTCCGGGAACGGTGGCGTTCATATCCCCCGATCTGACCCGGGACAGCCAGACCGGCGCCAGCTTCTATCGCATCCGCGTCGCGCTGCGCGGCGATGCGCTCGATCGCAACCGCATCGCACTCAAGGCCGGCATGCCCGCGGAGATTTTTGTCGTCACCGGGAGCCGCTCGATTTTGTCCTATCTGCTCAAGCCGCTGGCAGATCAGGTTTCGCGTGCATTTCGCGAAGGATGATATTCAGGGGGGCGTGGCTATTCATTGATACCCGAATTCGTTGGAGGGATATCGGCCGGGGGGCATCGTTCAGGGCGGGATGAACCCTGCCTTCGCGCGCGCGAGCGACGCGCGCTCACAGCATTTGAAATCGCGACGGTCGGCGACCAGTTCACCTGCAGCGGCGTTGCAGCGATCGACGAGGATTTAAGGACGCGCCATAAAGTCGAACGCCTTCATCCTCTCACGTGAACCTGCTTTTGCTGCGTCGGCACCAGTTGCACTCGATTATCTAATTTCGATGTAGCGCCACATCATGACGCATTGACGATAGTCGACCGGGCGACAGGTCCAGTGTGCGTCGCAAATCTCGCATGTTGCAGCTTTTTTTCAACGCGGCCGGGCTTCAAGTTTATGAATATTCCAATTAGAACAAAGCGCTGCTCGACTTTCTTGTGCAGGTGCAAGTGCGGTCCGCTCGATTACATGCAACTTACTTGATCAAACTCTTTCATTCGATACAATGCGCGGTTTGAAATTGGCGAAAGCTAGAGGCATGAGAGCATTCGATTGTTCGACCATTGGCTCGATCGCGCTTTTTCTCGGCGCGATTCCCGCAAACATCATTGTAATCGATCCTGCTCCTGCACGGGCAGATGCGACCGTGGATTCGGATTCAAAAGAGGACGCTGAGTCCGCGGCGCTCAGTTTTGTCACGCGCTTTGAGGAAGGAGATCCGGGTGAAATCTATGACGAGGAATTGAGCCCGAGCTTCAAAGCTCTTACTGCACGGCAGAACTTCGTGCAGCAGAGCGGATTCTTACGGTTGCAGAGTGGTGGGCGCGCTCTCGCACGAGAACTGATCGGGTCCCAACCTTTTACCCAGACGCCTACGGGGCAGGTTGGCACTTTTTATTACATTCGGTTTCGCACTCGGCATCCCAACGGGCTGGTATATCAAGACGTCTATCTTGAGCGAGTGGATTCCGCGTGGAAGATTGCTGGCTTTTATACCATCGCGGCGCCACAGCAATGATACCGATGAGGGCTGCTGCGGCGACGTTGGCGCTTTTCTGTACGGTCACATTGATGCCGCAGGCGGGAGCGCAGGACGCCGCGCGGTCTTTCGGCCGATTACAAGATGCAATTGGCAAGTCGATGGCCGAACTTCCCGAGGATGAGCGCATAACGAAGATCTTTGAAGACGCGGTGGCGCTGCAGGCTGCATCGTCTCGATTGTCACCCGACGATATCGGCGACTACGTGCGATCGCTGGACCATGATACCCAGCTGCTGGAGGCCGCGCTCGATTCGTCAGGGCCCGAACGAGACGCGATACTGGCGGACGTAGCTGAAGATCTCGAGATCAAGCGATCGGCTGGCAACGGCATGGGAGCCGGATCCAGTTTCCCCGGCCGTGTTTCAATTCGTGTGACCACGCGACGTGGTGTAGACGCCGTTCCCGGTTATGTTATCGGCCTTAATCCCATGCGCTGGCGAGGCCAGCAGCCGATGTTTCGATTGCCCATACTCAGCCCCGCGAGCGGCAGTGTCCCGCCCGGACGCTATGAAGTCATCGCACTGCGCGATGGGCGGCCGGTGGCGCGCGATATCGTACGCATCGGCCTCGCGGCCGAGGATACGATGGAAATAGACCTGCCGGTACCATGACGGCGAGCGGGATGGATCTGACGCGCTTGCGCGCGACATGGACCGTGCTGCTGCAGGCCGCGACGTGGCTCGTGGCGCTCATCATGCTCTTCGTGCTGAAGCCTCCGCGTTTCACTCCTGCAGACGATGGCTTAATGTTTGTTCGGGCCGTTGAGTTCGTTGCGGCAATTGCGCTCGCGCTTGGCATGGTGGTCATTCACCGAAAGCGCCTGCGTCTGAAGACGCTCTGGACCGGTTGTGCTGTGGCGACGGTGGCGGCAGTGACCGCTCTGTTCGGCTACGTCGCACTGGTCGCGCAATGGACGTGCGAATATGATGGACGCGGCCCTGTTGTCATTGGCAGCAAGATACTTGCCGAAGCGAAGCGCTATGCGGCCACCCTATCCGATCCGGGATGCGAGGTTCTCATCCAGGACGCTGCGGGGGATACAGCCTCGGTCTGGCCGCAATATGAGATCGTGGCGCATCACCTGGCACTTACCGGCTGCTTTATGGCGACCGTCCTACTTTTCGCGCTCGCCGCCCTGCTCGCCGTCGAGACCTTTCGCGCGGGAATGGGCGATGCAGAGGTTGGGGAAGGCGCATGAACTGGATGCGGACTGCGACAGCATTGATCGCATTGGCCCCGGTTGTTTCCTACGCAGTGCAAAAAGATACTCCCGCGGCCGAAAACGGACTGGCGGCGCGAGTCAGCGCCCACGCGCGCGCAGCGGCCGGGCGCTGGGGCGTCAATCCGACGGTCCGCATAGTGGAGGACGGCGCCAAACTTGAAGCGTTGGAGAACGGACGCATCGACGTGCCTATGGCAAAGCTCCGCGAACTGCTTTTGGGGATTCCCGACGTGCAGGCGGATGCTGTCATTGCTTGGCTGATGGCGCACGAGGTCTGGCATCAAGTGCAGTTTCGTGATGGCTGGAAGCTGGTTGGCGCGAGCGATCGTGACAAGCGGCTCCGCGAATGCGCGGCAGACACCATGGGTGCCTACGCAGTGATGGACGCGAATCTGTCGACAAGGATCTCCACGCCCGACGAGCAGGCGATGCGCGAGCTTTCGGCGGCAATCTCTCAGATCATCGACGCGGCGGAGCGTCTTGAGACCGGAAATCTTGGCAGAGGCAATCACCCTGACGCCAATGCACGACGGGCCGCATTGCAAGCAGGCTTCGGGAGGGCCGTCCAGGAACGTGTGTACCAGCTGTCCAACGATCCCGGACGCGGGCTGCTCCGGGATCGCTTAGCCAAATTATATGATATCCGCGCGGGGGAAACGACCGGAGCTTGGTCGCTCCGGATGTGTGAATCTGTACTGCATTCAGGCAACGGCGTCGAAGATCTCGCAATCGGCACTCCGCAATTCAATTGGAACGAGTCGGGCGATCCACCGATCGTCGATTATCGAATCCCCTACCGCAATGTTGGGACCAACCCGATCAAGGTGACGATGCAAATCCGATCGGTCAGCGTGCCGCGACTAAGCCGCGAGGATCGCGGAAAATGGACTGTGGCTGATCTCAACAGCTACTCGTTCATTCTAAACGCCGATGCTAGCTATGACGTGGTCGGGCGGCTTCAATGGATTGCCACCGATGATGTGATGCCCAAATTGGTGTTCCCAAAGGCAGCGGAGAGCTATTTCGATGTTGTCCGGCTGGGTCCGGTCAATACCGGGGCGACCCCGAAACTGGTCAGCGCGCTTGGCCGGGAAGCAAGCGAACTCCAAGCAACCTTGTCCGCGTTATTCAATGCAGCTCCCGGCCGCTTCGGGGCAGTTTCGGCCAATTGCGAGACCTATTCGAGCTTTCGAATGTGCGACCTCACGCTCGCGGTCGTCGGCGCTTCGAAGACACATGTCACCATCGACCAGGACGGCTCAAGTAACGTTACGCTTGTTGTATATGGGGGCTCGTCCGAGATTGAGGCAGCCGCCGCCTACAGTCGTTTCCGAGGTTGGCTTCGTTCGATCTACCCTACGTTGGCCTTCGACGAGCGGTCGCGCCCGGAGGGGAGGGATGAGGTCAGTATGAAACCCGCTCCAACCGCAACCCTGACCCTATACAAGCGCAAGAAATCCTCCGGGGATTTCGAAGTGATCGCGCTAATCAAGCCAGCCCTATTTTGAGTGACAGGGCGTCGATCGCGTCACGCGAGCACCCGGCGGCCCGCAGCGCGAGCGCGGCACGGTCACGGGGACCGTGCGGCATTCAGCGCATCATCACCCATACGTCAGCGCCCCCCGCAATGTCGCGAGAGACTTGCGACCTGAGACCCGGCGCCGCGCCCAATTGGCATATGGAGCAGAGATACAGCGCCAAGCGAAAGTGTTAGCAGGAGCCCTGCCGCTCGCATGGTGCTACCCACTCCGGCCCATCGTCATGTTCTTGCCCGTATTTGTCGGCGCGCCTCATCAGCGATGGGATGAAGGAGGTCCGCGGCGGCCATGCCACCGACAAGGCTATAGCCCATCCCATCGTCCGCCCAGGCATATCCGACGACGTCGCCTTCGCGATGCTGGGCCATCGGCGCATTTGCGTCGCGTCGTACCATGGGTCGCATCAGAATGGCGATGCGCCCGCCCTTTGCATCGTCGTACATGAACAGGCCCGCCGGCCCGTTCTGCGTGGCGACGACGCGACCGCCCATCAGCCGGTAACCGGAGTCCGACAGGTCCGGTAATGACACCGGCTGCGCGAGGCGCTGCTCGACCCAGCGTACGAGCTTGTCGCTGTCCGCTGCGGAAATTTCGACCGGGCGCCCGCCGTCGGGACCGAAGACCGCATAGGCATAGGACGCCTCCCGGGCGAGCGCATCGATGCCGCCGGCGCGGCCCCCGTCCAGCCCGCGCAGCACCCAGCCGCCACCGCCGCCGGCAATGAGGAGGAGGCACGCCGCCGCCGCTGCCCGCCAACCAGTCCAGCTGGATTGGCGGCGTGACGCGATCAGATGGTGGAGAGTGAGCGCAGGCGGCACGGGTTCATCGGCAATGGGGCCGAGCGCCGCCCGAAGCGCCGCGCGATGGGTGCCGAACCGCGCAAAGCGGTCTGCCACCTCGGGATTTTTCTCGAGATAAGCTTCCACTTCCGCGCGGCGACCCTCGGACAGCGCGCCATCGACAAAGGCGTGAAGATCGTCTTCTGAGATCGGACGGCTCATTTGACCCTCCTAAGCACAGTCCCAGTCGACGCCAACCGGTCCGGTCGTTCTTCGAGGATCTGCGCCAACCGATGCCGGGCGCGCGAAAGCCGGGACATCACAGTGCCGATCGGAATATCTAGGATCGACGCCGTCTCGGCATAGGAAAGATCCTCTACCGACACGAGCAGCAACACGCTGCGCTGGTCTTCGGGCAGCCCGGAAAGTGCGTCGACCACCGCCCGATGGTGCAGCCGGTGTTCTTGTGCGGGCGCTATGGCAATCGCGGCTTCGTCCATGTCGTCCACGGTGACATGGACTCCGCGACGGGCCGTCTGCTTCATCCGGTTGATCGCCAGATTGTGCAAGATGGTAAAGACCCATGTCCGCGCGTTGCCGTCAGCCCGGCGCTGGTGCCAGCGCCCGATCACGCGCTCAAGGCAATCCTGAACGAGATCGTCCGCAGCGCTTTGATCGCGCAGCAGGCTGCGCGCATAGCGCCGCAGGGAGGGGATCAACGGTTCGACCAGGGTCATCATATCCTGCACGGTCTTCTCCCGACCACGCCGCCGTCACCGCGCACGCGACTGCACCTGTACCGGTGCGCCATAGGCGGTCGTCGTGCCTGGCACGATGACAAGGAAGCGCGAACCATCTCCCGATGCATCGCGCACCACCTGTCGGATCGGACCTACCGCATTGACGACCGACGAACCAGCCGGGTTGGTCGTGAAGCTGGCCAGCGGTTCGATAGCACCGCTGCCACCGCGGTGCTTCGCCAGTGCCAGGACATAGGGCTTGCGCGGCTCCAGTCCTGCAACCGCGGCCTGCAGCACTTGCGTCAAGCCCTGGTCGAACAGCGACACGCTGGTCGACGGCGTACCCGATGCAGGGCCGACCGGGTCGAGCGTCAGATGCACCGCCTGCGCAGCAAGGCCGAGCGGTGCCAGCCCGGTCGTCGCGCTGCCAACAGGCACGGCATTGGGCACATAGACGATCGCCTGAGGCGCCTGGCCCACCGGGATTTCCGTAAGCACGCGGTGCTTCGCCGTGTCGATCACGGCAACCCGGTCCGCATTCTCGATGCCGACATAGATGCGGCTGCCATCGCCCGAAGGCCAGAGGCCATGGGGCAGCTTGCCGACCGGGATCGTCGCGACCTGCGCGAAACTGTCGGTCCGGAACACCTTGATGGCGTTGAGCCCACCCACGGTGACATATGCGAACTGCCCGGCCGAGGTCCGCGCGAAATTGACATGGTTGGTCAGCGGGCCGGTGTCGATCGTGCGGATCACGTCAAAGGGCGGGCGCGCGTCGAAGACCATGACGCGTCCGATGTCTTTCAGCGTCAGCCACACCTGCTTTCCATCCGGACTCGCCGCGATATTGGGGCAGAAGGGCGAATCCTGTTTGATCCGACCGACGATCTGATGATCGGCCAACCGGATCGCGACCGTCTCGGCGGTGAAGGACGAGCAGACATAGCCATATTGGCCGTCCGGAGAGAAAATCTGCATTCCCGGGCCCGCGGGCACGCGAATGCGCTTCGTTTCCATGAAGGTCGTAGTGTCGAGAACCGCGATGTAATCTTCGCCCCGGATCGTTACCCAGAGCTCACGGCCATCCGGCGTGAAAAATGCCTCATGCGGCGACCGCCCAACATAGGTGGTGGCCTTCACCGCGTTGGTCGCGGTGTCGATGAAGGTCACCGAATTGGACCCGATCGACACGACCGCCAGCGTCTTGCCGTCCGGTGCAAAGCCCAGGCCGTGGACGAGCAGCTGGCCGCGATAGAGCGGGCTGAGACTGGCGGGCTGCGGATCGCCCAGCCGGATCACCCCGAGCAGCCGGTTCGTGGCGGGATCGATGACCGAAACCGTGTTGGAGAATTGCTCCGCGACGTACACGCGATCGCGCGCGCTGATCCGCGTATCCGCCGCAGTGGCGTGAGGGGCCGGTGCGCGGTCAGCCGCGTTTGCGCCGGGAGCAAGAGCGGCGCCCGCAACAAGCAGAAGCGCGAGGACAGGTCGGTTCATGATCAGCGCTCCTGCCCGGCTGCGCCGGGCGCTGGCGATGCGGTTATTGCATGAAGTCCGACGGCCAGCCGCATCGCCCGAATCTCGTCCTCCTGCGTGACGATGATTTCCTGTGCGAGGCGCCTGACCGCATCGTTGCGGCTCGATCTCAGGACCGCGCGGGCCATGTCGATCGCGCCCCGATGGTGCGGGATCATCATCGTGACGAAGTCCTTGTCGATATCCCCGGTCGGGGTCACGTGCATGGCCTGCATCATCCGCGCCATCGCCGCCTCATTCTCTGCGAGAAAGATGGCGGCTTCCGGTGAAAATTCCGCGCTCGATGCGTCCGCCGTGCCGTGCGGATGCTGGCCATGCTGCGCCGGGGCGGGCGCGGCTGCCATCAGCGCGCCGCAGACTGCAATGAGGGCGCACACACGTGTTCCAAATTTCATGTCGTCGTCACTCCGCGTTCCGTCATGCTGGAGTGGACAGCCGGGAAAGCGGATTATTCCCGCGGCCGTGGTTTTTCTTTCGATCGGCGCTCCCACGAAAATAAATCGGGGTCGCGGGAATAAATGCGCGGCTCCCTTGTCTCTCGTGGGTCTCAACTATGAGGGATTGTTCCGATGCATACCAAAGCAATCATCGCGGCCATGCTTGCGCTGTCGATGTCTGCGGCCGCGCAGTCGCGCGAGCCGGTCGCCCCGGGCGAGGACCATCTGCAGCCGCGCAACGTCGTGCTCGTGCATGGGGCCTTTGCCGATGGATCGGGCTGGCGCCGCGTCTATGACGACCTGACCGCGCGCGGCTACCGGGTAACCATCGTCCAGAACCCGCTCACCTCGCTCGCCGACGACGTCGCTGCGACCAGAAGGGCGCTCGATCGGCAGGACGGCCCGGTGGTGCTGGTCGGCCATAGCTGGGGCGGAACGGTGATCACCGAAGCGGGGGTGCACCCGAAAGTCCGGGCGCTTGTCTATGTTTCCGCCCTGTCGCCCGATGTCGGGCAAACGACGGCGCAGCTCTATGACGGTTACAAGACCCCGCCCGAATTCGTGATCGACACACATGCGGACGGATTCGGATTTATCAGGCGCGAGAATTTCCGCGCCGGCTTCGCCGCCGACGCGACACCGGCCGACGTCGCGTTTCTGCGGGATTCGCAGGTTCCCATCAACATGGCGGCATTTTCCACCGTGCTGAAGCATGCGGCCTGGCGCTCAAAACCGAGCTGGGCGGTGATCGCCACGGACGATCGCGCGTTCGACCAGCGGATGCTGCGCGACATGGCCGCCCGCATCGGTGCCAGGGTGACCGAAGTGGCCGCAAGCCATGCCGTTTTCATGACCCAGCCCAAGGTCGTTGCCGAGGTGATCGACGAGGCCGCCCATGAGGTCTCGGCCGCAGCCCGCTAGTCCCTCTCTCCCCTAACCAACATCCGGATGTCCAATGGGCGTGGGCGGGCTTGGCTGCCTGCCGCGCGCAACGGCGGAGCCTTGTCCGGTCGCAGGAGATCATCATGACCCATCACACCGACACACACGCCATTTCCGATTTCGAGCGCCGCGCCCGCGAAAACCAGCAACGGCTCAATGCCGCGCTGAAGCCGGTTTATGATTTCATCGTCTGCGGCGGCGGATCGTCAGGCTCGGTCATTGCCCGGCGCCTTGCCGAAAATGCCGATTGCCAGGTGCTGCTGATCGAAGCCGGTGGCGATGACGAGGCCGAAAGCGTGCTCGATCCGTCGCTATGGCCGACCAATTTGGGCAGCGAACGCGACTGGGGCTTTCAGGCCCAGCCCAATCCGCATCTCGACGGCCGCGCGCTGCCAATGTCGATGGGCAAGGGGCTTGGCGGCGGCTCAAGCGTCAACGTCATGGTCTGGGCGCATGGCCATCGCAGCGACTGGGATCATTATGCGGCCGAAACCGGTGACTCAGGCTGGGGCGCCGAGGCGGTCCAGGAGATCTATCGCCGGATCGAAAATTGGCAGGGCGCGCCCGACCCGGATCATCGCGGCAGCGGCGGCCCCGTCTGGGTGCAGCCCGCCGCCGATCCCAGCCCCATTGCCGGAGCATTGCTCGACGCGGCGCAGGAGCTCGGCATCCCGCGTTTCGACAGCCCCAATGGGTGGATGATGGCGGGCGACGGCGGTGCCGCGATTTCGGACATGCTGGTGCGCGACGGGCGCCGTCACTCGCTCTACCGCGCCTATCTGCGGCCCTTTGCGGACCGCCCGAACCTGACCATCCTCACCAATACGCTCGTTCGGCGCATTCTCTTCAACGGTCGCCGCGCATCGGGTGTCGAGATCGAGCGGGCAGGCGAAATCCGGTCGATCGGGGTCGGTAGCGAGGTGATCGTCTCGACCGGCGCGATCAATACGCCAAAGCTGCTGATGCTGTCAGGTCTCGGCCCGCGCGCAGCGCTTGGGCGGCTTGGTATTCCTGTGGTTCAACACATTCCGGGCGTCGGCCAGAATTTGCAGGATCACGTCGCCTTTTGTTGCACCTGGGAATATCGCCAGCCACTCGCGCCGCGCAACAGCGGGAGCGAGGCCAAGCTCTACTGGAAATCCCGCCCCGAACTGACCGCGCCCGACCTGCTGCTCTGCCAGGTGGAATTCCCGGTGCCTAGCGAGCGCACCGGGGCGCTGGGCGTGCCCGAGCATGGCTGGACGATGTTCGGCGGCCTGGCCCATCCGCAGAGCCGGGGCGCGGTGCGGCTGGCGTCGAGCGATCCCCATGTGGCGCCGATCGTCGACGCCAATATGCTGTCCGATCCGGCCGATGTCGAAGCGGCGCGGGCCTGCGTCAAATTATGCCGCGAACTGGGCGCAGCAGCGTCCTTCGCGCCGTTCGTCACGCGCGAGGTGATCCCCGGCGCGGGCAATCCGACCGATGACCGATTTCTGCGCGATGCGGCGGTGACCTATTGGCACCAGAGCGGCACGGCACGCATGGGCCGCGACGACCTGGCGGTGGTCGATGCGTCGCTCAAGGTGCGGGGCGTGGAAGGTCTGCGGGTCGCCGACGGATCGGTCTTCCCCACCGTCCCGACCGGCAACATCCAGGCACCCTGTGCCATTGTCGGCGAACGCGCCGCGCAGATCATCCGCGATACCCATTGCCTCTGACCGCGTTCATGGCGCGTGGCCAAACCGGGTTGGAACCGATCAGTCCACGGCTCCACCCGGGGCGGCGCGGTCGCTTCGGAGCGCCGCGCCGAGGGCCGCCAGCTTGTGGTTCAGCGCCTGCAATTCCTCGGGAGGCATTCCCGTTGCTTCGAGCATCGCGGCGGGAATGCAGCCGAGTGCGTCATCGATCAGGCTGCGACCCGCATCGGTCAGCGCAAGCCGGACGACCCGCTCATCCTGTTTGTCGCGCGTTCGCGTCACCAGCCCGGCGGCCTCCAGACGCTTGATGAGGGGGGTGAGGGTGTTCGACTCGAGATGGAGCTTGCCACCAAGCGCGCTCACCGTCTGGCCGTCCCCTCCGCGCAACGCCACCAGTGCGAGATATTGCGGGTAGGTGATGCCGAATCGGTCGAGCAGCGGCTTGTACACACGGTTGAATGCCAGCCCGGTCGCATAGACCGAGAAGCACAGAAACTGGTCGAGCGGTTCGCTTTGGAGGGGGGCGGGGGATGTATCAGTCATCCCCCGAATATAAATCGCACGCGATTTAATCGCAAGGGTTGACAGCGCGACTCGCTCAGCTATTTACATCGCACACGATCTAATCGTGAACGACTAACCGAAGGGATATTGATCATGCACACCATGCCCCGCCTCGCTGCTCTCGCTTCCACCGCATTGCTGGCCCTGTCGGCTGCCCCCGCTGCGGCGCAGACGCTCGAACCGTCCGCCAAGGCGTTTGCCGATGCCGCCGCCGCTGGAAAGCCGATCTACGACCTGCCCTATGCCGACGCCCGCGCCGTTCTCGCGAGCGTACAGGCCGACAAGGTCGCCGCCTCCGCCGCGACCAACACGCAGGATCTGGTCTGGAAGATCGGCCCCACCGGACAGGTTCGCGTGCGTATCGTACGCCCGGCCGATGCCAAGGGCGCGCTCCCCGCAGTCCTCTATTATCATGGCGGCGGCTGGGTGATGGGCGATCGCAATACGCACGACCATCTGATCCGCGAACTGGCGGTGCAGGCGGGCGCTGCGGTGGTCTTCGTCGAATATGATAATGCGCCGGAAGTCCGCTACCCGGTCAACAACGAGCAGGCTTATGCGGCGCTTGAGCATGTCGCTGCCAATGGGGCCGCGCTGGGCATCGACGGATCGCGGCTGGCGGTGGCAGGCGACAGCGCCGGTGGCAACATGGCGATTGCGGTCACGATGATGGCCAAGGATCGCGCGGGGCCGAAGATCGGGCATCAGTTGCTCTTCTACCCGGTGACCGATGACGTGTCGGACAACGCATCGTACCGCGCCTTCGGTAACGGCCCATTCCTGACCCGCCGGGCGATGGACTATTTCCTGGCGGCCAACTACCCGGCCGAGCGTCGCAAGGATGTGCTCGCCTTCCCGTTGCGCGCTTCGCTCGACCAGCTGACCGACCTGCCCGAGGCGACCATCATCGTCGCCGAGAACGACCTGCTGCGCGATGAGGGTGAGGCCTATGGCCGCCGCCTGATCGAAGCCGGCGTGCCGGTCGCCGTCGCCCGCTACAACGGGACCATCCATGACTTCGTGATGCTCAATGCGCTGGCCGACAGCGCGCCCGCCCGTGCCGCGATCGCCCAGGGCGCCGCGCGCCTGCGCAGCAGCTTTGCCCGCTGAACTCCATTCGAAAAAGGAACACCGACATGAACAAGATCCTCTATTCGACCCGCGCCACCGCAACCGGCGGTCGCGACGGCAAGGCGCGTACCGACGACGGCACGTTTGAGGTGACGCTCGCCGCGCCGAAGGAACTGGGCGGCAACGGCCAGGGCAACAACCCGGAACAGCTGTTCGCCGCGGGCTATGCCGCCTGCTTCCTCAGCGCGCTCAAGTTTGTCAGCACGCAGGGCAAGCACGCTCGCCTGCCGACCGACGCCCGCGTCAGCGCGACGGTCGGCATCGGGCCGCGCGCGGACAAGGGCTTCGGCCTCGCCGTGACGCTGGACGTCTCGCTTCCCGGCCTCGACGCGAGCGAGGCCGAGGCGTTGGTGGCGGAAGCCGACTCGATGTGCCCCTATTCGCACGCGGTGCGCGGCAACATCGATGTTGCCCTCAACATCGCCTCCAACGACTGATCCCCCGCGCGCCTGGCCCGGGCATATGTGTCCGGGCCATTGTCGTGCCATCTGGCAATCCGTCGCGGCGACCGGGCCAGTGAGAGGCGGCCATCGCCTCCGTGCCGAGCCGGATTGTCATGCTCAGGGACGGGCTCGCCCCGGTCTGACGCAGGCGGCTTAGCCGCGTCGGCACGCACGCGATCGTTCGCGTGCCAGATCGACAAACACCTTGAACGCGGCGGGCGGATTGCGGCGGCTGGGATAATAGAGACAGATGGGCGTAAGGGCGGGCGTCCATTCCTGCAACAGTGGCACCATCCGCCCCGCCTCGATATCCGCCCGCACGTCCGATTCCATGAAGAAGCCGATGCCTACGCCTTCCAGCACCGCTATCCGCGCAACGCTCGCCTCGTCGAGGATGATCGGCCCATCGACCTCGAGATGGAGCGGCTGGCCCTCTGCTTCGAACTGCCAGCGATACATCGCGCCATTGGGCAGCCGGACCCGGATGCAGGCATGGGCGAGCAGATCGGCGGGGACGCGCGGGCGCGATCGGTCTGCGAGATAGGCCGGCGCGGCGACGACGGCGTAGCGCCGGACCGGGCCGATCGGGATGGCGATCATGTCCGACGGAACGAGATCCTGGCTTCGCACCCCGAAATCGAACCCATCGGCCACGATGTCGGAGAGCGCGCCTTCAGTCACTAGGTCTATGCGTACCTGGGGGAAGCGCTTCAGGAACTCGAGCACCAGCGGCACCATGATCTCGCGTGCCGCCGTCGCGAAGGTGTTAATGCGCAGCGTTCCCGTCGGCGTGTCCTGCTGTGACCGCACCGTATCGAGCGCGTGATGAATGTCGCGCAGAGCAGGCGTGACCTGCTCGACGAAGCGGCGCCCGGCCTCTGTCAGCGACACGCTGCGCGTCGTGCGGTTGAACAGGCGCACGCCCAACTGCCCCTCCAGCTTCGCGATCGCGTTGCTGAGTGCGGTGGTCGACATGCCGAGGTCGATCGCCGCCGCGCGGAACGTTCCCCGGCGGGCGATCGCAAGAACCGCGTCGAATTCGTGCAGACTATGTCCAGCCATTGTTGCGATAATCGAAATTCTACGTACCGCTTTATCCCGATTATCCGAATGGCGGTAAAGGCCTATCTGCGTCGAACCGAAACGGAGTTCGAGCCATGCAATATTATCAGGTCTTCATCAGCGCCGAGCAGACGGCGCAGGCGCACCGCATCCTCGATGCGCTCATCGCAAAACAGCTGGTGTTCGGCGGTCCCGTCGTCGGCGGGCCTGCCAAGTTCCTGTGGAATTTCAAGGACAGCGACGTCCCCCCGGAAATGCGCGAGCACCGGCTGTTCACGCTGGAACAGGATTACAACTACATCATCAGCTATACCCGCGAAGACCTGAAGGACGAATTGGTCGAGGTCGCAGAGTCCGCCTCGCTGGAGGAGGTCTGCATGATCTCGTTCCTGCCGATGGAGCCGAACCGTTCGCTGCGCCTGCTGCTGGATGCATCGTTCGAAGGGCGCGGCCCTGTCGTTCAGCCCGAACCGGTCGATGCGGTCGCCGCGCTGACCTTCGTGCCCGCGGCGCAAATTCCCTCCCGCACAAAAAGCTCGACCGGCGCGGTCGGCAGCCGGCGTTGATCCAGAGACCCGAAAGGACCCGACCATGACCATGAATTTGCCAACGGTGATCGCGAACTATTTCGCCGCAGACAGGAAGGGCGAGGCCCAGGCCACGTCCGAATGCTTCACCACCGACGCCGTCGTGATCGACGAGGGCAACCGCTATGTCGGCCGCGATGCCATCCGGCAGTGGATGGCCAATGCGTCGACACAATACAGCTATACCGTCGAGCCGTTCGACGTCGCGCAGGACGATGGTCACATCGTCGTCACCAGCCACCTCGTCGGCAACTTTCCCGGCAGCCCTGTCGATCTGCGCTATCGCTTCGTGCTCGACGGCGACCAAATCACCCAGCTGGTGATCGTACCATGACGCCGTTTATCACGCTGGCAGGCAAGCGGGCGCTCGTAACGTCGGGCACCCGTGGTGCGGGCGCGGCCACCGTCGCGCTGATGCAGGATCTGGGCGCGCGGGTGCTGGCCACTGCGCGCAGCAAGCCGCCAACCATGCCCGATGCGCAGTTCATCGCCGCCGACCTGACCACGTCTGCGGGCTGCGCGACGGTGGCCGAGGCGGTTCGGGACCGGATGGGCGGGGTCGATGTTATCGTCCACATGCTTGGCGGGTCCGCCGCGCCGGCGGGCGGCTATCGTGCACTCGACGACGACGCATGGCGCCGCGAACTCGACCTCAATCTGATGCCGGCGGTCCGGCTCGACCGGGCCCTGCTTCCCGCGATGACCGATCGGGGGTCGGGCGTTGTGATCCACGTCACCTCAATCCAGCGGGAATTGCCGCTGCCCGAAGCGACGACCGCATATGCCGCCGCCAAAGCGGCGCTGTCGACCTACAGCAAGAGCCTGTCGAAAGAGGTGTCGCCGAAGGGGGTCCGGGTGGTGCGCGTATCGCCCGGCTGGATCGCCACCGAAAGCTCGGTGGACCTTGCCAGGCGGTTGGCGGCGGAACATGGCGTCAGCGTCAAGGAGGGGAAACGCATGATCATGGACTCGCTTGGCGGCGTCCCGATCGGTCGCCCCTCCGAACCGGAGGAGATCGCAAACCTGATCGCCTTTCTTGCATCCGACCGGGCGGGGACAATCACAGGCACGGAATATGTGATCGATGGCGGAACCGTTCCTACCTGTTGACGTCGCGCCCATATCAGGGCGTCGCGATCCGGCGAAACCCGCAGAAATCCGTGGGGCGGGGAGGCAGGCATTTCGGATTCGAATCCTGTCTCCCCGACCATTGCCGTTTTTCCGAGGGCTTCCGGGGGGACCAGCAGCGCGCCGAGGTTTCCTGCTGGGTTTTGGCAGAGTCCCATGTGCGAGAAAGGGGCGATTGCAGGCTTCGGGTCATGCCGACGGTCAATGTCGGATCAGCGCCATGCGTCTTGCAAACTCGGCCTTGACCTGTGGCGACACTCTCGACGCCTGCACCAGCGCCACAAGACGTGCGCATTGCCGATCGAATTCGGACACGAGCGCAGCCAGCCGCTCCGGATTATAGTCAATCAGTAGGCCCAGCTGCGCAGCCAGCGATAGGTCGTCGGGCAACGGCTCTGGCGGGGGCCAATGTTCCTTGAGCCAGGCAACCGCAGCCGCGGTCCGTGTCATCCGATAGCGCAACCCCGCGATCCGGGCGTCGGCATCGAAGTCAATCTTCACGGACAGTGGCGCTGCAGCGGGCAGGGATGGGACGACGACGCGTGCGGTCAAGCTGGCGCCGTCATAGTGCCAGTGGCCGCTGCGCTGACGATCGGATCTTGGGTACGTAACCCCGTTTACCGATACGTGCGTGGGCAGCGACGCCGCGGGAAACTCTGCAGTGATCTGTCGCGCGGTTGGCATATCAGGATAGCTGCCCTTGCGCGGGTGCACGGTCAGCGTCGCGCTGCGGGCATCGCGTGCGCTGCTGATCGGGGTGAAGCTGAACGCGTTGCCGCGATACCCTTCGTCATTTCCGGCATCTTCATAGACCTGCGTCCTTGCCGCGCCTCCCGGGATCACCTGCAGCACCAGTGCGCTCCCGTCGATCTGCTGCAGGTTCTTCGTGGCGTGAGGGTTCATCGGAATGACCGCGCCGGCCCGCACGAACAACGGAATTTCGTTCAGCAGATAGTCGCGCGAGATCGTGCGGTCGCCCGCGACGAGCTCTCCGCGGTTCGTATCGTACCACTGCCCCGGCGGCAGCCAGATCGATGTCTGAACGACACCGTCGCTTCCGGCTTTGGTCACCGGCGCAAGCAGCATGTCGTCGCCGAACATATATTGTCCGCGCGCGGTATAGGCTTCCTCCCGATCTGGCCACGCATAGTAGAGCGGACGCATGATCGAGACGCCGCTATCATAGGCCTGTCGCGACGCCGTGTAGATATAGGGCGCAAGCCGATAGCGTAGTGCCACCGTGTCGCGCAGGATGCTCTGAACCTCGGGTGAGAAGCGCCACGGCTCTTTGCGCAGATTGCCGTCCTTGGCCGAATGGGTGCGAAGGATCGGGCTGAACGCGCCGAACTGCATCCAGCGGACATAGAGTTCGGGGTCCAGCTTGCGTTGATCGGCGGGGATGCCGTCGGCGAACATATGGCCGCCGATGTCGTGGCTCCAATAGCCGTAAAGCACGTTCGAGGCCGTGGCGGTGAAATAGGGCTGATAGGCGAGCGAGTCCCAGTTGATGACGGAATCGCCTGAAAAACCGATCTGGTAGCGGTGATTTCCGAGCCCGCCCCAGCGGTGATAGATCAGCGCGCGATTGGCCTTGGTCTGCTGCATCCGCGTATAGAACAGGTGGTTGAGCCACCAGGTGTTGGACAGGCCGGGCATCAGCTTCGATTCCGGCCATTGCTGCCAGTCGAGCCACCAGAAATCGACGCCCTGCGCGGTCAGCGGGTCGAGCGTCAGCCTGAACCAATTGTCTACGAAGCGGCGGTCGGCCCCCTCGAACGGCACGGCCTTGCCATCGGTCACGCCCATCGCCCTGGCGAAGGCGGCATAGCTGTCCTCGCGCGGGGGGATGCCCGACGCGGGGTGCAGGTTCAGCGTCGCCTTGATCTTGCGGTCCTCGAGCCAGCCAAGGAAGCGCTTCGGATCGGGGAACAGGCTGCGGTTCCAGCTATAGCCGGTCCAGCCCACGCCTTCGCCGACCTCGTCCTTCACGACATAGCGGGGGTCCCAGCTGAGCTCGTCGGTGCGATGCCAGTCCATGTCGATGACCAGCACGTCGAGCGGGAAGCCGGAGCGATCGAGGTCGCCGACGAGGTCGCGCAGCTCGCGGTCGGAATAGTTCCAGTAGCGCGACCACCAATAGCCAAAGGCGAAGCGTGGCGGCATCGGCTGGCGGCCGGCGACCTTGGCGTAATCGCCGAGCGCTTGGGTATAGTCGTGGCCATAGCCAAAGAAATACAGGTCCTGGCAGTCGCCGCAGGCGCGCTTCTGCACCCAGGGGCTCGGGCGGCTGTCGTCGAACACGAACGAGCTGCTGTCATCGACGACGTGCCAGCCATCGCGCGAGAGCAGGCCCTGGCCGAGATCGAGCCGGGTGCCGTTGTCGATCTGTCGGTCCCCCGAATAGCGATCGAGCGTTCGCGCCGTGCCATGGAGGTTGCCGGTCTCTGGCATACCGGGCCGCCAGGTGAACGCGGGCTTCAACGTGCGTGAGCGTATGCTGAGGTTGGCGGCGGTAAAGCGGCCGCTGTCGAGCGTGTAGCTGAGTTCGAGCGCGTCGGTGCGGATCACCAGCCTGCCGTTCTCGACTGTGCTGGTGAAACGGGGGACGGGCTGGTCGCGATCGATGAATATCTGGGACGGCGCATCGACGAAGCGGGCGGCGGGCGACCATTCCATGCGGATCAGCCCGGACGTCAGCACCGTGAAGCGCGCCTGCCCGCGGGTGACGGTCGCGGCAGCGGCGGTGCGGCCCTCCATTTCGGCGGACTTGGCCATCGCGACGGGTGTCGTCAGCGCCAGTGCCACGGCACTCAGGCCGTACGCGACACATGCTTTTCCTCTGCTCAACATCCTCTCTTGCGATCCCTTTGCTTGATAGTGTCAGGCGGACTCGACGCCGAACCGCCATGCGATCCGGTTGCGATAAATCTGCCCTGGCTCTAGCCGAACCGAGCCGAATTCCGGGCGGTTGACGGTGTCGGGAAACTGCTGGGGTTCGAGCACGATGGCGTCGCCCATGCGATACATCCGCCTGTCCTTTCCGACCGAACTCCCGTCGAGGAAATTGCCCGAATAGAATTGCAGCCCCGGCTGGGTGGAATGGACCTCCATCACCCGCCCGGAGACGGGGTCGACAACGTGCGCCATCAGCCGCAGATGATCGGCGATATCGCGCGCGACGATCCAATTATGGTCATAGCCGCGACCGATACGCAGCTGGGGTTCGCGCGCGTCGCGCACCCGCGTAACGATCGGCATCGGGGCGCGGAAATCGAATGCGCTGCCCGCTACCGGTCGCACTTCGCCCGTCGGGATCGCGCTATCGTCGGTCGCCAGATACGCGTCGGCTGGGATGGTCAGGACATGGTCGAGCGCGCTTCTTCCGCTGCCCTCGCCGGCCAAATTCCAGTACACATGGTTGGATAATGCGACCGCCGTGACCGCGTCGGCGACCGCGCGATAGTCCACATGGAGCGTGTTCGCGGCGTCGAGCGCGTAGCGCGCGGTGACGGTGAGCGTGCCGGGATAGCCCTGATCGCCGTCGGGGCTGACATGGCCGAGCGTGACCGACGCTTCGTCCGCGTTATCGAGCGCGAGGATGCTCCAGTTTGCCTTGTCGAACCCGCAATCTCCGCCATGAAGCGAATTGGGGCCGTTATTGATCGGCACGCGATATTCGGTGCCGTCGAGCAGAAAGCGCCCGCCAGCGACGCGGTTGGCAATCCGTCCGACCGTCGATCCCATATATTGCGGCTGATCGATATATTCCGCCAGCGTTGCATGGCCGAGCGCAACGTCGCCAAGGCGTCCTTCGCGGTCCGGCACGCGCATCGCGTGGATCGATGCACCATAGGTGAGGATCGAGGCTTCGACCGTGCCGTTGCCCAGCCGGATCAGCTCGACCGGCGCTCCGTTCAGCGTGCCGAAATCGGCGCGGTCCACAGTGAAATTCATGCGCGGCTCCCGACCGCGACAAAACGGCCTTTCCTGTTAGGCTGATTTATATGATAAAAGAATGGCGAGGTCGAGTGGGCGATTTGAACCGACCGACCGGGATGACGGAGCCAAAGGAGTAAGGCATGGCAAAATATCGGGTTCTCGCAGCGCTGGCGCTGAGCTGCACCGCATTCGCTCCGGCGAAGGAGGAGCCGCCGTTCGTGCCCGTGCTGGAGGAGGATTTCGCCGACCCCTTTGTGATGCTGCACGACGGCGTGTTCTATGCCTATGCCACGAACCCTCCGGGCGGTGTCGCGAATGTTCAGATGGCGACGTCGACCAATCTCGCCGACTGGGCGCTGATCAAGACGGATGGCAAGATCCACGACGCGATGCCAAAGCTGCCCGAATGGGCACGCGACGGCTTTACCTGGGCGCCGGAGGTGCTGCGTGTTTCGAATGGTTTCGTGATCTATATCACCGCGCGTGAGAAGGAGAGCGGGCTGCAATGCGTCGGCGCGGCGTTCGCCAGCGATCCGCGCGGGCCGTTCGTGTCGAATGAGACCGAACCCATGATCTGCCAGCGCGACCTGGGCGGCACGATCGACGCCGCGCCGTTCCGCGATACCGACGGGACGCTGTACCTCTATTACAAGAATGACGGCAACAACCCGAAGTTCGGCAAGCCCACCGACATCTATGCCCAGCGCATGAGCGCGGACGGGCTCAAGCTCGAAGGCCCCGCTGTTGCACTGCTGCGCAACGACAAGCCCTGGGAGGCGCATGTCATCGAGGCGCCGACGATGGTGAAGACGCCGACCGGCTATGCGATGTTCTATTCGTCGAACCATTATGGCTGGGAGACGCACCAGCGCCTGTCGCCCTATGCCATGGGCTGGGCGGCTTGCGACGGGCCGATGGGACCGTGCACCGATGCGCCCGAGAACCCGATCCTCTACAGCTATAACAAGCGCGATGTCGGCTGCTTGAGCGGACCGGGGCATCAGAGCATCTTCAACGTCGGCGCGCGGCAGTTCGTGTCGTTCCACGCCTGGGCCGCGACGCCCGGGTGCCGCAAGCTCGACAACAAACGCTACCTCTATGTCGCGCCGTTGTTGTGGAAGGACGGCAAGCCCGCAGTCGGCGTCAGCATCCGGCCTGCCGACAAGAAGTAATCCGCCGCGCTCAGCCCGCCCGCAGCCGCGCGAGCAGTTGCGGGTAGGGGGGCACCCGGTCTGCCGCCTCAGTGAGGCGCGTCGCGAGGGCGGCGATTGCGTGCGAAACGCGCTCCAGATCGACCGATTCACTCAGCGGATCGACGCCGTGCGGGGTCACGCCAAGGCCCAGCAGCGATGCGATCCACGCATCCGTTTCGAACGGTTCGGCCTCGGACGGCGGAAGGCGGCCCCGGCGCGCGAACTGTTCGAGCGTGCGCGCGAGTCCGTCGGGCAACGGGCGTTGCCCCGATCGCAGATGATAAAGCGCGTGCAGGTCGCGCATCCGCGCACGCGTCGCGTGACTGCGGCGGTTATACTCGGCGATCTCGACCCGCGCGAAGTCGCGACCGGGCAACAGCTCAAGCGCCAGCAGGATTGCGTCCTGCGCGAGGTGGAGCGCGGTGCCGAACAGCGGATCGATCGCCGTCGCCGAATCGCCGATCGCCAGGACATTGGCCGTCCACGGCGTGCGGCACCCGAAGCGGACCGCAACGCCGCCTTCGTCCTCGCCCAGCGCGATCACGCGCGTGTGGTCCGCCAGCGCCGAGTGCCAGCGCCAGCCGCCCGCGACCCGCTCGGCCCGGTCGAGCGGGTCGATCGCGCCGCCTGTGACGTCGCATGTCGCCATTGTCCGGCCGGGCAGCCAGTCGGCCCATGACTCGAACGCACGGTCTTCGGGGTGTCGCAGCACCGCCTGCGACCCCGAACAATCGAGATAGAGATCGGCGGTGACGCGACCCCCATCGGCCGTCGTCACCGCGGCGATCGCGCCACCGTCGCCATGCTCGGCCGCGGCAAAGGGCGCGTGCCGCACCAGCGGGGCCGTGAGCGCAGCGAGCCGCGCGCGATAGCGGGGCGGATCGATGCGCAGCGCATAGAGAAAGCCGCCCAGTGGCGATGCCGGATCCCGGCTGGGGTGAGTGAACTTCCCCGCTGCGCCCAGCACCGCGGCCGCGCTGTAGTGCCAGAACGGCGCGGCCTCCGCCGCCCGGGAAGCACGATGCCACAAGCTATGAAACGGGACGGTACCGGCCTTCAGCCCATGCTCGCCGAACCCGTGCACCCAGTTGTCGCCGGCACGGGCCCAGTCGACGAAGCGCGTGCCGAGCAGGTGCGTAGCGATGCCCGCGCGCACCAGCTCCTGCTCGTCGAGCCCGATCGCGGCGTGAAAGCGATGGATGCTCGGCCAGGTCGCGCACTGAAGTTCGGCAACGGCGGCAGGATCGGGCTCGGCGGGGACTATGGTCACCGTGACGTTCGGCAACGCCCGCGCGAATGCCGCCGCCGCGGACAGGCCGACGATTCCGTCGCCGACGACGCAGATGCTGCGGATCGCGCGTCCGGTCATGCGCCGATTCCCAGTGCCGCGTCATGGCTGGGCATTGCGCCCACCGTCGCGGCGATCTGTGCGCGCAGCTTGTCGAGCGCCGGGCCGAGGTGCGCAGGATCGAACGCGTCGGCGCGCTGGTCCCAATGCCGGGGCACGATCCCCTGGCCGAGATAGACGGCGAGCCAGCTCGGTTCGAAGAACAGCCCCTGGCTGTAGCGGACAACGCGACCGGACTGGCGAAACAGCTCCATCTTCTCCGCCAGGCTGTCGGGAATGCGCATCGTGCGCATGTCGTTCCAGAAGGGGGAGTCGTCGCGCGTGGTTGCGTGATAATGGAGGATCAGGAAGTCGCGGATGCGGTCATATTCGAGGTCGACGGTGCGATTGAATTCGTCGCGGTCGGCATCCGCAATCCGCCCGTCAATCGGAAACAGCGCGATCAACTGCTCGACCGCCCCCTGCGCCAGATAGATGCTGGTGGATTCGAGCGGTTCGAGAAAGCCCGATGCCAGGCCAACCGAGACGACATTGCGGTCCCAGCTGCGCGCGCGGCGCCCGGCACGAAAGCGCAGCACGCGCGGGTCGGCGAGCGGAGGGTTCTCGAACGCTTCGATTAAAGCGGCGGTGGCCGCTTCCTCGTCGAGATGCGCGGCCGAGAAGACATAGCCGTTGCCGACCCGATGCCGCAGCGGAATGCGCCAGCGCCAGCCCGCTGCCATCGCGATGGCGCGGGTGAACGGCTCGATCGGACCTTCGGGCGAGGCGCACGGCGCGGCGACCGCGCGGTCGCACGGCAGCCAGTGCGACCAATCCTCCCATGGCGAACCGATTGCTTCGCCGATCAGCAGTGCGCGGAAGCCGGAGCAGTCGATAAACAGGTCGCCCTCGACCCGCTCGCCGCTGGCAAGGGTAAGCGCGGCCACGTCGCCCGACAGCGGGTCGAGCGTCACGTCGACAACCCGGCCTTCGGTTCGCTCCACCCCGCGCGCAACCGCATAGTCGCGCAGATAGGGCGCGAACAGCGTGGCATCGAACTGATAGGCATAGCCATAGGTGGAGCGCAGCGACCCTGCTTCATGGGTCGGCGGGGCAAAGCGGCCCTGCGCCGCCATCCGGTTGCACACCGAATAGTCGAACAACGTATCGTGGCGGCCCTCCGCCTGCATCCGCAGCCACAGATGGTGGAAGGGCACGCCGTTCAGCGGCATTCCGAAAGTGCCGAACGGGTGGAGATAGGAGTCGCCGATCCGGCCGAAATCGCGGAACTCAATGCCGAGCTTGTAGGTCGCCTGCGTGACGCGCATGAACTCGGCCTCGTCGATCCCGAGCATCGACACGAAGGCGCGAAGGTGCGGGAGCGTCGCCTCGCCGACGCCGACGATGCCGATATCTTCGGATTCGACGAGCCGCACGCTGCAGGCATGTGGCAGGCGGCGGATCAGCGCGGCGGCCGCCATCCAGCCCGCAGTGCCGCCGCCGACGATGACGACACGGGTGCGCGGCCGGTCGTCGCGGGGGGCTTGGCTGCTCATGCCATAATCCTCAAACGACAGGAGCCGAAGAGCAAGGCTCTCCGGCTCCCATGTTGACCCGACCGCCCGGTCAGAAGCGGAAGCGGACACCCACGGTGAGGGTCGATTCCTCGTAGCGGACGACGCGCGGATAGGTTGCGGTGAACGCCCCTTCAACCGGCAGCGCGTTGTTGACCGTGTTTGTGCGGGTCAGCGTCGAGCTGAACGGATCGCCGAGGATGTTGGTCCAGTCGCCGAAGACCGTCACCGCAGGCATCACATCGTAGCTGACCGACAGGTCGAGCCGCTGAACCGGATCGGCCTCTTCGGTATAGAGGTGGTCGCCGCGCCGCTGATAGGTCAGCGGGAATTCGCTGCGCCAGTTGTACGCCAGTCGCGCCGACAGGCCATTGGCCTCGTAGAAGACGGCGGCGTTGGCCGACCAGTCGGACACGAACAAAAGCTCGCGATTGACCGTCCGGATGAGCGGCGAGCCGTCCGGCTGCAGGCCGTCGTCATAGTTGAAGTCCGACCGCGCATCGAGGTTGGTGAGGTTACCCTGCAGGCCGAACTGCGGCAGGCCGATGAAATCGAGGAAGGTCGAGCCCTGGATTTCAAAGCCGCGGATGCGTCCCTTGCCCGCGTTGACCGGCGAGCTCAGGCGCAGCGGGGTGCCGTCGGGCAGGGTGCCGGTGAAGGTATTCCCCTCGATGAACCCGTTCATGTCGCGGTGGAAGACGCTGACCGACACGAAGCCGTTGCGCGAGAAGTAATATTCGAGCGCGGCGTCGTAGTTGCGCGACGTCAGCGGGTTCAGGAACGGGTTGCCGCCGTTGCCGGTGCGATAGCAGCCCGCCGGGATCGGGTTGAGCTCCAGGCACCCGTTCGTGTTGGGCCGGTCCAGCGTGCCCGAGGCGCGAAGGTCGGTGAAGTTCGGGCGCGTCTGGGTTTCGGTGAAGGCGAGCCGGGCCTGGATCTTTGGGGTGAACCGGATGCGCGCGTTGAAGTTGGGCAGCCAAGCCTCAAACTTGCGCTCGACCACCGTCGGCGTCTGCACACCCGGCCCGCCGTCCGCCGGGAGTACGAAGCGGGTACCCGAGAGATCCAGATCGCTGCGTGCGTAGCGCAGGCCGATTGTCCCGTCGATGCTGGCTTCGCCACCCAGCGGAATTTCGTAGCGCAGCTGGCCATAGGCGGCGAAGTGCTTTTCGTTAGCGTCCCAGGTCTGCTGCGGATCGGCCGGAGGCGCGCCGGTCAGCCCGGGCTGGTTGAACTCCCGCAATTCCGCCAGATTGGCGCGGATGCTGTCATAGGTGGGCGACAGCCAGGTGAGGATACCCGGCTGGGGGTTGGCACCGCGGAAACCGGGCTCGAACAGCTCATAGGTCAGCGGCACCGCCGAGAAGGGGCGGCGGTCGCCTTCGCGATCGAAATAGCGATTGCCATATTCGCGATGCGCATCGCGGTCGGTGTAGCGGACGCCGGCCTCGAATGCCTTGATCCACGGCATTTCGGTCTCGTAGACGGCGTCGATGCGCGCCTGCCAGTCCTTGCCTTCGGCCCGCTGCGCCTCCTCGTAGAAACCGCGATAGATGTAGTTGGCCGGATCGCTGGCGTCGAAGCCGGGGATCGAGAAAACGGCGCCGCCGTCACCACGGTCCGCATTGGTGTCGAACTCGATCGTCTGTGGGCTGGCGAAGGCATAGTCGACGCTGGCGGTCGATCCGGTGAAGGTCGAATCGGTCCGCGCGATGTCGGCGGTGATCTTCAGCCCACCGGTCTCGAAGCTGCCGCCGGCAGCGATCTGATAGGTATCGGTCCTGTTGTAGGTACCGCCCTGATAGCCCTGTACGCGGCGCGGATTGGTGACCGTCGCGCTTTCGAGCAGGTCGGGGCGATCGGGCACCGTCACGACGTTGGAAAAGCCCGAGCCGCCCCACAAAGCCGCTTCCATCTCACGCGACGACAGCTTGTTGCGGAAGCCCTGATAGAGCCCCTCGACATAGAATTCGAGGCCGGGCGAGGGGCGCCACTGGATCGCGCCGTTGACCGACGGACGCTCGCGGTCGCCCTCGTCATAGGTCACGCGCTGAATGTCGGGGAACTGCGTCCCGCCGGGACCGCCGCCGGCGACGAAGTCGGTGTTGGACCGCGTCGAATCGCGATAGTGCATGCTGGTATAGGACAGACCGAGCAACGCGCCGATCTCGCCCCCGCCGATATCCCAGCGGTCGGAGACCATGATGTTGCCGTTCGGATTATAGTCGCGCGCCTGATAAGTGTAGGTCATCCAGGCCGACCCGGCGACATGGAAGTCGGCAAAGTCGAACGGACGGCGCGAGCGCACGTTGATCAGGCCGGCAAGGCCCGGCTCGACCAGGTTCGCAGTCGAGGTCTTGAACACCTCGATCGCGCCGATGGCGCCCGAGGGGAAATCCTGCAGCGCGACCGAACGCGTTTCGGCGGTGAAGATCTCGCGGCCGTTATAGGTGGTGACGAAATCGGGCAGTCCGCGGACGAGCACGCGTCCGGCCTCGCCGCCGCTGCGCTCGACCTGCACGCCGGGAATGCGCGCGGCGGTGTCGGACACGGCGATGTCGGGCAGCTTGCCGATGTCCTCGGCCACGATCGCGTCGACGATCTGGGTCGAGTTGCGGCGGATATTCTGCTGCGATTCCAGCGACTGGCGATAGCCGCTGATGACGATCTCTTCGGTCTGGGTCGCAGGCGCTTCCTGCGCATCCGGAGCGGCTGGCGTGGTTTCCTGCGCCCAGGCGGGCGCGGCGACCAACGCAATCGCTGCAACGGATCCGGAGCAGCGGATCAAAGTCCTCAAACGCATCAATGTCCTCCCCTTCGATAATTCACACCGCGCCGGCCGCCTGGTCAGCGACTCTCCTCATCGTCGCTATAGAAGCGTGCTTTCGCCGCTGACAAGAGATTTATAAGATTTATCGGATAATGGTTGTCGTAGCTTGGCTCACCATTCCGCGAAGCTGCCATCCTCCTGTCGCCAGATCGGGTTGCGCCAGCGCACCTTCTCGGCGTCCGCCTTGCGCACGGCGGCCTCGTCGATCTCGACACCCAGGCCGGGCCCGGTTGGAATCGGCAGGAAGCCGTCGACCGGCGAGAGCACATCGGGATTAGCGCAGAAATGCAGCAGGTCGTGGCCGGCATTATAGTGGATGCCGAGCGACATCTCCTGCAGCACGACGTTCGGCGTGCACCCGGCAAGCTGAAGGCAGGCGGCGAGCGCGAGCGGCCCCAGCGGGCAATGCGGCGCCACGGCAACGTCATAGGCCTCGGCCATGGCGGCGATCCGACGGCATTCGCTCAATCCGCCGGCGTGGCTGAGGTCCGGCTGGATGATGTCGACCGCTCCGCTGGCAAGGAACGGCTTGAAGTCCCAGCGCGAATAGAGCCGCTCGCCCAGGGCGATCGGAATGCTGATCTGATTCGAGATCTGGGCGAGGACTTCGGGGTTCTCCGACAGGATCGGCTCCTCGATGAACAGCAATCCCAGCGGCTCGAGGTGCTTGGCCAGTTGCTTGGCCATCGCGCGATGCACGCGGCCATGGAAGTCGAGCCCGACATCCATGCCGGCCGCCTGCGCTGCGCGAACGCGCTCGACCACATCGTCGAACCGCGGCGCGGTGAGATAGTCGAGTTCGGATGTCGCGTTCATCTTCACGGCGGAAAAGCCCTGCGCCTTGCGCGCCGCCGCCGCTTCGCCGACATCGTCCGGACGGTCGCCGCCGATCCAGGCATAGGCGCGGACCTTGTCGCGCACCTGTCCGCCCATCATTTCCCAGGCGGGCAGGCCGTAATGGCGTCCCTTGAGGTCCCACAATGCTTGGTCGAGGCCGGCCAGCGCCGACATCAGCACCGCGCCCCCGCGATAGAAGCCGCCGCGATAGGCGACCTGCCAGACATCCTCGATGCGGCGCGGGTCGGCGCCGATGAACCGGTCGCGCAGCGATTCGAACGCGCCGTCGACCGCTTCGCTATGTCCTTCGAGGCTGGCTTCGCCCCAACCGTAACAGCCATCCTCCGCCTCGACGCGCACGAACAGCCAACGAGGCGGAACGTGAAACGTCTCGATACGCGCAATCTTCATAAACACCTCAAAGCCCCACCCGGGCATTAAACCTATTTATCTTATAATTTATATCTAGCAAGCGCAGCGCGCGCCTGTATGATCCGCGGCGATGTTTTGGGGATGGAAAGCGAGCCGCCGATGAGCTGGCGCGACGGGTATATCGCGGTGGATTGGGGCTCGACCAACCGGCGCGCCTATTCGGTCAATGCCGAAGGGCGGGTGGTCGCAAAGCTCGAGGATGCGAAGGGGGTCCTGTCGGTCGAGCCGGGCGGGTTCGACCGGGCCGCCGATGAAATTCGCGCCGCGCTGGGCGACCACGCGATGCTGATTTCAGGCATGGCGGGATCGAACCGCGGCTGGCGCGAGGCGCCCTATGTCGGATGCCCCGCCGACGCGGAGGCGCTTGCGCGTGCGATATGCTGGATCAAGGTCGGGCGCGTCGGCATCGTTCCCGGCGTGTGCCAGCGCGACCCCATAGCGGATGTGATGCGGGGCGAGGAGGTGCAGGCGCTCGGCGCCGTGGCGGCGGGGTTGGCTCCGCCAGACGGGCTGATCTGCCTGCCGGGCACCCATGCCAAGTGGATCGCGATGCGCGGCGGACGGATCGACACGTTCCGCACGAGGATGACGGGCGAACTCTTCGCGGTGCTGCGTGACCATTCGATCCTGTCGGCGCAACTCGAAAGCGCGGTCGCTGCCGACGATGCATTTGCGGCGGGCGTCGCAGACGCGCTTGGCGGCGCCGACCTGCTCGCATCGCTGTTCGGCATCCGCGCGCGGCACCTGTTGGGGGCCGGGCGGAGCGATGCGAGCTATGCGAGCGGCCTGCTCATCGGCAGCGACGTGCGCGCCGCGATTGCTGATCGGGCGCCGGGCGAGACCGTCGCGCTTGTCGGCGCCCCTGCACTATGCGCCCTGTATGCCGCGGCGCTCGGCCATGCCGACCGTGTCGGCGAAGTCATCGATGGCGACGCCGCGTTTCTCGCCGGCATTCGCCGAATCACGGAGTTGTTATGACCGGTTCGCTTGACGCCTTCACTGCCCATTTCTCCGTCTGTCCGCTGGTCGCGATCATCCGCGGCGTCACGCCGGACACAGTCGAGGCGGTTGGGGACGCGCTGGTCGAGGCCGGCATTCGCATCATCGAGGTGCCACTCAACTCGCCCGATCCGTTGGCGAGCATCGAACGGCTTGCCCGTCGCCTGGGCGACGCGGCGCTGATCGGCGCGGGCACGGTCCTGAACGTCGATAAGGTGGCGCAGGTTGCGGACGCCGGGGGACGGATCATCGTGTCGCCCAGCGTCAATGTCCGCGTGATCGCGGCTACGGTTGCAGCGGGGCTAGTCTCGGCACCCGGCTATTTCACCCCCAGCGAAGCGTTCGCCGCACTGGACGCGGGCGCACACCTGCTCAAGCTGTTTCCTGCCGAAGCCGCATCGCCGGCCGTCGTGAAGGCGCATCGCGCGGTGCTTCCGCGCGACGTGCCGGTCGTTATCGTGGGCGGCATCACGCCGCCGGCGATGGCGCCCTATTTCGCGGCCGGCGCCAACGGCTTCGGGCTGGGCGGCGCGCTCTATCGGCCGGGACAGACTCCTGCCGAGGTCGCGACGCAGGCGCGGGCGTTCGTTTCCGCACTCTCGGTCCGCTGAGATGATCCGGGTCGCCATCATCGGCTTCGGCAAGATCGCCGCCGACCAGCATCTGCCGGCCATCGCCAGCGATTCGCGGTTCGAGCTGGTCGGCGTGGCGACGCCGGCCGGCGATCCGGATATCGGCGTCCCCTGGTACGGCGATGCCGCCGAGATGTTGGCGGCGATGGACGGGGCTGCGGACGCCATCGCGATCTGCACGCCCCCGGCCGCCCGCTACGCCCTGGCGCGCGACGCGTTGCAGGCCGGGTTCGATGTGCTGCTCGAAAAGCCGCCGACCACGACGCTGGGTGAACTGGACGCGCTCGAGGCTTTGGCCCGAGCGCAGGGCAGGGTGCTCTACACCGCCTGGCACTCGCAATATGCGCCAGGCGTCGCGCCTGCTGCGGCGGCGCTCGCCGGCGCGGAGATCGACACGCTCCACATTTCGTGGCGCGAGGACGTGCGCAAATGGCATCCGGGGCAGGAGTGGATCTGGGACGCCGGCGGGTTCGGAGTCTTCGATACCGGCATCAATGCGCTTTCGATCCTGTCCCAGATCGTCGCGGTGCCATTGCTGGTGCGCGCCGCGACCCTGTCCGTGCCCGAAAACCGGCAGGCGCCGATTGCCGCCACGATCGAGTTCGTCGGCGCGAACTGGCAGGCCGAATTCGATTGGCGGTTCGATGCCGGGGAGGAATGGCTCATTCAGATCACCACATGCGACGGGCGGCGCGTCGAGCTGCGCGACGGCGGCGCGCGCCTGTTGGTCAACGGGGTCGACCAGCCGCTGGAGGAGGATCGCGAATATCCCCAGATCTATGACCGGTTCGCCACGCTGATCGACGCACGCGCGTGCGCGGTGGATCGCGAGCCGCTGCGGATCGCTGCAGACGCTTTCATGGTCGCGCGCCGTGAAAGCGTTGCAGCATTCCGTTGACCCGCGTTACAGTCGGCAATGATGCAGACACCTGCCACATTTCGATCGACGCCTTCATGCCACGCCCGGGACGGAGGTTGACCTGATGGACGCCGACACGCCGCTGCTGAGTTCGTCCCCGGTGGGCGGGCGGAACCTGACCTATGGGCTGCTCGACGCGCTTGGCCGCGCGATCGTGACCGGGCATTATGATGCGCGCGTCTTCCCGACCGAAGCGGATCTGGCCAAGCAGCACGGCGTCAGCCGCTCGGTTACGCGCGAGGCGGTCAAGATGCTGACCGCCAAGGGCCTGCTGACCGCACGCCCGCGCAAGGGCACAACGGTTCAGCGGCCGGCGCACTGGAATTTGTTCGATGCCGACGTGCTGCGCTGGCTGCTCGAACGGACATTCTCGCTGGAGCTGCTGCGCCAGTTCACCGAGCTGCGCATCGCGATCGAGCCCGCAGCGGCCGCGCTCGCCGCGCGCGCTGCGGACGCTGCGGGCGTCGCGCTGATCCAGGCCGGGTATCGGCGCATGGAGGCGGCCGAGAATGGCGAGGACGACCCGCTGGAAGCGGACATTGCGTTCCATGTCGCGATCCTGGCCGCGTCCGCGAACCCGTTTTACGTCCAGTTCCGCGATGTGGTCGAAACCGCGCTGCGCACCTCGATCCGCTTCACCAACCGCTTCAAGGGGCGCACTGCCAGCCTGCCGCAGCATCGCGAGGTGCTGACCGCGATCGAGGCGCGCGATCCCCACGCGGCGCGCGACGGCATGGTTGCGCTGATTACGGACGTGATGACGCTGATCGACGAGGCGGGGAAGTCGGGCTGAACACCGGAAGTTCGGCGAGCAGTTCGTTGACGCGGCGTTCGCCGTCCGCCAGCGCCTGATCGACGGTCTTCTGTCCGGTGATCGCGGCACCGACCTCTTCGCCGACCAGACGCTCGATCGCCGACTGACGCTGGACATAGCCGGGCAGCGGATGGCCGATTGTCGCGAGCGGTGCGATATCCGCGCGATGCGGCAGCGCCTTGAACGCGGCCGATTCGATCACCTTGCGCACCGCCGGCAGGTGCCCGGTGCGCGCCCAGTCCAGATTATGCGCGGTCATGAACGCGAAGAAGCGGGCGATCATCGCGCGCTGCGCCGGGGTTCGCTCGCGCTTGGGAACGACCCAAACATGGCCGCTTACGAACTCGGCATGTTTTCCCCAGAGGCGGGGATAGGGGTAGACCGCATAGCTTCCATAGAGCGGACGGCCCGGCGTCATCGCGTCCTGCTGGAACTGATCGATCATCCAGGTGCCCGTCGGATAGATTCCGCCTTCGCCGCTCAGGAACGCCGCGATCGCCGCGGGGGTGTCCTGGTCGAGCGTGCCCAGCCCCTCCTCCGTCAGCGCCTTGAAATAGTTGACCACGCGCCGTGCCTCCGGCGTCTGCAGCTTGATGTGCAGCGGATCGGGGAAGATCACCGCATCCTGCGCCATCAGATAGGTATAGAGCGTGCGCGTCTGCGCGGCAGTGTCGGCGACCAGGCTTTGGAGGAGATAGGGCTTGCCTGTGCGCGCCTTGAACTGGCGGGCATGGGCGAGAAGCTCTTCCGCCGAGCGCGGCAATATCGGCTTGCCGTCGCGCATCAACCCCGCCTGCGCGAACAGCTTGGTGTTGATGTGGTACAGGCCGCCATGCGTGTCCCAGGGCAGGCCGTAGAGGCGGTTATCGACCGTCGCGGCCATGCGGCTGGCGTCGGTGAACTGTTCGGGCGTCAGTCCGGCGGCCTCGAGATAGGGCTCGACCGGTTCGAGCAGCCCACGCGCGGCATAGTCCGAAATGACCCCCCCATGCATGCTGACGATGTCGGGCGGGTCGCCCGCCGCGAACTGCGCGCTCAACTGAGGGTAGCCGGGCCAGGCGACGACGTTGCTGCTGACGGGAGCGCCGGGGGTCTGGGCGTTGAACTTGTTGATCATCGACGTGATGATCCCGCATTCGCCCTTTGCCGCAGCGACGTCGGTCGCAGAGCCATAGGCCGCGCCACATTCGCCGAAGAAGCGCTGCAGATAGATTTTGCCGTCGTCCGCGCCGCTGCTGCCGCAGCCGGTCGCGAGTAACGCGAGCGTGAGTGCAAGGGCGATCCTCATCGTGTCGCCGTCCCCGCCATCGACTGGACGATGTGCTTCTGGAACAGGACATAGACGATGAAGATCGGCACCGACGCGAATACCGCCTGCGCCATCAGAAAGCCGAGGCCGCTGGTCTGCGCATAGTTCATCTGCGCCGCCGCGAGTCCGACGGTCAGCGTGTACATGTCGCTGCGCGTCGCGGAGATCAGCGGCCACCAATAGCTGTTCCAGCTGGCGAGGAAGGTGAACACGCCGAGCGTCGCCTGCGCGGGCAGGGTGAGCGGCAGAAGCACGCTCCAGAAGATGCGCAGCCGCGACGCGCCGTCGAGCATCGCCGCCTCGTCCAGATCCCGCGGGATCGCGCGAAAATATTGGGTCATGAAGAACACGCCAAAGGGTCCGGCCAGCCCGGGCAGGATCAGCCCGGGGTAGCTGTTGTGAAGGTGGAGCGCGGCGAACAGCTGGTGCTGGGGCAGGATCACCGCCTGTTCGGGGATCGCCAGGCCAAGCAGGACGAACACGAACAGAGTGCGGCGAAACGGAAACTCCAGCCGCGCAAAGCCATAGCCGGCCAGGCTGCACAGCGCGAGCACGCCGACCGTCGTGCCGATCGACACGATCAGGCTGTTGAGCAGCCAGCGGAACACCTGATCGCCCGACAGGATCGCCCAGTAGTTTTCGAGCGTGTACGGGAATTCGAGCGCCGCGCCGCTGTTGCCGACCAACGCCTGATTGGACTTGAGCGAGAGCAGGACCGTCCAGATCAGCGGTGCCAGCATTACCGCCGCCGCGAGCAGCAGCGCGATCAGCGTGGCGGGCCGCATCCGCCCTTCGCCGGGGCGGAACACGGGGGTTGTACGATCAGCGGCCATTGCCCGCCTCCGAGGTGCGCATCGTGAACCAGTATTGCGCCAGCGTGAGTGCCACGATCAGCATGAACAGGATCTCCGCCGCCGCAGCGGCATAGCCGAGTTCCCAGCGCCAGAAGGCGGTTTCGAACATGAACAACACCATCGTCCGCGTCGCCCCGTTAGGGCCGCCGGCGGTGAGCAGCTGCGACTGGCCGAACAGCTGGAGCTGCGCAGCGGTCTGGAGCATCACCACCAGCACCACCGTGCGGCGGAGCGAGGGCAGGGTGATGCGCCAGAAGATCGTCCAGCGGCTCGCCCGGTCCAGCGCCGCGGCTTCGTAGATGTCGCCCGGTATCTGCTGAAGCCCGGCGAGGAACAGCATCATCGGCAGCCCGATCGACCACCAGATGGTGGTGATCGCGAGCGCCCACAGCGCGAGCGTCGGATCGCTGAGGAACGGCAGCGGCGAGGTGCCGAGACCCTGTGCCACTTCGCCGAGCAACCCGGCATCGGGCGCGAGCACGAAGCGCCAGATCAACGTCACGATCGTCACCGACAGGACCGAGGAGGAGAAGAAGATGCCGCGGAACACTGCCGCATCGCGGGTCGGCCGGTTGAGCGCGAGCGCGAGCATCAGCGACACCACCGTCAGGATCGGCACGATCATCGCCGCGAGCAGCAAGGTCTGGAGGATCGCGGCATGGAAGACGGGATCGGCGGCGAGACGCGCATAATTATCGAGCGCGACGAAGCTGCCCCCACCGAACAGGTCGACCCGTTTCATGCTCAGCCCGATACCCGCCAGCAGCGGATAGATCAGGATGAACAGATAGATCGCCAGGAACGGCGCGACGAAGCCGAAACTGGCGAGCCGGTCACCGCGTCTCATGCGGCGGAATCCATGACCTGCGCGTGATGCCCATCGCCGTTGCAGTCGAATAGATGCGCTGCCGCGCCGTCGATGCGCAGGCGCACCCGGTCGCCCAGCTTGACGGCGCTCAGTCCGGCATCCTCGGCTGTGATCTCCTGACCATCACTCAGCTTGGCGTAGACCAGCGTGCGGTCGCCGAGCCGCTCGACCAGCAACACTTCGGCCTCGCACGCACCTTCGCCCGATGCCGCCACCCGCACATGCTCGGGGCGCAGGCCGAGTTCGACCGGGCCGGACGGGAGCGCGGCGCGATCGATGCGTGTCGTCACCTCGGTCCCGTCGCCCAGCCGCACGCGCGCGGGGCCTTCGCCCGGCACCAGCGCGGCGGGCAACAGGGTCATTGCCGGCGACCCGACGAACCGTGCGACGAAGCTGTTCGCCGGGCGCGTGTAGATATCCATCGGCGCGCCGATCTGCTGGATGCGGCGATCGTTCATCACGACGATGCGGTCGGCCAGCGTCATCGCCTCGGCCTGGTCGTGCGTCACCATGATGATCGCGGCGTCGACGCGGCGTCGCAGCTGGGCGAGCTCGACCCGCGTCCGCGTGCGCAGCGCGGCATCGAGGTTCGACAGCGGTTCGTCGAACAGGAACAGCTTGGGGTGCTTGACGATCGCGCGGCCGATCGCGACGCGCTGACGCTGGCCGCCCGACATCTGGGCGGGCTTCTTGTCGAGCTGGCTCTCGATCTCCAGCACCGCCGCCGCCTGGGCGATCCGCGCGTCGATCTCATTCTGCGGAACCCGCGCATTGCGCAGGCCGAACGCCATATTCTCGCGCACCGTCATGTGCGGGTAGAGCGCATAGGCCTGGAACACCATCGCCACGTCGCGCGCGCCGGGATGCAGCTGATCGATGCGCCGGCCATCCAGCACCACTTCGCCCGCATCGGCGATCTCGAGCCCCGCGATGATGCGGAGCAGCGTGGACTTGCCGCTCCCGGACGGGCCCAGGAACGCGATGAACTCGCGGTCGCTCATGCTCAACGATACATCGTCGAGAACCGGCGTTTCTCCATAGGCCTTGCGGACGTTACGAAGCTCGAGGCTCACTGAGGCATCCCATATTATCTTATTTATCGCACTTTTTAGCAAAAGCCCGCCTGACGTCAATGCGCGGCTTGCCGGGCAGGCTCACCGGTGTGCCCAAAAACCCGCGCAGAAACCACACTCGCATTTATCTTATAAATGTGGTTTAGCGCTGCCGAACCGCCCGTGTGACCCGGAAAGAAGCCGATCATGACCATCCAGTTCGAAGCCATCGCCGCAGCGCAAGCGCCGCACAGCCAGATCATCGTGCGCCGTGGCGACGCCGAACGCACCTACCAGCTCGCCTCCGGCGACCACTCCGCCTATGTCGACTTCTTCAACCGCGTCGCCGACGACTTCGCCACCCGGCGTCCGCACGTGCTGAGCGGTCCCGCGCCGAGCGACCTGCCCGCGCCGAACTGGGAGCCGCTGCTCACGGAAAATGCGGACCCCCGAATCACCTGCGGCTATGGCGACCCGGCGGTGCTGAAGACCGATCAGGGCTATATCCTCGTCGCGACCTCCAACGATGCGCCGGATGCCTTTCCGATCCTCCACTCGGACGACCTCAAGACCTGGACCCACAAGGGCTTTGTATTTGCCGAGGGCGAGGCGCCCGACTGGACCGCGCATGGTCGCCATGTCGGCGATTTCTGGGCGCCGGAAATGGCGCGCGTCGGCGACGAATATTGGCTGGTCTACACCGCCCGGCAGAAGTCGAACGCGCTCGCCATCGGGTTGGCCAAGAGCGACAGCCCGTTCGGCCCGTGGCGCGACCTCGGCCATCCGCTGGTCACTGCGCACGCCGTGAACACCACTGGGCTGACCGGCGATGCCGCCCAGCCGGTGATGAGCGGCGGCGTGATCGATTCGCACATCTTCATCGACGACGATGGCGAGCGCTATCTGCTGTGGAAGCGCGACACCAACGGCGTCTGGCCGCGCCCGCTCGCCGGCCTGTTCCGCCAGCGGCCCGAGCTGATCGACCAGGTGTTCGCGACCGAGGCCGACCGTCGCACGGCGTCGCTTGCCGCCGCGCTCCAGCTCTGGGCCAATTCACAGCGGCCGATGGAACGCTTCTTCCTGATGCAGCCGCTGATCGAGGCGGTGCTCGACAACTGGCAGCAGGTAAAGGCCGCACTCGCCGACATCCCGGAGGCGGAGGCGATCCTCGATGCGATGAGCACGCCGATCTATGCGCAGCGCCTGACCGAGAGCGGCGAGCGGGTGGGCGAGGAGCATCTGGTGCTGACCAATGACCTCGATTGGGAGGGGCATCTGATCGAGGGGCCATGGGTCACCAAGCAGCAGGGCCGCTACTGGATGTTCTACGCCGGAAACGATTTCGGCACGCCCGCCTATGGCATCGGCGTTGCAGTGGCCGACCATATCTTCGGCCCGTACGTCAAACAGGGCGATCCGCTGCTCAAGTCGACGACGACCTGGTGGGCGCCCGGCCATGCCTCTGTCGCGCCGGGTCTCGATGGGGCGCCGCAGCTGTTCTTCCACGCCTTCTTCCCCGGCACCGGCGGCTACAACGAATTCCGCGCGCTGCTGACGACCCGGCTGCAATTCGGACCGGACGGCGTCACGACGGGCTAGCCCGCAAAGCGGTGGGGCGGTAGGCCTTTGACGCCGGGATCGACCTCGAACAGATAGCCGCCATGCGGCTCGTCGATGCCGTCGGCGGCGGAGGTGATGAACATCCGATCGTACGAGTCGCCGGCAAAGGTCATGCTGGTGATCTGGCTGGCGGGCACGTGGATCGCGCGCTCGACCTTGCCGTCGGGGTCGAACCGGCTGACCCGCGATCCCCCCCAATGCGCGACCCACAGACCGCCCTCGGCATCGAAGGTCATGCCGTCGGGATGACCCCAGTCGGACTCGAACTGCAGCCACAGTTCGCGCGGTCCGAGCGTCGCGCCGTCGAGCGCGAAGCGATAGATCTGCCCCAGCACGGTGTTGGTGTGGAAAAGCCAGCGTCCGTCGGGGCTGATCGCGGGCCCGTTGGCGACGTGATAGCCGTTGTCCATCCGCTCAATCGATCGATCGGCTTCGATGCGGTACAAGGAACCGGCCGGAACGTCGCAACTCACCGGCATGGTGCCGGCCCAGAGGCGCCCGTCGCGATCGGCCTTGGCGTCGTTCATCCGATTGATCGCTGGTTCGTCCGCGGGCAGGTCGACCAGCGGCTCGATCGAGACCGGCGTCGGCGATGCGGGGTCGAGGACCACCACCTTCACCCCGCTGCGGAACCCGGCGACTAGCCCCGACGCGTCGCGCCGCTCGATCACCCAGCCGACCATCTCGGGCATGATCCAGCTGTTCACCGTCCTGTCGGCGAGCGACAGGCGGTTGATCCGCTGTTCGATGATATCGACCCAGTAGAGCGATCCGTCGCGCGCGGCGAGCGGCCCTTCGCCAAGCTGGTCGCACCGGTTGCGCGAAATGATCTGGACATCGTCAAGGCGCATTGGCGAACCCTTTTGCGGCGCGAGATTGCGGGCCGGCCATATGCGGCTTTTGCCCGGCCTGAAAGTCTCTCCGGTCGATCCGTATGCAGTGCGTTGCAGTCACCTCCAGGAGGCCCCGACCTGCGGAAATACGGCCATCTGCCAAAATTAACACCCTGAGAATGCCGCAGTCGCAGCCACATGTTTTAGCGCTCGCCCGCTCGGCACGCAGAGGCCTCGACCTGCAATATGTCGATCGAGAACGATCCATCGACTTCGATCGCGAAATAGGTGGCAATTTGTACCGAGGCCAACTGCTGGAGCGATCGAATGGCCGTTTGATGCGCTGTGGAGGTCCGCATGCGGCCGACCCAAGAGGCAAAGTCCATCCGGATGCGGCGTTTCTCGGCACGACGCGCACGAAAGCCTGCGCGGACCAGCGCAGCAGCCCACTCGGACTCGCTATAATTCCGCACATGGGACGGGTCGCGCAGCAGTTCGATCGCCTGGAGATGTGTGTCGCACGCCGGGACTGCCGGCGAGATGACGTCAATGAAGATTGCCGGGCTACCTGGCTTGAGCACGCGCCGAACTTCCCGCAACCCCGCGTCCCAATCGCACCAATGGTGCGCCGAATAGCGGCAGGCCGCCAGATCGAACGATGCATCTTCGAAGGGCAAGCGCTCGGCGGGTGCGCCCGTCGTCTCGATGTTCGAAAGGCCATGTTGGCGTGCTGTCTCTGCGACGACCTTGAGCATTTCTGAGGACAGGTCGACGGCGACAACAGTTTGCGCATGTTGCGCTAGTCGATAGGCGACATGCCCGCCGCCCGTGCCGATATCCAGCGCCCGTGCGGGGCGCACCTCAGCGCAGATCTGCGCCAATGCGTCGAGGTCCTCGCCGGTGGAATGAACGCTGCTGGAGAGATAGGCCGCAGCTTGGCTGCCGAACTGCGCGTTGACGATGGCGTCATGGGAACGGGTCATATGATGTACTCCTCGATCCCGTGCTGCCATGATTTTAGCCCGTTACAAGATAAGCGTTTATACTGTTACAATGACTCCCATGAACAGCGATGAACGGCGCAAACTGCTTGGGAGCTTCATCCGGTCGCATCGGGAGCGGATGAAGCCGGATGTGGTGGTCCGTCGCCGGCGGACGCCGGGGTTGCGCCGAGAAGAACTGGCGGCGCGTGCCGGGATCGGCGTGACCTGGTGCGCTTGGATCGAGCAAGGTCGCGATGTCGGCGTCTCCGCCGAGACATTCGCTCGCCTTGCAGAGGCGCTGGCGCTCACCCCGGCGGAGCGTGCCTATCTATTCGAACTGGGCGACCGCCGCGATCCCGCCGAACCGCCCGTCTCGACGATCACGGAGGCTCCTGCTTCCGTAGCCGCGCTCGTCATGATGCTGCCGGTTCCGGCCTATGGGCTGGATCGCCTTTGGAACGCGAGTTGCTGGAATCCCGCAGCTGAGCGCTTGTTCGCGGGCTGGCTTGGCCCCGCCGGGGAGCGCAATCTGCTGCGTTATACTTTTCTTTCGCCATCGGCTCGGACGCTCCTGCCGGACTGGGAGCAGCGCGCGCGCCGGGTCCTAGCCGAATTTCGGGCTGATTGCGCGCGGCTGATGAAGGATCCGTTCCTGGATGCCCTCGTCAGAGATTTGCGTGAGAGGTCCGAATTGTTCGTCCACGAATGGGAGACGCAGAGCGTGTCGGCGCGAGAAGGCGGCAGGACGTTCGTTCATCCCTTGGACGGGACCGCTCAGCTTTGACCAGCATACTTTCAGTGCAGCGGAACGTCCGGACCACAAAATGGTGGTACTGATGCCAACCGCTGGTGTGAACCGCTGACAAGAACCGCTGCCGACTTTACAGCGCAAAGAGGCCAAGCTTAGGCACAGATTGAACGGGTAGTTGCGGAAACGTGGCGCCTACCTCCCATTCTTCCTGTTACCGCAATCGGTTCGGAAACCCCAATTCGGTGGACCGTCGTGGAAGCGGTCTGGACATCGGATTCGGCCTTTGACGAGCCTTGTCGAGGCCTGTCGTTTAAACGTCTAGAAGATCCAGCGCGCTCAAGGTGTTATCCAAGCGACTCCGCCTCCCTTAGAATTGTGTGCGCACCCCGAACACGATGCTCCGCCCGCGCAGCGGCGACTGGTCCTTGACGAACGAGGTGTGCACGAAGGCAAGCTCGTTGGTCAGGTTCGTTCCCCGCGCATAGATTTCGACGTCGGCGCCTCGGCCCATGTCGATCGTGTAGCCGATCGTCGCATTGACCATGTTGTAGCCGTCGGTCGGCGTCTCATAGCGCGCCACCTTGTTCTGCCCGAAAGTGCGATAATATTCGAGGTCGGCCGATAACGCCCCCGCGGCATAGGCGTAGCGCGCGCCCAGCCGACCCGGCGGGATGCGCGGCAGATTGTCGTCGTCGTCGGTCAGGTTGGTTGCGACATAATCGCCGAACACAGTAACTTTCGAAGCCGGATCGAGCTGAAAGCTGACCTGCCCGTCCGCGCCGTAAAATTCGGCATCGGCGGTGGTATAGAGCAGGAAGTCGTGGCGCTGCCCGGTGGTGAATTCCGTCTCGAGCAGATGCGCGAAGATGTAGTTGTCGACAGCCTGGTAGAAGGCGCCGATCTCGAACTCCAGCGGTCCGCCCGCCTTGCGGAAGGTCAGGTTGATCGCCCGCGCGCGCTCCATCACATCGTCGTCATAGTTGAACAGGTCGTCGGGAAGGTAATTCTGCACGAACCCTGTCGCCAGAAGACCGACCTCATAGCTGTTGGTCGCAAGGCTGCTGCCATCCGCGAACAGTTCGCGCACATTGGGCGCGCGTTCGGTCTGCGCCAGCGAGAGCGCGAGCGAGTATCCGGAGGTGACGTTCCAGATCGCGCCGAACGAGATCGAGAAGGGATTGTGCTTCCGATCGGGATTGCCAGCGATAAAGGAGTCCCGTCGCATTTGCTCGACAACCTGACGCCAGTCGGCGCCATAGTTGTCGATGTAGTAACCCCAATACTCTTCTTCCAAGTTGATATAGAACGCGCCGGGGATCGGCGTCTTGATCGTGCGCCAGTCCTTACGCGCCGCGATCTCGATGTCGATCGGGCCGATGCTGCGGCGCTCGCTCAGGAAAATGCCGATATTCTCGGTCAGATACTTCTGGGTCCCGGCGAAGCCGAACGAAGCCGTCGGTGGAACATGCAGATCGATCAGGTTCAGTCCGCTGAAGGTCCCGTCGGTATATTGCACGCCCAGCGTGCCGGTGAAGCCGAACACGGACTTGTGGGTCAGCTCGATCCGGCCGTCCCACACCTTGTTCGTGTAGCGACTGTAGAGGATCGGGCCGTCGACTTCGTCATGCTGATAGTCGGTGTAAGACCCGCGGATCCGGATATCGGAAAAGCCGGGCAGCAGGTCGACGAAATCGCCACGCAGGTCGACGCGTTCGCTGCGCAGGTCGATCAGCGCCGTGTCGCTGTCGGGGTTGTCGAGCGGGTTCTGATAGTTGCCGTGTCCGATGCAATGCAGGTCGATCCGGCCGGGGGCCGGGAAGGGATAGCCATGAAGGTGGCACACCCCGTTGGCGTGACTGTGCCCGGGCAGGCCATATTCTGCATCCTGCCGTGTATAGGCCGCGCCGATATAGCCCTTGTCGGTCACCCAGGATGCTCCGAAGGCGTAGCTCGAGCTCTCGGCAAAGGAATCCTTGAGCCTGTCGGTCCCAAAGCTCGCGGGAACGCCATAATTCTCGCGATCCGAATAGGACGCTTCCGCGTGCAGCGCGATCGGTCCCAGCGCGGCGGTGACGCGACCGGCGGTGGTCATTTCCTGGTCTGCCGTTCCATAGCGCACCTCGGCGGCGCCGGTGACGCCGCCTTTCGGAAGCGCCTTGGGAACCTTGCCGTCGATCAGGTTGACCGCACCATTGACTGCGTTGCCGCCATAGCGGATGGCTGCCGGACCGCGCTGGACCTCGATCGCGTCGAGCAGCAGCGGGTCGGTGACGACGGCATGGTCGGGCGACACCGAAGCTGCATCGAACACATTCGCCCCGTCGGACAGGATCTCGATGCGCGGCAGCGTTTGCCCGCGAATAACCGGGCGAGCGGCACCCGCACCGAAATTGTCCATATGCACGCCGGGCAACCCCTCCAGCGTCTCGCCCAGCGTACCACGCCGGCGATGGACCAGAGCATCACCGCTCAGAACGGTGACCGGGAGGGGAGTCGCCTTGTCGGAGGATGAAAGCGACTGACCGGTTATGACGATCGTTTCGGAAGATGGCTGTGCGCGGGACTCGCGCGACACCTGCACGCCGTCCTTACCGTCGGTCGCCGTGTCCTGCGCCCAGGCGTCAAGGGGCAGGACAGCCAGGGTGGACGCGAAAGAAAAAAGGCAGGCCTTCGCCTGCCGCGAATTGGCGACGCTCAAACGGGTTCTCCATTGTCCTGTTTGGCGTCGCCTACGCATGAGATGATATACCGTCAACTCACTTTGGCTCATTGATTTTTGTAATGCCCACAAAAATGGCGGCGTCGGCTGTCCCGACGCCGCCATTCTCTGGACCTAAAGGCCCAGACGCAGACTGACGCGGAAACCCCTGCCGGCAAGCGGTGCGAAGTCCTTCAGGAAGCTGGTGTGCCGCCGTGCCTCGACATCGAAGATATTGTTGGCACTGACCAGGATCGTGGTGTTGTTGTCCTTGCCCCAGGGGCTGAACGCGATCGACGCGTTCACCAGCGTATAGTCGCTGGTCGGCGTTTCGAACGCAGTGATCCGATCCTGTTCGAACACATGTTCGACTTCCGCCCGCGCCGACAGCCTGTCCGACTGCAGCTCAAGCCCGCCCAGCAGACGCATCGGCGGGATGCGCGGCACAGGGCCGTGATCCACGACCGTGGCGTGGACGTAATCCCCCAGCACATCGAGATTGACGGCATAATCGCCCATGCGGGCAACCCGCACGGACGCATCCGTCTCAAAGCCGTAGTAACGCGCATCGGCTTGCTGGAACTGGAAACACGGGAACTCCACTTCGCGGCCGCTCGGGTCTGCGGCTGCCTCGCACACGCTCTGATCCACCTGGCTCTCGAAAATATAGTTGGAGAACCAGTTGTAATAGGCCGACGCATCGAAGTGATAGCCGTCGCCATTGGCGTGCAACGTCGCCTCGATCCCCCAGGACTTCTCCAGGCGGAAATCGGGACTGCCCAATTCATATGCTTGGGTTCCGGCGTGCGCGCCGTTGGCGAACAGTTCTTCACCCGATGGCGCGCGTTCGGTTCGCGACGCGTTCAATCCGACACGAATCCCGGGCGCGACCGCTACCGACGCTCCCAGCGAACCCGAGAAGGCGTCGAAGCTACGCTGGCCCGAGAAGAAGCGAAGATCGCCAGCGAGCGTGTCCGCCGTCAGCTGGGTGCGCTCGTATCGCGCACCGCCCTCGGCGCGAACATTACCAAGATCGATCTGCTGAAGCGTGAATACGCCGAACTGGCCGGTTCGGTTCTTGGGGAGAAATGCCTCTTCGCCCTGCACGTCGAAGCGGCGGTTGAAATACTGGATACCGGATGCGCCGCGCCAGCCGTCGCGATCGGCCTGGACCAGCTCGATCCGGCCCTCCAGACCCTTGTTGTAGAAGCGGGTCGCGATCTCGCCGGTATCTTCCAGCTCGAAATGGCGGTAGCTCGCATAGCCTGCCCGCACGCGGATGCGCTCGAGGAATCCGCCCCCGGTTTCGACCTCGCCACGCAGGTCGAACCGATCCTGCGCGATATCGAGCCGCGGAGCCTCCTGCTCCTGTCCCAGCTGCGTGGCATAGCGGACGGGAACGCCATAGAGGCTGTCATAATGGCTGTACGACACGCCCAGATTGCCGGTTTCCGTGATGATCGACGCTCCGACGTCAGCAGTCCAGGTTTCGCTCGCCGAATTGGGCAGCCGGTCGCGCAATGCAGCATTGCCGGCGAAATCGATCGGTTCCTCCTCACCGTCGGGGTCCGGCGCGGGTTGCGGCAGCGCTGCGGTCGCCAGCGCCTCGGCGCGGGCGCGGCTGGACAGGACATAGCCTGGAATCTTGAGGTCGTCGGTCTTGGTGTAGGAGCCGTCAGCGTGCAGCACGATCTTTGAGCCGAGCGCCACATCGCCGGCGCCTGCGATCGACCGCTCGTTGGCGGCGGAGCCATAGGTGCCTATCGCATTCACGCGATAGCCGTTTTCGGGAATGCTGCGCGGAATGCGGGTATCGATCACATTGACGACGCCGCCGATCGCCGAGGATCCGAACAGCAGGGCGGACGGCCCGCGCAGGATCTCGACCCGTTCGGCCAGCAGCGGATCGATCACGACCGCATGATCGACGGAGGTGTTGGACACGTCGATCGACCCGATGCCGTCGGTCAGCACCCGGACGCGCTCGCCCTGAAAGCCGCGCAGGATCGGTCGTGATGCGCTTGGGCCGAATGACGTCGCTGAGACGCCCGGCTGGCGCGCCAGCGTCTCACCGATCGTCGGGCGCAATTCGCGCTGCAGCTTTTCGCCGGTGACGACCGAGGTGCCCTGCAGCAGATCGTCTTCCCCCTGCCGGAACGGGGCGGTGATGACGATCTCTTCCCGCGGGTTGATTCGGTCGGCTTTGGCGGTGGTGTCGCTGCTTGCGCTCTGCGCGAAAGCCGACGGAGAAAGGGCGAGCGATGCGACGCTCAACAAATAGATAGTACGCATAGGGGACACTCCAGATGCCTTGTCGTGAACAGGGTGCGCGTGTGCCCGGCGACCATGGGCCGCCCGCAACGCGGTTCGCTTCAGACTAGGCAGTCAGGGGTGGTGCGCGGCTGCGCCACGGATTCGCGCGTCGGGCGAGCGACCAGGTCGACTGATCGGGTTCGACAGCGAGCAGGTCGGCAAGCTTCGCCCCGACCAACACGGGTTTGGGCGGAATCAGCCATGCGTCGCCACTGTCCAATTCATCGCAGAGCACGCATTTCGAAGAAGGTTGAGCGGGTGATCGATCACTCGGTCCTGACGATGCGACGACGTTTGTCGACCACGCGATCGCATTCGGGCCGTGCGCATTGTGAACGTGCGTATGGACGACCAGGCTTTGCCAGATCAGCGCGATTGCGAGCAGCACCGCCCAGCCGATGCCGACCAGCTTGCCTCGCCGCTGCATCGACTCGCCCTCCTCGCGTTCGGCGCGGAACGCTAAGCCTGGGCGCAAAATGGAAGGGTCAGTACGCAGCAACAGGATCGCCCGTTCTCATCAATCCGGTCGCGATATGTTGTATAGTATCAGCTTGCAAGCGCTGTCGGATCGAGCCTGCTTTACAGGGCCGCGCCATCACGCGCCCGCTCAGAGCTTTTTGGCGTTGACCAACCGGTAGAAGATGCCGCTTTCGTCCTGCCCGGTCAGTTGCAGCGTGCCGCTGATCACCAGCGGGTCACGCTCGTTGAGCGGGACCCCGGCGGGGGCGAGCACTTCGATGAACTGGTTGGGCATGGCGTGGAAGTGGAAGGGGCAGCCCGGCGGGTAGGCGAGCAGCACGAACCGCTTCTGCTTCGCCGCTTTGTCGAGTGGCATCATCCAGCCCGCGACCTTGATCTCCTTGCCGTTGAGCGCCTTGACCGCCGCCGGGAAGACCGGCTTGGAATAGATCACGCCGGCTGAGACGCGCTGCTTTTCGGTCGTGCTCTCGAGCAGCTTCCACGGCGTACCGCCCTTGGGCGTCGCCGCGGGCTTCCACACGTCCTTGACGTCCTGCTTGGGCCCGCCACCCAGCAATTGCGCGGTTGCCGGCGCCGCGACCGTCAGTAGCGCGAGCGCCGTCAGGATCGAAGTCTTCATGATACGCATTCCCTACTGAGCCCGCGCAAGCGTGCGGGCAAGATCAACGCGGAATACCCTGAGCGCCGGGAGGAGCGCGGCGATCAACCCAATTCCCAGCACTCCGGCAAAGATCATCAGTTCGCCGGGATGAACCCGCCATGGATCGAGCCCGATCTCCGCCAGTGGATCGAACAACGCGCGCGCCGCAGCCAGCGCACCATGCGCCGTGAGCAGCCCGAGCAACGCCCCGGTTGCGGCGGTCAGCAGCCCTTCGAGCAGGATCGTGCCGAACACCGACACCCGCGTCGCGCCCATCACCCGCAGCAGCGCCAGATCGCCCTCGCGTGCGCGCGCCGCGTTGAGCAACGCAACGAAGATCGCCAGCCCGCCGGTCGCGGCGAGCAGCCAGGCAAAGATCCGCGCCCCCTCGATCCCCGCGCCGAACAGGGTCAGCAGCCGCGCGGTTTCCTGCGCCGGAACGGCCGCCTGCATGTTCGTCTGGCGGTTGACGAAGCTCGGCACGCGCACTGCGCCCAGTGCCGAGCGATAGCTGACGAGCAGAGCGGTCACTTCCGGCTCCAGCGTCCCGGCCGCACCGATCAGCGGCGCTTCCTCAGCGTCATGGTCGTGATCAGCGTGCGCCTCCCCGTCCTTGCCTTCATGGCGCGTCTCATCCTCATGATGCGCTGCGCCGTCATGATCGTGTTCGATGCCGTGCACGTCCCACACGCTCTCGACCGGGGTCAGGATCAGCCGGTCGATCACGGTTCCGGTGGGGGCCAGGATGCCGACCGTAATGAAGGGATGCTCGTCATGGCCGGTCACGCCTTCTCCTTCGCCGAAGCCATGGCTGCCGACGAATTTCTGGCCGACCCCCGCGCCGAGCTCACGCGCTGCGGTCGCGCCCAGCACTGCGTCCCCGGCCTTCGCGAAGAGCTTCCCCTGATCGAGCTTCGCGCCATAGAGATCGAGATAGGATGGTTCGGTCCCGACGATGCGATGGCCGCGAAAACTGTCGCCCATCGCCAGCGGAACGACCCGGGCGACCGCCGGGTCGCGCCGCAGCAGCGCGACGCTGTCGAGCGGGATGTTCCCGGTCGGGGCGTCGATATGATAGATGCTCGACAGGATCAGCTGGAGCGGCGAGCCCTTCGCGCCCACCACCAGATCGATCCCCTGCGCGTCCCGCTGAAGCCGGTCAGTCAGCTGGGTCGAGAAGATCAGAAGGATCGCCAGCGTCGCCACCGCGAGCCCCAGCAGGACGATGTTGAGCAGGGTGGTGAGCGCGCGATCGCGCAGATAGGCCAGTGCAAGGTTGAACATCACGCCGCCTCGCGCACCGGCGCCAACGTCACCGCATCGGGGATGAACGCCTTGATCCGCGCGTCATGCGTCGCGACCAGAAGGGTCGAGCCATGGGCGTTCGCGGTGTCGATCAGCAGGCGCGCGACCCGTTCGGCATTGTGATCGTCCAGCGCCGAGGTCGGCTCGTCGGCGATCAGCAGCCGGGGTCGCGCCACCAGTCCCCGCGCGATCGCCGCGCGCTGGGCCTCGCCCTGGCTCAGCTCGCGTGGCCGGGCATGGGCGCGGTGTGACAGGCCGAGTTCGTCGAGCAGCGCCTTCACCTCGGTCCGATCTTGCCGCTGCCCGGCGAGCCGCTGGGCGAGCAGCAGATTGGAGGTCACGTCGAGCGCCGCGACCAGACGCAGCGTCTGAAACACCACCCCGATCTTGCGGCGGCGCAGATCATCGCGGCGTGCGGGGGGCAGGGTGCTGATGGTCTCGCCATCGATCGCAATCGACCCCTCATGCGGGGTCAGCAACCCGGCGATCAGGTGGATCAGCGTCGTCTTGCCCGAGCCCGAGGGTCCCAGCAGCACGCGATGCGCGCCCGCATCCTGGGTAAGGTCGAAGCGATCGAGTACGGCCTGCCCGCCATAGCGGAAGGTCAGGCCGCTGATTTCCAGCAGATGGGGCATCAATCAGTTCGCGCGGCTCACCGGAAGGTCTCGGACGGCAATGGACTGCCGTTGTCATAATCCCTGCCCTGATCGGCAGGCGGCTCGACAATTTCGGCAACCGCTTCAGGCTGCTGCTCCACCGGGGAGGGTTGATTGGCCTCGACCTGAATATCGAGATTAGTAGCCGGTGCGCTGTGACTTGCATAGGAAGCGAAGGCGTTGAATCGTTGCGGACCGCCGAGCAACTCAAGGTCGCAAGCGAATGCTGGTGCCGCAGTGACAGTAAGCGCCGATCCGGCGAGCAGAATGAACTTGCGCATGAGCGAGTCTCCGGTGAGATACAATACATCATATCCCTCATCCCCGGCGGCGTTGCAAGCGCCCATCAGGAGCTGAACCAATGACCCTAGACATCAGCCGCCGCGCCTTCACCGCTGGCTTCGCGGCGAGTGCCTTTTCTGGACTGGCCCGCGTGCCCGCTATCGCCTCCGCCCCCACTGCGCCGGGCTATGGCCCCTTGCGCGAGGATCCGGCGGGATTGCTCGATCTGCCACAGGGGTTCAGCTACCGCGTCATCTCGCAGCTTGGCGACTCGATGGATGACGGCTTCGTCGTCGGCGACCGCGCCGATGGCATGGGCTGTTTCGCGATCGACCGCCGCCGCGTGGCGCTGGTCCGCAACCACGAGCTTCAGGTGAAGCACCAGAAGACCGGGCCGTTCCTGCGTGGCGACGCAGCCAGAATCGCGACCTATGACCGCGACAGCGACGGCCGCCCGCTGCCCGGCGGCACCAGCACGTTGATCTACAACCTCGCCACCGGCCGCGTCGAACGTCAGCATCTCAGCCTCGCCGGCACGATCCGCAATTGCGCGGGCGGCATCACGCCCTGGGGCAGCTGGCTGACGTGCGAGGAGGACATGACTCGCGCGGGCAGCGGGGTCGGCAAGGATCATGGCTGGGTGTTCGAGGTGCCAGCGCGACACCGCGGGCTGGTCGATCCGGTTCCGCTCAAGGCGATGGGGCGCTTCAATCATGAGGCGGCGGCGGTCGATCCGCGCACCGGCATCGTCTATCTGACCGAGGATCGCGAGGACGGGCTGTTCTACCGCTTCCTGCCCGACCGGCCAGGCCAGCTGGCGCGCGGCGGACGGCTGCAGGCGCTCGGCCTGCGTGACCGGCCCAAGGGGGGCGATACATCGAACAAGGGCCGCCGCGATATCAGCATCGGCGCGTGGAAGGCGGTTCGCTGGATCGACCTCGATGGCACCGACGCCCCCGACGACGACCTGCGCCTGCGCGGTCACAAGGCCGGTGCGGCGCGGTTCGCGCGGGGCGAGGGGATCCATTGGGGCGAAGGCGAAGCCTATTTCACCTGCACTTCGGGTGGGGCGAAGGCGCTGGGCCAGGTGATGCGCTACCGCCCGTCCCCGCACGAGGGCCAGCCGGGCGAAACGGACGCGCCCGGCATGGTCCAGCTGTTCGTCGAGTCCACCGATCCGGCGATGTTCAACTATGGCGACAATCTGACGGTCGGGCCCAATGGCCATCTGATCGTGTGCGAGGATCAATATACCGACGTCGTCGACAATTATCTGCGCGGGGTGACGCCCAATGGCGCGCTTTATCCGGTCGCGAGATGCCGGGTGCAGACCGAGCTGGCGGGTGCTTGTTTCTCACCCGACGGCTCGACCCTGTTCGTCAATCTCTACAGCCCGACCAGAACGCTCGCGATCAGCGGACCGTGGCGGACGGCGGTTGCGTGAACAGGGTTCCCCCTTCCATCCTGGACGGATCGCACTAGGCTGGGGGTATGATCGCTCTCGCCCTTGTTCCGTTGCTGCTGACTGCGACCCAGTCGGCGCCGCCCGTCCCCGATGCAGTCACAAAGGCGCGTGTCGAACGTGTCCTTAGCGAGGCGCCGGTGATTGACGGGCATAACGACCTCGCCTGGGAATTGCGCAAATCCTATGATGGCGCAGTCGAGGCAGTCGATCTTACCCGCGACACCGCAAAGCTGGAAAAGCCGCTTCAGACCGATATCCCGCGCCTGCGCAAGGGACATGTCGGCGGACAGTTCTGGTCGCTCTACATCCCCGCGGAGGAAACGGGGCCGGAGGCGGTTCAGGCGACGCTCGACCAGATCGATATTGTCCAGCGTTTCGTACGCGCGCACCCCCAGACCTTCGCGATGGCCCAGACCGCCGCCGATGTGCGCAAGGCGAGGGACGAGGGCAAGATCGCCTCGCTGATGGGGATTGAGGGCGGGCACCAGTTCGGCGGCCGCCTGTCGGTGCTGCGCCAGTTCCGTGAACTGGGCGTCCTCTACATGACGCTGACCCACAGCAAGAGCCTGAGCTGGGCGGATTCTGCCACCGATGCGCCCCGCTCGGGTGGGCTGTCACCGTTCGGCCGTCAGGTGGTGGGTGAGATGAACCGGATCGGCATGATCGTGGACATCAGCCATGTCTCCGACGCGACGATGGCGGCGGTGCTGGATGTGACGAGGGCGCCGGTGATCGCCTCCCACTCCTCGGCGCGCGCGATCGCCGATCGGCCACGCAACATTCCCGACGTGCTGCTGCGCCGGATCGCCGAGAATGGCGGCGTGATCATGGTCAATTTCTATCCCGCCTTCCTGTCGAACACATGGAATGACTGGGACAATAAGCGGATCGCCTACGCCAAGGAGATCGGGCTGCCCTCGGCCCCCAGCGGCCAGCGTTCCACGCCCGCATTGGTCGCGTGGGAGCGCGACAATCCGCAACCGCGCGTCGATGTCCGCACCGTGGCCGACCATGTCGAGCATATCGCCAAAGTCGCCGGATACGACCATGTCGGGCTCGGCGCCGATTATGACGGGATCAGCGGTACCGGGCCGGAGGGGATGAAGGGTGTCGACAGCTATCCGTTGCTGTTCGCCGAACTGGCGCGGCGCGGCTGGAGCGATGAAAACCTCGCCAAGCTGTCCTGGAACAACGTGCTGCGCGTGATGGAAAGGGTCGAGGCGACCGCGCGGGCAATGGCCGGCACGCCGTTGACCGACGCGAACGATCCAGGCTGATCGACATCGCGACCGTAACGCTTGCAACGACCCGCGCACAGCGCTACTCCTGGCGTGTGACATTATATCATAGAGGGTTCCACCGTGCGTCATCGCTTCCTGTTGCTTGCTCCGCTCGTCCTGCTCGCCGGCCCGGTTGCCGCTGACGAGGGGATGTGGCTTCCCAGCCAGACCGAGGCGATCGGCGACAAGATGCGCGCGGCGGGCCTCGAGCTCGATCCGAAGACACTCGGCGACCTAAACCGTGCGCCGCTCAACGCGATCGTCTCGCTCGGCGGCTGTTCGGCGGCGTTCCTGAGCGACCAGGGGCTGATCGCGACCAACCATCACTGCGTCTATGGCTCGATCCAGTATAACAGCTCGCCAGAGCATAATTATCTGCGCGACGGCTTTCTCGCGCGCACGCTGGGCGACGAACTGCCCGCTGCGCCGGGGAGCCGCGTCTATGTGATCGAGGATTTGCGCGACGTGACCGCCGATGTGCTGCGCGGTGCGACAAGATTGGTGGGCGAAGCGCGCAACGGGCGGATCGAGACCAATCGCAAGGCGCTGATCGCCGCGTGCGAGAAAAAGCCCAATCGCCGCTGCGATGTGCGCGCCTATTTCGGCGGGAAGCAATATTTCCTGCAACAGCAGCTGGAGATTCAGGACGTCCGGCTCGTCTACGCGCCCGCTGGCGGGGTCGGCAATTTCGGCGGCGAAATCGATAACTGGCAATGGCCGCGCCACACCGGCGATTTCGGCTTCTATCGCGCCTATGTCGCGCCCGACGGGTCGTCGGCACCTTATTCGAAGGACAATGTCCCCTTCAAGCCCAAGGCGTGGCTGCCGATTGCCAAGCAGGGGCTGAAGGAGGGCGATTTCATCATGGTCGCGGGTTTCCCCGGCACGACCGAGCGTCACCGCACCGGCGCCGAGACGCGCTTCTATTTCGAAAATTTCTACCCGCTCCAGCAGCGGCTGCTCGCCGAATATTCGGACGCAATCACCGCCGCGACCGCATCCTCGCCCGAACTGGCGATCCGCTATGCCTCGATCCTCAAGGGCGCGGACAACTACAAGAAGAAGATCCTCGGTCAGCTGGCAGGTGCAGAGGCAATCAGCCTGATCGATCGCAAGGAGAGCGATGAGCAGGCCTTCCGCGCCTGGGTCGCCGCCGACGCCAGCCGTCGCGAACGCTGGAGCGCCGGCCTCACCGCGCTCGATACCGAAGCGGCGGCCGCCAATGCCGCCGCGCTGGAAGGGTTGCGCCGCGCACTGCTCGACCGCGGCCAGCTTTATGCCGCGGCGATGCGCGCCTATCGCTGGTCGCTCGAGCGTGCCAAGCCCGATGCGCAGCGCAAGTCGGGCTTTCAGGACCGCGACCGCCGCGCACTCCAGGAGGCGCTGACCCAGATCGAGCGACGCTTCGACCCCGCGGTCGACCGGGCCTTGTTCGAAAAGGCGGTAGCGGAGTATCGCAAGCTCCCGGCCGCCTCGCGCAACGCCGGATTCGATGCCGCGCTCGAGCGGATCGGGATGGATGCGCTCTACAGCGAGACCAAGCTCGGCACGACCACCAACCGGATCGCGCTGCTCGACATGTCCGCCGACGCGCTCAAGGCATCGACCGACCCGTTCGTCCAGCTCGCCATCGCCGCCTATCCCGACGTCGCCGCCCGCGAGGCGATGTCCGACGCGCGTGCCGGCAATCTTCAGGCGGCACGCTCGACCTATATGGACGCGCGCATGGGCTATGCCGCGTCGCAGGGCCGCACGCTCTACCCCGATGCCAACAGTTCGCTGCGCTTCAGCTACGGCACGGTGAAGGCCAAGAAGCGCGACGGTATGGCATGGACCGCCTTCACCACCGGCGAGGGGGTCGTCGAAAAGCAGACCGGCAAGGAGCCGTTCAACGCGCCGCAGAAGACGATCGACCTGATCAAGGGGAAGGATTACGGCGCCTACACCGCGCCGGAGCTGGGCACCCTGCCGGTCAACTATCTGGGCACGGTGGACATCACCAACGGCAATTCGGGTTCCTCGACGCTCAACGCGCGCGGCGAATTCGTCGGGCTGGTATTCGACGGCACGATCGAGGGGATCATCTCCGACTGGTGGTTCGACCCGTCGATCACCCGCTCGATCCATGTCGACAGCCGCTACATCTTCTGGACCATTGCCAAGGTCGATGGCGCACAGCGCCTGCTCGACGAGATGGGCGTGCGGTAAACCGCGTCAGTTGCCGGAGCTGCGTTCCGCGCAGTTCCGGCAGCGACCCAAGACTTCAAAATGAATCTGGCCGGGCGTAAACCCCTTGCCCGAGACGACCGCACACAGCTCGTCCGCGACTGCGCCAGCACCGATCTGCGCCGCGCATCCACACTCGCCGCACAGCAATACGATCGCGACGCTATCGGGATCGACACGAGCGATCCAACCTTTCGCCGATGCAACCGGAAGCGCCCGTTTTTGCGCGCGCAATTGGTTGAGGACTCGGTAGATCGAATTGGGATGGTGCGGAGCCCCGGTGGCCAATGCGAGCCTGTGCGCCAGCTGATAAACGCCGAGAGGGCTCTTCTCCTGTCGCAAAGCCCAGAGCACCCGCTCAGGCAATGTTGCGCCCGATGGCAAGGAGCCCCGCTTGTGGCCATCGCCGCTCGGCATCTTCAGTGTCGCGTCGCGCGCATATTCAATGCGTGACCGAAGCCAAGCTGGAGCGAGCCGCTGATCGCTACACAGGCTTCCTGAGACGTCCCGTGAAAAACCAACTCGGCCGCGCCGAGGCAGGCAAGACCGGATACCGCCAGTAGTAGCGGCGCCTTTCGACGGTGGCGCCAATACCCCAGCGTCATCGCAAAAGCGCTGGTGGGCACCGCAACTACCAGAGCCCAGAAATGGAAGTCTTCAGGCAGCGCCAGAAAGGTTGCGAGCGCAGGTAATGCGATGAGTAGGGCAGGGAGCAGGAGGCAATGGCTAAGGCACAGCGTAGACGCTCCGATCGCGAGCCCATCTAGCCAGTTTCGCTGCACGGGGATCATCGCTTCGCGGTCGCGAAATGCGCGACGCAATCGAGGTTGAGCTTCCCGTCCTTCTGCGATTCTGCCGCCATATGCGCGGCCTCATCGATGACCCGCGCGCGATCCGGTTCGGCAAGATCGGCGATCACGGGACTGGCATCGAGCATTTCGCGCGCCGTCTGAAATATGGCGATATCAAACGCGAAATTGTGATTGCGCTGATGGACCTCGACCGTTTCAAATCCGGCGTCACTCATCTCGGCGACAAGCCGGTCCTCGTCGGCTAAAGCCGCCATGCCCTCGACGCCCAGAGTCGCCGGCGATCCTCCGAACAAAGCTGCCCGCGCTTGAGCGAGCACCATATAAGGTCCGAATCCCACCGGCGTGCTCGCGGTCGCCACCACCGCCCGCCCGCCTGGGCGGAGCACGCGCGCCATTTCCGCGAGACCCGCGCGCCAATCGGGAAAAAGCGGGATGCCGAACACGGAACAGGCGCGGTCGAAGCTGCCGTCCGGAAGGTCGAGTGCCTGCCCATCCATCTGGATTGCATCAATGCGGCGACCTTGCGCCCGGCTCCGTAGCTGATCGATCATCGCTGCAGAGAAATCGATGGCCGTAACCTCCGCACCCTTGGCTTCCGCGGCCAGTGCCAGAGCGCCCGGCCCAGTCGCGACATCAATGAGGTGCATGTCTGATTCGATCTGCGCGAGTGCAACAGCGTCTGCGCAGAACAGGGCAGTGAATGGCTCCGCGCTCGCGACATAGGATTGAACCGCGCCGTCCCAATAGTCGCGGCTCTGGATCGCCAATGTCATGCGCCTACTCCTTATACACGAGCTTGCCCCGCCTGCTCTGAGGAGCGTTGAAGCCGCCGCAGCCGCGAATGTATCGTCGGCGCCACTAACGCCGACGCACATAGGCGTCAATGAGATGTTGCAACATCGCATTTGTCCCATAAAGGCGTTTCATCACGGTGAAGCGACAGCCGACCTGAGCGGTAGGACGGGCAGGTCGACTGGCCGAGATGGGGCGGGCTGGGTTGAAGCGTTAGGAGATGCCTAAATCCAAACGCCATCGCTCCAATCGGAGTGCCGCAGCGGCGTTGCAACGCACAATATTCGCTTGCTTACTCAAATCCACATTAGTAACGACACGTTATACCATTACATGATTCGTTTGGGGGGTTAATGATTTCCAAGTCGTTGCGCGCGGGATTTGCGCTGGGTTTGCCGTTTCTCGCACTGCCTGCGCAGGCAGACGACCAGACCGATGATCGCCGCCAGCGCGAGATCGTCATCACCGGCATTGCCGAGGATGACGGCTATGCGCCGCAACAGGCCACCGTTGCCGGCAAGAGCGCCGCGCCGCTCCTCGAAATCCCGCAATCGGTCAGCGTCGTGACCCGCGAGCAGATCGAGGACCGGAACCTCTTCACCATCGGCGAGGCGGTGCAGACCGTTGCCGGCGTGACGGTGATGCCGTTCGACGGCACCAATCCCGATTATCGCGCTCGCGGCTTCGTGCTCGACTATGCCTATGACGGCGTCCCCTCGACCTTTTCCTCTGGCGTGCCCGAGTTCGACCTGGTCATCTATGAGCGGGTCGAGGTCCAGCGCGGCCCGACGGGCCTGTTCCGGGGATCGGGTTCGCCCGGCGGGACGATCAACCTGATCCGCAAGCGCGGACAGGACCGCTTCACCGTGTCCGGCGCGCTGTCTGGCGGGTCATGGAACAATTATCGCGGCGAGTTCGACATCGGCGGACCGGTGGACGAAGCGGGGCGCCTGCGCGTGCGCGCGGTCGCGGCATTGCACGATCGCGACTTCTTCCAGGCGAAGTCGCATACGCGCAAGCTGACCTCCTATGTCGCGGCGGACTACGATCTGACCCCCACGACGACGCTCGGGGCTTCGATCAGCTATCAGGACACCAAGGCGGAAACGCCGATGGCCGGCCAGCCGGCGTTCACCAATCAGCAGTTCCTGAACTTTCCGCGCGATTTCCAGCACCTCCCGAGCTGGAACCTGTTCACCGAAACCACCACCGAATATGCGGGGGAGGTGAAGCAGCAGCTCGGCGACTGGTCGTTCGTCGTCCGCGCGCTGCATCGCGATATCCCGCGCGCGTGGGAAGATGCGTTCATCCGCCCCGGAACGGGGGTGGATCCGGTAACGCTGACCGCGGAATATGTGAACCGCCGCGCGCGCGGCGTGAACGGAAAGACTGCGGTGGACGCCTATGCCACCGGCCCGTTCACCCTTTTCGGTCGCGAACACGAACTCGCGGTGGGTTATAGCTGGGACAAGCGCACGACGTCCTTTCTCCAGCGGAGCCAGACTTCGCAGGGCCGTTTCTCCATCTTCAATCCGGACATCATTCCGATCGCACCCAACGCGTTCACGTCGGGTAGCGAAACCGACCTTCAGCAGAGCGGTTTCCACGCCCAGCTGCGGCTGCGCCCATTCGAAGGGTTCACCTTGGTCGCGGGTGGCCGCCTGAGCGACTACACCAACCGGTCCAGGAACATCGCGCCGTCGACCCCGACCGATTGGGTGACCAACGCAAATTCGCGCATTCGCGGAAAGTTCACGCCCAGTGTCGGCGCCGTGGTGAACCTTCTTGGCGACGTGACACTGTATGGAAGCTATTCGGATATCTTCAATCCGCAGACGCAGGTGCGCAGCGACGGCACGCCGCTCGATCCGCGCGTCGGCGAACAATATGAGGTCGGACTGAAGGGCCGCTTTCTCGACGGCGCGCTCAACGCCAGCGCCGCCGTGTTTCGCAGCAAGGACAAAAACCGCGCCCTTTCCGACACCGCCAATCCCGGCTTTTTCGTCCAGGCCGGCGTGGTGAAGATCGAAGGGTTCGAGTTCGAGGTCAGCGGCTCGCCGTTTCAAGGGCTCGACCTGACCGCCAGCTACACCAATGTGAAGACCGAATATGAAGTCGGGACCGCCGCGCAGACCGGCGCCGTCTTCGACATCTTCACCCCGCGCCATCAGTATAAGTTCTACGCCCGCTACGAGCCGGCGGCGCTGGGCGGTGCGTTCGCCGCAGCCAGCGTCAACGGCCAGAGCGGCGTGGTCGGCGGCGGCGTGGCCGGGGTTCGCGAGCAGGATGCGTTCGCGGTCGTCGGGGCTCAGCTGGGCTGGCGCTTCAACGACAATCTTCGCGCGTTCGTGTCGGTCAACAACCTGTTCGACAAGGTCTATTATCAGCGCGTCGGTTCGATCAACACGTACAACTTCTACGGCGAGCCGCGTAACTTCCTGCTGACGCTCCGCGCGAGCTATTGAGATGGCGCGTGCGCTTGCCCCGGTGATCGCGCGCCAGCAGTGGCGACTGCTGGCGCGCGATCGGCGACTTGGTGTTCTCGCAATCGCCTTGCTGCTGGTGCTCTGCACCGCCGCGCTTGCCGGGGCGGCACTGCATCAGGCACGGGAGCGCGAGCGCGCCGCCGCTCAGGTCGAGGAGGCGCAGGTCTGGGCGATGCAAGGTCCGGCAAACCCCCACGGCGCCGCGCATTTCGGGCGCTATCTCTTCAAGCCGGTGTCACCGCTTGCCGTAGTCGACCCCGGTCTGCTGCCCCAGCTCGGCACCTCGCTGAAGCTGGAAGCGCACGCGAACAATCCCGCGCGCAACCGTGCCATCGACGGTGGGACCGCGCTCGACCGCTTCGGCGGGCTGAGCCCCGCCACCATGTTGCAGGTGCTCGCGCCATTGCTCATCATCCTCTCGGGCTTCGCCGCCTTCTCGGGCGAGCAGGCGCGTGGGCTGCTGCGACAGGAAATGGCGGCGGGCGCGTCGCCCGTGACGCTGATGGCGGGGCGGCTTGCGGGGCTCGGCCTGATCGTCCTGCTCGTGCTGGCGGTCGCCTCCGCGGCGGGCGCTGCATCGCTGTGGATGGCGGGCGGGAGCGCGGCGGAGCTGGGGCCGCTGCTCTGGATGATCGCGGGCTATGCGCTCTATCTGTTCGCCTTTACCGGGCTGACCCTCGCCGCATCGGCGGCCTTTGCGTCGGCGCGCACCTCGCTCGTCCTGCTGCTCGCCTTTTGGGCCATGGCGACACTGTTCGTCCCCCGCCTGGCGCCCACCATCGCCGAAGCCGCCGCGCCGACCCAGTCGGGTCCGGCATTCGAGGCGGCGGTGACCAAGGAAGTGATGGAGGGGCCGAGTGGCCACGATCCGCGCGACGCCCGGCTCGAACGCCTCCGCCAGGATACAATGCGCCGCTACGGCGTGGCAAAGCTCGAAGACCTGCCGATCGACTTTAACGGTGTCGCGCTCTTCCATGGAGAGGCGTTGTCGACCGCCATCTATCGTCGCCATTTCGCCGCGCTCTACGACGGCTATGACCGTCAGGCGCAAATCCAGCGTGCGCTGGCGCTTGTCTCGCCCTTTCAGGCGATCCGACCCTGGTCGGCTGCGATCGCGCAGAGCGACCAACATGCGCATCGCCGCTTCCTCGAACAGGCGGACGGGTTCCGCTACGATCTGGTGCAGCGGCTGAACCGCGCGATCATCCATCGCCCGAAGGAGGGTGAAGGACCTTATATGGCCGACGTCGCGGCGATTACCCGCGACGCCAAATTCGTCGCGACGCCCGCGCCGATCCGGGAAGCCCTGTCGCGGCATTGGATCGATCTGGCGATCCTCACGGGTTGGGCGGCACTCAGCTTGCTGCTCGCCTTTGGAGCGGCACGCCGGTTGGGAAGGGCAAGCGCATGACCGGTCGATCCACAGTGACGCGGCTCGAGGCGCTGCGTGCGTGGCGCGATCCGGTGATGCGCGTCATGCTGATCCTGTTCGCGATCGCGGCTGGCTATGCGGCAGTGACGGGCGGGCATTGGGCGCAGGCACGGCAGGAAGCGGTCACCACCGCCGTGGCCGAAGCCGATACGATCATGACGGACCGGCGCAAGGCGTTCATCGAAACGCTCGCCAAAGGCGAGAAGCCCAATTTCGGCCTGATCTACGCGACCGCGCTGCCGTTCCGAGCGGGCCTGCCCAGCGCCCCGCTCGCCGCGTTATCGACGGGACAAGCGGAGGGGTATCCGGCAGCGGCGAACATCGCCCCCTTTGTCGATCCTTGGACCATCTTCGACGCGCATGCGACCGGCCTCGAAAGTCCGGCGGTGCTCGCTGCAGGGCGGTTCGACCTGGCGTTCGTGATCGTCGTGCTGCTCCCGCTGCTGTTGATTGCGACCACCTACGACTTCTGGTCGCGCGACGTGGAAAATGGCAGCGCGCGGTTCCAGCTGGCCCAGCCTGTCCGCCCGGCTCGGCTGATCCTCATGCGCGCGGCGGTGAGGGGCGGGGGGCTGCTCGTTGCCGCGACTATTATTGCGATCGGCTGGCTCATAGCGGTCGGGGCAGGGGACGTCGTCGGGCTCGCTCTAGTTGTGCTGGTGATGCTGGCTTATGGAGCGTTCTGGATCGCCCTGTGCATCCTCATCAACCTGCTGGTCCGCGCGTCCACCACGGCGGCGCTGGCCTCCGGAACGGCCTGGCTCGCGCTGGTCGTCCTGATCCCGGCGGCTGGGTCCGCGATCGCCGACCTTGCAGCCCCGCCGCCATCGGCAATGGCGTACACCAACGCCGTCCGCACGGCAGGGCTGGAGGTGCGCGCCGCGAACCAGGCTGCAGCGCGCGCGGCGGCGACGGCGGAGTCAGATCGCGCCTATCCCGCCTCGCTCTGGCACAGCCGGGGCGAGATCCAGCAGCGCGATGCGCGGCTCGGCCCGATCCATCGCGCTTATGCCGATGGCTGGGCGCGTCATCGCGCGCTTGAGAACACGCTGTCGCTGCTATCCCCCGCCGTGATCGCGCAGGGCGCGCTCGACCGGATCGCCGGTACCGGCTCCGATCGTGCGCTGGCCTTCCAGGATCAGGCCCGCGCCTTTGCCGGCGACGTCCGCCGCATTGCCTTTGGCTGGATGGACGAAGAGCGGCTGATGACGCTCGCCGATTATGATCGCCCACTGCCGCGCTTCGCCTTCGTCGAGCCAGCTTGGCGCGGGCATCTGACGCGCGAACTTCTCATCCTGCTCGGTTTCGCGGCGCTGTTGCTGGCAATGGCCGCGCTTCGCCTGCGCCGCGGCGCCGCCCAATTGCTTTAAGGACGTTCGCTTATGCTCGAAGCCATCGGCCTCACCAAGGATTTCGGAGCGCACCGCGCGCTCGACAGCCTCGATCTGCGCGTCGACCCCGGCGAGATCGTCTGCCTGCTCGGCGCCAACGGCGCGGGCAAGACCACGACGATCAACCTGTTCCTCGGCTTTCTGGAGCCAAGTGCCGGAGAAGCGCGGGTCGATGGCGTCGACGTCCGCAGCGATCCGGTCGGTACCAAGCGCAAGCTGCTTTACGTCCCCGAACAGATCGCGCTGTTCGGCGAACTGACGGGCGTCGAGAACCTCACCTATTTCGCGGCGCTGTCCGGGATCGAGGAGCGGTCGGCGCCGTTCCTGCGGCAGTGCCTCGCCCAGGCTGGGCTGCCCGACGCGGCGATGGACCGGCGTGCGTCGGGCTATTCGAAGGGGATGCGGCAAAAGGTCGGCCTCGCGCTCGCCATCGCCAAACAGGCTCGCGCGCTGCTGCTCGATGAGCCGATCTCGGGCCTCGATCCGCAGGCGTCCGCCGAATTTCACGCCCTGATCGTCCGTCAGCGCGACGCCGGGGCGGCGGTGCTGATGGTTACGCACGACCTGTTTCGTGCGCGGGAGGTCGGCAACCGGATCGGGCTGATGCGTGAGGGCAAGCTGCGTCGGATGATCGATGCGGCGGACATCACCGCATCCGATCTGGAACGGCTCTATCTGGAAGAGATGGGCGCAATGGCCGCGTGATCCCGGCTCCGCCGTTGCGATGCGCTATTTCGCGCCTCATGGCGGCCGTGACTGAGTCTCAGACTGCGTTCCGAACCGGCGCCAACAGCCAGGGCTCGCTTTGGCGTGACATGTCGCTGGCGAGAGATTAGAGCGCCGCGCGTGTCCGCACCGCGTCGCCTGGTCCTTGATCACCCCCATCTCGCCGCAGCGTTTGTTGCGCTCGCGCTGATGCTGAAGGTCTTGGTGCCTGCTGGCTTTATGCCGAGCGCCGAAAATGGACGCATCGTGGTCGCCGTCTGCAATGCGATGGGTGCGTCCACTCAAGTGATCGAGGTACCCGGCCTGGAGCATGAGGGCGACGCAACAGCAGGAAAATCCTGTGCGTTCGCGGATCTCTCGTTACCGGTCCTTCCCTCGACGGATTCGATCCAGCTTGCGGCGCTGCTGGCGTTTATTCTGGCGCTCGGCCTGACGGTCGCGGTCTCGCCAGCGCCTCAGGCGTTTGCGCATCTGCGCCCACCCTTGCGCGGGCCGCCCGCCCGCAATTGATCCGACAGCCGCACGATCGCCTGGGCTGAGCCCGCGCGTGCCCGACAGGATTGCAGGCCGGCCTCACCCGCGCCTGGAAAGGGTATTTCCATGACCAGGACCATATTGGCGGCACTGCTCGTCACCAGCAGCATCACGCCCGCATTCGCCCAGCAACGTTCACCGGACCCGGATCAGGCGAGCCGCGGCAATACGATCATCGTCACCGGCACGCGCGAGACGGCGCAAGCGATCGAAGAGATCGAGCGCACGCCGGGCGGTGTCGACGTCGTCCCCGCCGCCGCGTTCCGCGACACGCCGGTTCAGAACATCAAGGACATTCTCGAATATGTCCCCGGCGTCATCACCCAGCATCGCATGGGCGACGATGCACGGCTCTCGATCCGTGGATCGGGCCTTTCGCGCGCCTATGGCAATCGTGGCATCCTGCTGCTGATCGACGGCATTCCCCTGAACACGTCCGATGGCCTGATGGATCTGTTCGAGATCGATCCCAGCGCCTACGCGCACGTCGAAGTGTTCAAGGGCGCCAATGCGCTGCGCTACGGCTCCAACGCGCTCGGCGGCGCGATCAACCTGGTCACGCCGACCGGTGCGGATGCGTCGCCGCTGACCGCGCGCATCGACGGCGGCAGCTTCGGCTATATCAAGGGTCAGGCAAGCACGGGCGGGGCTTCGGGTTCGCTCGACTGGTTCGCGACCGTCTCGGCTCAGCGGATTGACGGCTACCGCGATCATAGCGACGGCGATGCGATCCGGGGGAACCTCAACATCGGCTACAAGATCGCGCCGAACATCGACACGCGCTTCTATGTCTATGGCGCGACGACGAACCAGCGAATTCCCGGTGAAGTGAGCAAGGCACAGGCGCTTGGCGCGCCGCGCTCGGCGAACCCGGTCTGGTTCACCCAGGACCAGCAGCGTAATGTCGATTCGATCCGGATCGCCAACAAGACCACGCTTCGATGGGGGGAAACCAGCGTCGATCTCGGCGTCTTCTACAATAACCGGCAGGTGAAGCACCCCATCTTCCAGTGGCTGGACTTCACCGTGGACGATTATGGCGGATTTGCCCGGCTGGTCGATGAGCGTTCGCTCGGTGGAATGCACAACCGTCTGATCCTGGGCGCGAATCTTCAGAAGGGGACGATCGACACCGAACAGTTCGTCAACCTGCCCGGCGCCGTAAAGGGCGCGCTGGCCGCGTCGATGGTGGACAAGTCGAGCAACCTGTCCCTTTACGCCGAGGATTCGCTTTACGTCGGCCCGGACCTGGCGCTGATCGGCGGCGTCCAATATCTCCATGCCGTCCGCGATCGGCGCGACAGGTTCCTGGCAAATGGCGACCAGTCGGGTCGAAAGGAATATGACCTGTGGTCGCCCCGCATCGGCATACTCTGGCACGCTGGCGCGAACGCGCAGCTGTTCGGGAATATCTCCCGTAGCGCCGAGGTGCCCAGCTACGACGCCAACGTCATCACCGCTGCGAATCTGAAGCCGCAGCGCGCAACCACTTACGAGATTGGAACCCGCGGAGGTAGCGGCGGCATCGGCTGGGACGTGTCGGTCTATCGGTCGGAGTTGCGCGACGAGCTGCAGTGCCTCTCGACCGGGCCGTTCAGCGCGTGCAGCATCATCAATGCCGGGCGCACCGTCCACCAGGGCGTCGAAGCCGGGCTGGATGGGACGGTTCCGGTGTCGCAGTCCGGTAATCGCATCGCATTCACGCTCGCCTACACCTTGAACGACTTCTTCTTCGATGACGATCCAACCTATGGCGACAACCGGCTCCCCGGCGTGCCGGAGCATTATGTGCGGGCCGAGTTGCTCTACCGGCACACCAGCGGCTTCTATGCCGGTCCGAATATCGAATGGTCGCCCAAGTCGTATTTCGCCGACCATGCCAACAGCCTGAGCGTTGATCCGTTCGCGCTGCTGAACCTCAAAGCCGGGTTCGACACGAGCAAGGGCTGGGCCTTCTACATCGAGGGCCGGAACCTGACGGACAAGCGCTACATCTCGACCGTGGCTGTCGCCGGCACCGCCGGTGCGGGGGCGGAGCTGTTCAATCCCGGCATCGGCCGCGCCGTGTTTGCGGGCATCCGGTTCAGCCGCTGATGACCGAGGGGGAGCCTATGGTGCGGCGGGATACCGCCGGATCGCTCTACCGCACGGTATGGCGATGGCACTTCTACGCAGGGCTGTTCGTGCTGCCCTTCATTCTGATCCTGTCGGTCACCGGGTCGATCTATCTGTTCAAGCCGCAGATCGACCGGTGGGAGGAGCGCACCTATCGTGGCTTGTCCCTCGATGGCGCGGTTACGCCGGATCAACAGCTTGGCGCGGTGTTGACGACCTATCCCACGGGTCGCTTCAACAGCTATCGCGTGCCCGAGGCACCGGGCGATGCCGCGATGATCGAACTGATCTTCTTCGACGGCGCGAAGCTCGACATCTTCGTGTCGCCGCAAGGAAAGCTGCTCGGCGGGCGCGATCCCGCGAGCAAGCTCACGGAAACGATCGCCAATATTCATGGCTCGCTGCTGCTCGGCAAATGGGGCGACTGGCTGGTGGAGTTGGCGGCGAGCTGGACAATCGTGCTGATCCTCACCGGCCTGTATCTGTGGTGGCCTCGCCCCCTGCGTGCAGCGGGCACGCTTTACCCCCGCCTGAACCTGCGGGGCAGGCCCCTGCTCAGGGACATCCATCGCGTCACCGGCTTCTGGATCGCCGGCCTGGTGCTCGTCATGCTCGCCAGCGGGCTGCCCTGGGCGGGTGCGTGGGGCAGCGGATTCCGCTGGGTGCGCAGCGAGCTTGGCCTCGTCAACGGACCGCAGAGCTGGAAGGTGGGTGCTGACGGCAAACAGGCCCCGCCGGCCGTCGAAGCCGTCCACGATCACAGCGCCATGGACACAGCGACGCCTTCCAGCATGGCTGGCTCGGCGCTTCCCGCAGGCCTCCCGCTCGCGGCGTTCGTAGCGAAGGCCAGGGAGCAGGAGATGCCACCGCCGGTCGTCGTCGTGCCGCCTCATGCGATCCAGCGGTTCGGCCCACCGACCGGCAAGGACTGGACGGTGAAGTCGGAAACACAGAACCGATGGCTGGCGCGGCAGGTGACGTTCGATGCTGAGACCGGGGCCGAGACCGCGCGCAGGGGGTTTGCCGATCAGCATGTCGTGGATCGGATCGTGAATACCGGCGTAGCATGGCATGAAGGGCAGCTGTTCGGGCTGGCCAATCAGATCATCGGGGTGATCACCGCGCTTGGTCTGATCGCGGTCAGCATTCTCGGGGCCGTCATGTGGTTCAAGCGCAGACCGGCCGGCGCTTTCGGCGCGCCGCCCACCGGTCGCGCGCCCGGGCTCGGGATGATGACGCTGATCCTGGTTCTCGGTCTGTTGTTGCCCTTGTTCGGCGTATCGCTGCTGGCGCTGCTGTTTCTCGATCGAGCTGGTGCATATCTGAGACACCGCTTTCGCCAGCTTGGCGATAGCCTGGCTTAAATCGGGCGGTATGCGCCACTGTCGAACGCTGCGCAGTCGCTTCAACGCGACACGCATGAAAAACCGATTTGCAAGGGGCTCGCGATCCCGCGAAACGCTCAGAAATCCGTGGGTTGACGGAGCAGGTGTTTCGGGTTCGAATCCTGTGCCACCGACCAATTCTAGTCCCGGAACGTCCGCAAAGCCCCGAGAAGCGACCGGCGCGCCATCCGGGGCGCCGGGGCGCTTCAATCCAGCCGAAGCGCGTCGCGGATGATGTAGTGGAGGTCGGTCTGGTCGAGCAGGCCGCTGACATTCACCGCGCGCGGACCATAGGCGGCGACGCGCAGCTGACCGCCGGTATGGCCCTGCGATCCTTCCTCCGCAGTGCCGTAGTGCACCGTCATGATGGCCCCATCGCGGGTGTTGAGCGCGGCGGTCAGGCCCGGCGCGCGTCCGCCATTGCCGATAATCAGGCTGGTATGCGCATGATCCGCCGTGACGATGACGAGCGTGTTGCCATCAGCCCGCGCGAACTCCAGCGCGACCTGAACCGCCTCGTCCAGATCCACTGTTTCGCCGATCTGGCCGCACGGGTTGGCGGCGTGGTCCTGCTTGTCGATCGACGCTCCTTCGACCTGAAGGAAGAAGCCCTTGCGATTATTCTTGAGCAGCGCGATCGCCTTGCGCGTCATCGCGGCGAGCGTCGGTATGTCCGCCGTCCGCTGCGGGTTGGGCTGACAGGTGACGGCGGGCTTTTCGATATTGCCATGGACGCTGGCACGCGGGCCCAGCCATCGCACCGGCATGTTGCCCGGCGCGAACAGGCCGATCAGCGGCTGACGGGTGTCGGCCTTTGTAACCGCCTCGAGCTCGGATGCGTCGCGTACGATGCGAAAGCCGCGTGCCTGCGCCTGCCCCATCAACGTTAGGCCCGCAAATGCACCCGCCTTCGCCATTTCGGCAAAGCTCGCCGCGCCGCCGCCCAGCACCAGGTCCGCGCGCGTGTCGAGCATCTGTTCGGTGATCGATCCCAGCCCACCATTTTCCAGCGCATTGGTCGGGCAGGTCTTGCTGGTCGCCGCCGGGCCATAGCATTTGCGCTGAGTGACATGGGCGATCTGTGCCGCAGGGGTTGCATCCTGAATCTCGGCGGTCGAGACATTGCCGGTGGCGAGTCCCGCGGCCTTGGCAAGCTGGATCAGCGTGCGGTGCGGCTTGCCGTAGATATCGACGCCGATCGCGCCATTATAGCTTTTCACCCCCGTCGCCCAGGCGGTCGCGGTCGCGGCGCTGTCGGGCACGTAAGTGGGCTTCCCGGTTTCGCGATCGAGCGAATAATGGGTAATCTGGCCGGTAAAGGGGAGGGCGTCGATGCCCTTGAAATAGCCACCGGCCCCTGCGGCATAATTGCGCGCGATGGTGATTTCGGAATCGCCCATCCCATCGCCGATCAGCAGGATGACGTTGCGGACTTCTTTCCGGACGGCGAGCTTGCGATAGGTGTCGCGCATATCGCCCTCGACCCGGCGCGCACCGCCGGGTTCGCGCACGTCGCCGCGCGCCCCGCGTGACAGATCGGGCGCGGAGTCCTGAGCAAACGCTGTCGGTGCCGCGAGCGCGAGCAGGGTGGCGAGGACGAGACGAGCAGGCATGAAGGAACTCCGAAATCAGGCGGACCGACGTGCCGCGATGGCCGCCGGTCCGCGCGCTATCAGTGGTTTGTGACACTATTGTACCGTGCGGCCCCGCCGCCGCAGCGACGGGGCGCGGTGGCGATCAGAACTGGGCGCGCACGCCCAGGCTGATCCGGCTCCCCGAAAACTCATAAGTCGTCGGGAAGGAAGGATCCATCGTGTAGCCGGTGGTCTTGGCATTGCCGACATTGATGCCCTGAAGTTCGACGCGGAAGTTGCGCGTGAGCTGATAGCTGGCGGCGACGTCGAACTGGCCATAGGCATCGCGATAGACCGGATACATGTTCCGCTCGATCCGCTCCACATAGGCGCCCTTGCGATTGTACGACACGCGCACCGAGATCGGCCCCTTGTCGTAGAAGACGGTGGCGTTGTAGCTCCTGTCGGCAAGGCCGATCGGCGAGGTCGGGATGCCGAGATCCGACTGACCGGTCAGCGAGCTGTCGAGGAAGGTCGCGTTGGCGTTGACGCCGAAGCCCTCCAACGCGTCGGTGAACATGCCGAACGGCACGACGGCGTTCAGCTCGATGCCGCTGACCGTGTACGACCCCTCGGCATTGACCGGCTGATACACGTCGAAGTCATAGACCCCGTCGATCGTCCCGTTGGCGTTGTACTTGGTGACGTCCTTCACCACGCCGGTCAGCTGGTTCTGGACGACACCCTTGATCTTCTTCCAGAAATAGGATGCCGCCAGGATGCCGCCGCCACCCAGATATTGTTCCAGACCCACTTCCCACTGATCGGCATAGGTGGGCTTCAGGTTCGGGTTGCCGTCGGTGAAGCGGAAGCTGTTGAAGCTGGCCGTGCGCTTGTAGGCGAGGTTGGTCAGCGCCGGGCGGATCAGCGTCTGCGATGCGGCGGCACGCAGGATGAGATTGTCGGTCAGCTCGGCATGGGCGTTGAACGACGGCAGGAACTTCTCATAGCGGCCCTCGCTCGCGATCGGCGCGGGGGTATAGCCCGTCGAGCCATCCGGGTTCTGGATCTGGTGGAAACCTTCCGACCGGATGTCGGTCCGCACATAGCGGCCGCCAAGGTTCAGGAACACCGGCACGGCGACCCTGAACTCGAAATCCACCATCGCATAGCCCGCGATCGTGTCTTCCTTGACCTTGTAATAGTTCGAATCGCTGAACGGCGTTTCAAACCCGGCGGGGCGGAAGAAGGAGCGCGCATAATCGTTGGAAATCTGCGCCCAGGCGAGATCGCGGGCCTGATAATCCTTGCCGCCGACAATGTCGATGACGTTGGTAAGCGGGCTGTCGGCGAGCGTGCGGACGTTGACATAGGCCGTGCTGCCGCGCGTCGGCCCCTGGATCTTCTCCTCGCCATATTCGCGCTGATTGGTCTTGCTGGTGAAGCGACCGCCAAAGCTCAGCCGTTTAAGGGCGCGGAAGCCGTCAAAGTCGAACCCATGGGTCACATTGACCTGCGCGGCGTATTTGTCGTCCTCAATCCGCTCGCGGGTCGTTTCATAGGCCTCGAACAGGTAGCGCGAGGGCGAATTGTACATATCGATCGTATTGGGATTGTCGCTCGGGATCGTCTCGCCGCCGGTCTCGGTATAGCGCGTGCGCGAGGGCGCATAGGCGACGTGCTTGAGATTGGAATAATCGAGCGTCCGCGTGGCTCCCGAATAGCCGCCCAGCGCAGTGATCGACCAGTGGCCGACTTCCCAGTTCATCTCGCCGCCGAACTGGCGATAATCGGTTTCGGTGAGATACTCCTTGCTCAGAAATTCGTGCTGGGTGTTGGTGTAGGATACGTCGCGCAGCACGACGATGCCGCTGTCGCTCAGCGTGGTTGCATCGAAATCGTGAATCGTTTCCAGCGTCGAATTGCTCGAAGCGGAATAGCCCGCAGCGTCATATTCATCCTCGATCGTGTCGTACGACCCGATGAAGGCGTCGAACGCAAGGCTGAAGCTGTCGCTCGGCTTGTATTGCACAGAACCGGAAATGCCGAGACGGTCCTGATCGTTCTGATAGACGCGGTCGCCGACCTTATCGAGGAAGACGATGCGGTTCTTGTCGGCATCGGCGAAGGTAATGCCCGCGTCGCGCTGCAACACGGCGATCGCCTGATCGCGGTTGGCGCCGGTACGGTCGGTCCAGCGCGAGATTGGGCGGAAGTTGATGCCCGAATTCGAATCGGTGCGGTTGGTGCGCTGTTGCTTCGCGACCGACACCAGCACGCCGAAATCGCCAAAGGTATTGCTGGCGAGGAAGGAGAAGTTCGGATCGATCTTTTCGGAGATCGAGTTATACGCACCCTCGACGCTGCCGACGAGACGCAGGCCGGCATTGTCGAACGGTCGCGCGGTGCGGATCGACACCGAACCCGCGATGCCGCCTTCCTCATCGGCGGCGGTCGGCGACTTCTGCACGGTGACCGACTGGATCAGTTCGGACGCGAAAATGTCGAACTCGACGTCGCGGCCGCCCGAACCCGATGCGGTCGCCAGCTTGTTGATCGACACGAAGGTGAATTCGGTCGGCAGGCCGCGCACGTTGACGCGGGTGCCAAGGCCCTTGTCACGCTCGATCGTCACGCCGGGAACGCGCTGCAGCGCTTCGGAGAGGTTCTGTTCGGGGAAATCGGCGATGTCGGTGGCGACGATCGAATCGGAGAAGCCGACTGTCTCACGCTTGATGTCGATCGCTTCCTCAAGGCTGCGGCGATAGCCGGAGACGACGATTTCCTCGCCGACATCGCTCTCGCTCGCCCCCGCGGCCGGAACGCTCTGGGCGGCGGCGGGAACGGCCGTTAGCGCAGTCATTGCCACGCTCAGCAGAAGCTGAGTGGTGCGGTCGAACCGGTTCAAATTGCTGTACATGCGGAGTCCCCTTTTCTTTCTATTGCGACTGCGCGCCGCGCGGCACGCGCGCGTCGGCGCTCCCCGGCCTTTGGCAAGGCCGAGGTGTTGGTGATTCATGCTGTGTTTCTGGTCTTTTCCCGGCGCTCAGCAGCCCGTCAGCTACTGCGCGCCAGCCCCTCCGATCCGAACGAGCGACGCACTGCAAACAGCAGCGGCAATGATTGGCGGTTCGCCATTTCGAATATCATTGCATTGCCCTCCCGGCTCGATCGCCGGTGGCGAAAACTTGTTACGCGCCTGTGACTACCGAACCATTATATTGCCAATGTGAGATGTTTTCCGGCGGCCTTTGGCTAACGCCGCTCAGGGCCGGCGCCGTCGTGCGATCGAGGTGAGCGGTACGGGCCAGGCTGATATCGCGATCGCATTGCTTGAGATTACGCGGCGACGAAGACGCCCCAGTCGATCCAGCGCGCGCGACAGCCCTGTGCGCCGCGCCATATCGCATTGGCCTCTTCGCGATCGAGCGCATGGCATTCGCAGACGCGATCCAGCGCCGTATCCACATCGCTTCCGGCCCGCATCGCCGCGAGCAGAACATGCTGCGGCGCGCTCAGGGCGATGGTGCGCGTAACATAGTCGGTTCGGACGAGCGCGATATGGCTGGGGGAGGGGGTTGGTGGAGGCAATGACGGTGCCTCGCCACGCCGCACGGCATGATAGTAAGCGGCGACCGGGAAGCCATAGATGCCAAGCGCGAAAGCGGTTTGAAGACGGAGCGCGCTGTCGGGAGTCTCCGGGGTCGCATAGCCGTGCTCCTCATTGCCCTGCGCATCGAACATCGTGAACACGGCATATTCGAAGCGGGCGAGATCGACCATGAAATCGACCCACATGAACTCATTTGGCGCCTCGCCCGGCTGCGGCTCGGGCCGGTTCGCTTGCATCCAGCCCGGGAAGCGGCGGCCAAGGTCGTAAAGCGTGTGCCGTTCGGGCGGGCAATCGCGAATATAGTCGGCGACGAAATCGTCGAACAGCGCACGGCCGAGCGCGTGGCACAGCGCCGGGAACTGTTCGCGCATACAGGCGGCGATGCGCAGAAAATAACCGCGCTGGTAAATGGCCAGGCCGCCCGCCGCGCCGAGCCGTCCGTCCGCCGCGAACAATGCCTGAGCGGTGCCGGGATCGGCATGGGGGTGGATCAACGCCGCGTGCATCCGGTGCTGCGCCGCTGCCAGCGCGGTCATGCTGCATCCTCCATCACGCTGTCCATCGCGCGCGGAACCAGGAAATCGACCGGGTTGGAGATGCTGTCGCGTGTTGCCGGGCCGGTGCACTCATGCGGAGCGGAGTCGCCCGCCATATAATTTTCGGCCTTGCGCAGTTCGGAAAGGCAGGCGACGAAATCGGGAATCTGATCGTCCCATTCGAGCAGGGTCGATGCGCCGCCGGTCCGCGCCCAGGCGATGGCGAACAGCTCCCAGACTTCAGGCCGTACCGGGCGGTCATGGGTGTCGATCACATGGGTGCCGAAATCCTGATGGCCGGCGAGGTGCATCTGCACGACCCGGTCGCACGGGAATGCGTCGAGATAGGCGAGCGGGTCGGTCCCGGCGTTGAAACAGCTGACATAGACATTGTTGACGTCGAGCAGCAGCCCGCAACCCGTCTGTTCGGTCAGCGCGCGCAGGAAATCCGGTTCGTCCATCGTCGAATGCGCAAAGCGGACATAGGAACTGGGATTCTCGAGGATCAGCGGACGTTCGAGCCGATCCTGCACTTCAAGGACGCGCTTGGCGACATGGGCGAGGCTTTCCTCGGTCAACGGCATCGGCAGCAGGTCGTGCGAATTGTGGCCGTTCACGCCGGTCCAGCACAGATGATCGCTGATCCAGGCCGGGCGAACCTCATCCGCCAGCCGTTTGAGCGATGCGAGATAGCCGGTGTCGAGCGGATCGGTGCTGCCGATCGACAGCGATACGCCGTGCAGCACCACCGGATAGCGTTCGGCGACCGCGCGGATGATCGCGCGCGGGCGCCCGCCCGAGTCCATGAAATTCTCGGAAATCGCCTCAAACCACAGATCCTGTGGCTTGCCCGACAGGATTGCGTCGAAATGGACGTTGCGCAGCCCCAGCCCCAGTCCCAACCGGGGCAGGCCCACCAGCGCGTCCTCAGCTACAGCCACCGGCGCCGCTCATCCCGCTCGATCCGCACGCGGTCATATTGCCGCGTTCATTATTGTCATCGGAAATCCACAAATAGGTCGGGCCGGTGCCCGCAAACGCCGCAGGTGCGCTTCCGAGTGTCGCCGGCAGCGGCTGATTGGCCGGAATATTGCCCGCCGCCTGGGCAGCGAGCAGCTGTTGCCGGGTCGCTTCCCAATTCGCCTCGAACACCGCGCGCGCGCGCAGCCAGACGCTTTGCCCCTGGTTCGGTCCGTTGGTGCTGAACCGCTCGGCGTTGATCGGCGTGGCGCACGACCCCTGCGAACGACAGTCATTGGCGCCGGGATTGTTCATCTCCTCGCCCGTGCCATAGAGGCCGCAGCCCCCCTGTCCCTTGCACTCGTTCTGGACGTGGCAGGTATGGTCGGTGCCGGTCGAGCAATAGCCCTGTCCGGCACAGGCATTGGGTTCGCGCCCCGGTGCGCCGAACAGGCCGAAGCGATCCGATCCGGCACAGGCGTTCAGGCCCATGCAGGCGTGGAGCGGCAGCCCATGCGGTTGCGGGCCGATCACGCCCGAGCCCGGAAAGGCGGGCTCGTCGGGATAGGGATAGGGTGTCGGGACGGGTTCGCCGGGCGTGACCGGGGGCGTGGAGCAGGATGCCATGGGTCGTTCCTCTCGCTTGCGTGTCAGCGTTGCCCGGCGGCGATCCAGTATGGACCGACATCGGGAAGATGCATGGGGACATTGTTGGTGCCGGTCTTCGAGATCGCGACGCCGACATAATAGATGACGTTCTGGAGCACGCCGATCAGGTTATCATCCGCCTTCTCGACCTTCAGCGCCTCGGCATTGTCCGCACCGGGCGCGAACAGCGCCTGGACATGCTCGACCACCTCATTCGCATCGAGCTGCGCAATCAGGGCATTGGCCGCCGCGATCGCCTTGTTGCCGTAATAGGTAAGACCCAGGAACGACAGCGCCCGATCACCGAGCGAGACATTTTCGAAGGTCGGCCCCATCATCTTCCCGGCATAGTCGCCGCTGGGAATCGGGATCTGACGGATGGTGCGGATATATTTGTCCATCACCCAGATCATCGACCGGTGCAGCCCTTCGTTGAAGAACAGCTTCTGCTTTTCGGGCGGCACCAGATAGACCGTTTCGGTCATCACCAGCATATACTGGAAGCAGGCGCTGCAGAAATTGGCGATGTCGACATAATATTCGGGATAGTTCGCCGCGACCGGGCTGTCGGGCATGTTCACCAGCACCCCGGCGTCCAGCAGCGCCTGCTGCGTCATCGCGGGCTGGATCACCTCGGTCGGCGCGGGCGGCTGGGGCGGGCGCACCTCGCTGGTGCCCGCATAATCGGCGAACTGCGCCTGGAGCGTCAGGAACTTCACATAATGCGACTCTTCGTCTTTTGACGGGTCGTCGTCGGGGCTGGGGCCGACATTCTGGATCGGCACGCCCTCACCCTGATCGCAGATTGTGTCGATCGCGGTTGCGGCGTCCTGGATCGATTGGATCGCGACCAGCTGGGTCGGGCCGGCATGGCTGTCGTCAGTGTCGGGATAGACCGCCGCCGCCGCCGCGCCCTGTACCGAATCGGCCCAGCTGACCGCAGCGGGAGGCGCGGGCTTCCACGGGTCGAACCCGGCCGAGGGATAGACCGTGTCGACGTTGTTGGGCGAGTAGTTATAGGACTGGATGGCGTTGTCGACCGACCCCTGCTGAAAATCCGAATCGGCAAGAAACTGGGTGCTGAGCAGGCAGCGGATATAGGAATAGAATTGCCCGATCGTATCCCAGTCGCTGTCCTGCGGCGCGGCGTTCCATTGTTCGGGATATTCGATCTGGAGGAAGTGCCACAGCTGTTCGAAGCTCAGCTTGCCGAGCGGGATCTGCACTGCGGTCTGGCCGTCCGGACCCGCCGGACCCTGCGGATTGTGATAGGGCAGGCCGGTCGGATAGGCGCCAGGCGCCTTGCCGTAGAGCTGGGGCATCACGCCCATCGACCATAATATGTTCGACGAGAGCGACATGTGGAGCATTTCCTCCACCGCCACGCTCATGATGATGCCGCCCGCCTTATTGGCGAAGAGCTGGGCGTCGCTGATCGTCTCGCCGCTCTCATTGTTCCGGACGAGCGAATAATAGGTGTAGAGATAGATCGGGATCGTCGCGAGTTCGATTTCGACCGCGGTCTGTAGATCGGTTTTCAGGCGCGTGAGCACCTGATCCCGCGTCCAGGTGGCGTTGAGCGTCGCCACGAACGCCTGTTCTGCGGGCGTCAACGGCGTGACTGGGTCCGGTATATCCATGGAATCCCCTCAGGTCCGAAGGTTTTTGTGAACCCGGGGAACAACTAATACGGACGAAAACCCCCGTTGGAGTGCACTTATATTGACGCGCGCGGCGGGCGACAACGCCAAAATACTGGCCTCGGTACGATTTCGTCGTGAATAAACCGTTGTGGATAAAATTCCTTGCCACCCGCGCCAATACGACCGTAAGTCCATGCAATCAAACCGTGTGTGTCTTGATTGTGAGTCGAGGCGTAGGTTGATCGGTACGGCGTTGTTCCTCTGGAGACGGATCGATGAGCAACCTGGCCGGCAAAGCCTATGGCATGAACGTTGTAACGCCGATGCGTCCGGGCGTGACATGGATCAATAATTTCCTGTTCATGATCTCGCGGTCGCTTCCATCGACGCTGTCGGGCCTTTTGGGACTTGGATTCATCCATTTTGCACGTTGGGTCATCATCCGCCGCGATCAATGGCCGCAGCTGGGGCAACCTCCGGCGAAGCTGTCGAACGATTATATGTTGTTCTGCAGCAACTTCAACGGCACCTGGGACCAGTATATCGACGCATTCGCGGACGGCATTCCGGGCGGGCTCGACCTGTTCTGGTATTCGAGCACCAAATATCCCAACTCGATCCCGATCACGCCGTTCAAAGACTATATCCGCGCCAATCAGGTAGATACCAACTATTACTATAATGCGACGCCGGGCAGCGGGCAGCGCGACATCAAGCTCGCGCTCAAACTGTCGCACGATCTAGCGGCGATCGCCGCCCGGGCCAGCGAGATGAGCGACGCCGAACTCGCCTCGGCCTATGAGCGGTTGCTGATCGCCAATCAGGGCGGGCTGGGCTCGCCGGGCTATGCCCCGGTCGCGAGCTGCGACACCGCCGCCGCCGACCGCAACCGCGCCGATGCCGAGCTGGGCCGCTGGGGCGAAGGGGGCACCGGCGGGATCGAGGCCGAGCGGGAGCTGGAGCCGGTTTCGGCGGAGGTCGTCATCGCCTCGAGCGCGAACGAGGACGAGGGCGCACGGGCCGCTGTCCGTGCAGCAGTCGCCGCCGCGCTCGACTCGACGCCGCACACCGACGAGGTTCCCAAGGTCACCGACCCGCCGCCGGAAATCCCTGCCGAAAAGGGGGAGAAGGCCGATGGCTAATATCGACGTCAGCAGCTATTTCTTCACCGCTGCGGTGCCCGTGTGCAACGAAGGCATTGTCGAGCATGACGGCATGAAAAGCTCGCCGATCCATGTGATCCGTGAGGTGTTCGAGACGCTGCCGACCGCATTACAATCGCACGCGACCGAGGAGATCGGACTGAACAGTCCGTTCTCGCGCAATCTGCGGACGCATTTCACGCGGTTCGTGATCCTCGATCAGCCCTATTTCAACGGGCGCGATCACAGCAACGCGCTGGTCAACGCAGTGGCGGGGACCAATTTGCTCGATCCTCAACCGGTGGATCAGATCAGCTGCCCCTATATCTTCTGGACGATCGATTTCGATCTGCCCGACCCGGCCGGAACCGGCGAGCCGCGCCGCTATTTCGAGGAGCTTTGGGGCCAGATGGAGCCCGAGCTGCGCTCGATCTTCCAATATTGCTACGCCTTCGACGCGGTGACCGATGCGGCGAGTTTCGCGACCTATATCCTGCGGTGCCAGATCGAAACGACGATGCCGTTTCATGATTATTGGTATGTTCCGCCAAAGCTCAGTTCGATCTCGATCGCCGGGTTGGCGCTGATCCCCGGCATCGGGGCGTTGATGCTGCTGGCGTCGCTGCTCGCCTGCATCCTGCGCTGGACCGGCTGGCAATGGGCGGCGGGCTTTGCCGGGTGGAGCGGCTGGGGCTGGATGCCGTGGGTGGGACTCGCGCTGCTGATCCTCGGCCTCGTGGTCGATTATTACTGGATATTGTGGAAGGGCAGGCAGCCTTATCCGGCGGCGCCGGGCAGCGACCTGCGCAACGTGCTCAAGGGGCTGTATCTGCAACAGGCGTTCACGCGCTTCGCGATGGAGCAGCAACGCCGCGATCCCGACCAATGGGGCGCCGCGTTCCGCCAGTTCCTCACCGCCACCAGACCCGCTGATCTGGACGGGCCGACCCAGCCCCCCGGCGTGATCCGAAGCAAGCTGTCGGGAGACGCGGCATGACCAACGCCACCCACACCGCACCGGCCGCGACGTTGCTCGACCTTGCCGATATCCAGGGCGGAATCCTGCGCACCTATGGCGACGGTTTCCCCAAGGGGCGAAACTTCTACCTCACCGTGCGCGATGCGCGGAAGGGACGCGCGTTCGTCGAGGCGCTGCGGCCGCGGATCACCACCGCCGCGCGCTGGAAGGATCCGAACCGCCAGGAACCGCTGGTCCGCACGCACAATCCGCGGGTGAAGGATATCGTCCGTGCCGAGGGCGTGCCCGATTATCCCGGCCGGGTGCAGTTGATGAAGCCCAAGGTCACGTTCAATATCGGCTTCACTTTCATGGGCCTGCTGGCGCTCGGGGTGCCGACGCGGACGCTGCGCGGGATGCCCGACGATTTCATCGACGGGATGGAGGCGCGCGCCGCGCTGCTGGGCGACGATCCCTTTCTCGACAAGCGCGACGCGGTGTGGCGCGACTCAAAGGGCAACAAGCGCGTCCATATCCTGCTGACGCTCTATGCCCAGCAGAATCCGGACGGCACCGCCTGTCCCGAGCTGGACGCCGAAACCGACCTGATCGTCGCGCTGTGCAAAAAGTCGCGCAGCGGTGTGGTGCTGCTGGACGGTGTCGGGCCGGACAACGCCAAATGGCAGGACCTGTCGGCGGTGATGCGCCAGGACGGCGATAACTGGTGGCCGACCAACAAGGAACATTTCGGTCTCTCCGACGGCTTCGGCGACCCGGTCTTCTCGGGCCAATTCTCCGGCGAGGCCGAGCGGGTGCGCGTCGCGGGCGGCGGCAAGCTCGTGTTCGATCCGAAGAAGAAGGCGTATGAGTGGCAACCGCTGGCAACCGGCGAATTCCTGCTCGGCTATCCCGACGAGGCTCAGGAAATCCCCGGTGCGGCGATGCCGATCGCGTTCAGCCGCAACGGCACCTTCATGGCCTATCGCAAGCTGCACGAGGCCGTCGGCACCTTCCACGCCTATATCGACGATCAGGCAACCCGCTACGCCAAAGTCTATCAAGTGCCGCATCAGGAGGCGGTGGACACGATCAAGGCCAAGATGGTCGGCCGCTGGGAAGATGGCGTGCCGCTGATGATCGCGCCGACCTATCCCGCCTGGCAGCGTTTCCGCGCGGAGCTCGACAAGGCGCGGGCCGAGAAGGACAAGGCGAAGCTGGCCGAGATCGCGCTGAAGTTCACCAACTTCATCTACGCCTCCGACCCCGCCGGATCGAAATGCCCGGTCACCTCGCATCTGCGCCGCGCCAATCCACGCGACACGCTGGGGCCCACCTTCGCCGACAACGGCATGTCGAACGACGGCAGTGCGATCATCAACCGCCGCCGCATTCTGAGGCGCGGATTGCCCTATGGCCAATATGATGCCGATGCGCCCGGCGACGATGGCGACCATGGCATCATCTTCATGGCGATCTGCACCAACTTGTTCCGCCAGTTCGAATTCGTGCAGCAGCAATGGATGCAGTACGGCCTCGATTTCAACGCGGGCAGCGATACCTGCCCGGTGATCGGCAACCATGCCGAAAGGGACGAACCGAAGCTGGTGATTCCGGTCGATGCGGAGGTCGGGAAGCTGCCCTTTATCTGCGACCGCTTGCCCCAGCTCGTCGAGCCGCGCGGCGGGGATTATTTCTTCCTGCCCAGCATGACCGCGCTGCGGATGATCGGAATGGGGATCATCGACCCGACCTGACCGACCCACAGAAGGAGACGCCCGGTGCAATGGCTGTTCAACCTGCCGACCGCGATCTGGCGTCGGCTGTTGCTGATCCTTCAGGGGCTATGGGCGCTGATCTGGCTGATCGCCGCCGGGATCGGCGCGCTGCTGGGTAAGGGCGGGACGATCGGCAGCCGCCTGGGCGCGGCAATCGGCGGTCCCGAAGGTCAGCGCAAGGTGTTCGCGGTGCTGCGGCTGTTTCAGCCCAATCTGGTTATCAAGCGCAAGGTCATCGCTTCCTATCCGAATAACGGCGTCACCGCGATTGCAACGCGCCACACCGACGTGACCGATATCCTGACCCGCGATGCCGATTTCGGCGTGGTCTATGGCCCCCGCATGGAGATGATTACCGGGGGCGAGAACTTCTTCCTCGGGATGCAGGATACGCCGCGTTACACGCGCGATACATCGAACATGCGGCTGGTGGTGCGGCGCGACGACGTGCCCACGATCGTGACCCCCTATGTCTCCACCGCCGCTGCGGAAATCGTCGCGATGGTGCCCGGCAAGATCGACGTGCCGCAAGCGCTGACCCAGCCGGTCGCGGCGGGGCTTCTCGATCGCTATTTCGGCACGCCAGGTCCGTCGCAGGCAGCGATTGCTGAGTGGACCACCTTGCTGTTCTGGTATCTGTTCATCGACCTTCAGGCCGATCCCGATCTCGACGCGCGCGCACAGGCGGCGGCCGCCAGTTTCCGCGACTGGATGGACGGACATATCGCCGCGCGGCGCAAGGGGCGGAAAACGGACGATGTTCTGGGTCGGTGCCTCGCCATGGGCAGCGCGGAGATGCCGGGGATGAGCGACCGTGATATCCGCAACAATCTGATCGGTCTGTTGATCGGCGAGCTGCCGACGCTGTCCGCCACCGCCAATCTCGCGCTCGACGAGCTGCTGGATCGTCCACATCAGTTCGCCGCCGCCTGCGCTGCCGCGCGCAGTGGCGATGATGCCACGCTGGCGGCCTATGTGTTCGAAGCGCTGCGCTTTCGCCCGCTCAACCCGGTGGTCTATCGCCGTGCGATGCGCGACACGTCGATTGCAGCGGGAACGCTGCGCCGCCGCAAGATCGTCAAGGACAGCATCGTGATGGCATCGAACCTGTCGGCGATGTTCGATCCGCTGGCGGTTCCCGACGCCCCCAGCTTCCGCACTGACCGGCCGTGGGAAACCTATATGCTTTGGGGCTATGGGATGCACGCCTGTTTCGGGGCGCATATCAACCGGGCGGTGCTGCCCGCGATGCTCAAGCCATTGCTCGCCCAGCCCAATCTGCGCCGCGCCGAGGGCGAGCGCGGGCAGATCGACAAGGCCGGCACGCCATTCCCGCAGCATTTCCATCTCGAGTTCGATACATGAGCGGTCCTGCCATGCGGGCGACGCTGTTGACCTTTCAGCCGATGATCGACAGCGAGACGACGCGGCTGATCATCCGCTATCACGGAATCGAGGCTCAGGAGCGCGACCATCTGCCGGTCTGTGCGGCCATTCGCACGCTCCTGCACGGCGGCAACGGGCATATCCCGCTCCTCTATGGCGATGGGTTCGCGCTCACGAGTCCCTATCCCATCGCCCAGCATTTCGATGCCGCCCTGCCGCCCGACCGTCGGCTGATCCCGGACCGTCAGCCGCTCGCGGGGCAGGTTGAGGCCGACTGGCAAACCTATAACGGCACGATGGGGACCGACGTCGCCCTGTTCGCCTATCATCATCTGCTGCCCGATCGCGCGCTGATGCAGCCGATCTTTGGTGCACCGGTACTATGGATTGAACGGGCGCTTCTGCCGATCAGCTATCCGCTGTTGCGGGCGTTGATCACGCTCGGCCTCAAGCTCTCGGCCGAACGCGCCGCCGCAGCCGAGGCAGCGATCCGCACGACGCTGGACGCGACCGACCGGCGCATTGCTGACGGTCGAAACTATCTGGTGGGCGACCGGCTGACGCTCAGCGATATCGCGCTGTGCGCCGCGTTTGCGCCGCTGCTGTTGCCGCGCGGCTATGGCGCGCTGATGCCGCCGATCGAGGCGATGCCGCTACCGCTTCGCGCGTTGATGGATGAACTGCGCACCCGGCCCACCGCCGCTTTCATTCAACGCCTGTATGATTGCGGGTTCGACGGCACCTGAACCGAAGCGGGGGAGGGGGCGCCGGCAGCGATCACGTGCCGCTCAGACGGACTTGCCCAGATACCAGCAATTGATGGCAAAGCGCGACTGTCCAAAATCGCGGTCAGGGCAGGAAACGGGCCGCACCTCATGCGGAGCCCAGGCGGGGAACAGCAGCAGCCTGTCGTTTTTCGGCGCGATATCGACATGGCTCCCGCCGTCGTCTGCAGATCGGAGCGAATGGAGCCGAAGATCGCCGCCGGTGAAGCCACAGGGTGTTGCATGGAAATAATAGACGCCCGTCAATATGCGATCGGGGCGCGGCGGGCCGCTGGCGACGAAGGTGTCAATGTGACGATGATAGAAATCGCCATCGCCATGCGCCGCCAGTTCCATCGAAAGCCCCTTCAGCGCAAAGGGGGCGAGTCCCAGGCGCGATATGGCGGCAGGCAACCGGGCGCGAAACCGCGCTTCCACTTCGGCGCGCAAATCTCCGAAATCCTGGGTGGCGCGAGAACTACGTACGCTTTTGCGAACGAACTTGTTCGCGGTGTTGCCGATGGTCGTATCGGCAAAGACCGGTTCCCGCTCCAACACGAACTTAAGCAGGCGCGCGGCCAGCTCGGCGCCGAATGCGGCATCGACGACCCAATGAGGCGGTGGCGCAGAAAAGGCGGAAAAGGTTTTGGCGTTCATGCGTCGGCCAATGATCGAACCCCGTGCACGGGCTGACAGCGCGTTCGAATGCCGTCTATCAATCCCCGGGCGATTGGACAAGGCTTGGGATCAGACCCATGGATGTGCGAGGCGCGAACTGATTCAGGCTCCGCGAGGAGACTGAAAGTGAGCGACCTGTAATGGCTGACGGACGAGCAGATGGCTCGGCTCGAGCCGTATTTTCCAAAAGAGCCACGGCAGGCCGAGGGTGGACGATCGGCACGCGCTGAGCGCGCTGGGGTCAGATGCGTGTCTTCACGCAGGTTTGGCGAACTGGGACTCAAGCGCCATCCTTGATATTCATCATGTCGGGCACTCACCTTGCGAACCCTGGTTCGCGCCCTGGCCGTTTCGCGAGAGATCGGCTTCGCCCTAATGCGCCGAGAATTAGCATCAGCGCTCGACATTCGTTTTGAAGAGTGGGCGAGAGCCCGCCACAGGGCCATGGAGCGATATTCCGCCTATCCGATTGGGATGGGGATACCGCAAAACCCGCCGAAAACAGTCGTTTGCCGCGCGTATTGGGATGCCTTGGGAATACAGCCTGGTGACCCCTACGGACGCCAGAGAGCCTACTTAAGTTTTTGAATCTAATTGGTAATGAGAGGATGTCGCGAATATATACCATCTTAAGTACCATCAAATTTCTGCGATGACCTCCCCCTTTTTAGGACGTCCCGCTCAGAGGAAGGTGCTTTCAATAATGTCGCCAGGGTACTCCCCGCCCTTGTCTGCTCACTGCAGTGAAGCGTTGCATAAGAAACTGATATTTCAACAAATCCCGTTGCGCAGCGAGGCTTTCGGCCTCGGCTATCCTTCGGCTGTCATAAAGCTTTCGTTACGGACCGACACTTACTCATTTTGCAATTGATTGGACGCCTCTGTGCTGTAACCATCGCTGGCGCGAGGGAAATTCCGGATGATCGGCGAAGGCGTATCAACGCGTATCGAGGGAAACGGCGCGGACGATGGGCTTGTGGCCTTCGCCACGGTCCTCGCAATGAATGGAATTGTGGCGGACCCTAACCACCTACGCCACGCACTTGGGCATCAGGATTCTGTCTCAGCCGAGGAGATTCTTCGCCTCGCCAAAGGTCAGGACGGCGTCCGGGCAAAGATAATCAAGGCGACATTTGATAAGCTTCGACGACTTCCGCTCCCGGCGATGGCGCATGGGCCGGAAGGCTGGTTCATCATTGGGCGGGCGACGGCGGATACAGCATTGATCCAGCGTCCTGGCTCCACGCCTGAACGCGCCGACCCGGAAAGCATCGCCCGGATATGGTCTGGGATGCTGGTGCTGGTGACGACGCGCGAGGGAGCCTTGGGATCCGCCGGACGCTTCGACATCACTTGGTTCATCCCACAGATTGTCCGCTATCGCAGGCTGATTGGAGAGGTGCTACTTATCACTTTGGCGCTCAACCTCCTTGGTCTGGCCGCGCCGCTGTTCTTCCAGAACATTATCGATAAGGTTCTAGTCCACAATACCCTTGCGACGCTGCAGGTACTATCAATTGGCCTTCTAGCGGTATCTACGTGGGAGGTCGCATTTGGCTGGCTACGCACGCGGCTTTACTCGGAAACTAGTCAGAAGCTTGATGTAGAACTTGGTACCAAGCTCTTCCGGCATCTGCTAAGCTTGCCGCTGTCCTATTTTGAGGGGCGGCGGGTTGGCGACACCGTTACTCGAGTTCGCCAGCTCGAATCCATTCGCGAATTCCTAACCAACGCGTCGTTGTCGGTCCTGGTCGACCCGGCGTTCACCTTGGTATTCCTTGTGGCAATGTGGATATACTCGCCGACCCTTTTCTGGGTCGTTGCGTTGACGATCCCGGCCTACGTGGTGGTTTCGTTGCTGATCACTGGTCCGCTTCGACGTCGACTCGACGACAAGTTCGAGCGAGGGTCTGCGAATAACGCGCTCCTTGTCGAAAGCGTCTCGGGTATGCAGACGGTGAAGGCCTCGGCGGTCGAACCACAATGGCAGATGCGGTGGGAGCGCCAGCTCGCGGGATATAGCGCCGCCAATCAGCGCGTCATCAACCTTGGAAATACTGGCAGCCAGACTGTCCAGTTCATTTCCAAAGTCAGCCTCGCGGCAATTTTGTTTTTTGGCGCGCGCGAAGTGATCGCTGGAACGCTGACGGTCGGCGGGCTGGTTGCCTTCAACATGTTCGCGCAGCGCGTCTCCGGGCCCGTCATCCGAATGGCGCAGTTGTGGCAAGATTTTCAGCAGGTGCGCCTTTCCATCGAGCGATTGGGTGACGTGCTCAACGCACCCGCCGAACCAGGAACGGGCTCCAGGGTTGCGCTGCCCAGTCTTCGCGGCGCCATCAAGTTCGAAGGGGTCCGTTTTCGCTACGGCCTAGACGGCCCCTGGACGTTAGACGACATCAATTTCGACCTCGGCGCTGGCGCAACGCTTGGTATCGCTGGGTCGTCAGGTTCCGGAAAGTCGACGCTCACCAAGCTGCTCCAACGGCTCTACACGCCGGCCGCCGGTCGCATACTGATCGACGGTGTCGACATTGCGCAGATAGATCCGTCGTGGCTCCGGCGTCAGATCGGGGTCGTGCTGCAGGAAAACCTCCTGTTCAATCGCTCGATCCGCGAGAATATTGCGCTCGTCAATCCTGCGCTCCCGGTCGAACGTGTCATGGCTGCAGCAAAGCTCGCGGGCGCGCATGATTTCATCCTGACATTGCCGCACGGGTATGATTCGATCATCGAGGAACGCGGGGTCAACTTGTCGGGAGGGCAGCGCCAGCGAATCGCGATCGCCCGCGCTCTGGTCACCCAGCCCAGGATCCTCATCCTCGACGAAGCGACCTCGGCACTCGACGCCGAAAGCGAAGAAATCATCCAGACCAACCTAAAAGCGATCGCGCGCGGGCGAACCGTGTTGATTATCGCGCACCGGCTTTCGGCAATAAGGCAGTGCGACCGGATCATGACGCTCGAGCGGGGGCGCATCGTCGAGATCGGGAGCCATGAGGAACTGCTCCGTCGCGGTGGGCGCTATGCCAGCCTGCACCGGCGCCAAATGGGTTTCGGCGGAGACGCGGCATGAATGCGGTCAGTCGCCATTGGGAGATCGTGCGCGGTGCCCTCGCCGACGAAAGGGAGCGAAAGCGCTCAGTGTTTCGCTCAGACGAGGCAGCCTTTTTGCCTGCGGCTCTCGAAATCATCGAGACACCCGTGTCGCCGACCGGGCGCATCACGACGTGGGTGCTGCTCGGGCTTTTGGTCTTTGTCATAAGCTGGCTGGCTCTTGGTAAGATCGATGTCGTCGCCTCGGCAACGGGGCGGCTGATACCCGCGGACAGCGTCAAGTTGATTCAGCCGGCGGAGCCTGGCGTCGTTCACGCAATTCTCGTTCGGGAGGGGCAGTATGTCCGCGCCGGGCAGGCGCTGGTCGAACTGGATCCGACGATCTCTACGGCGGAGGCTGCTCAGGCTCGGAAAGCGTTGGAGACGGCGCTGCTTGATGCGGCGCGAGGGAGAGCGATTTTGTCGGGTCTTGACGGGCACGGCTTTGCCTTCGTTCCACCAGCAGGTACGCCCTCCCAAGTCGTGGCCACCCAATTCGCGCTGGCGCGTGCGCAGCTTGAGAATATTCGGGCGAGCGCAATCACCCACCGCGCAGAGCGCGACGCAGCGATGTCGACACTTGGCGAAGCGCGGGTCCAGGCGATCAAGCTAACCGAGACCTTGCCCTTGCTCGATGAGCAGATCAAAGCAAATGAACTACTCCTTGCCAAGGGCTATGTCTCAAAATTGAAAGTCATCGAGATGCGTCGGCAGCGTCTCGCGGTGGCGCGCGATCGCGATATCGCGATCCAAACCGCGAATAAGGCCGCAGCACAGATGGCTGGCGCACGGGGCAGCGTCGTTCAGTCGGAGGCGGAGGCGCGCGCCCGCGTCCTTGTTGATCTAGTAAAGGCGGAGGCTGATGCAAAACTGCGCCTCGAAGAACTGTCGAAGGCAACAAAAAGGTCGAGCCTCCAGACCTTGGTCAGTCCTGTCGACGGGACGGTGTCACAACTCGCTATCCATACGTTAGGCGGCGTTGTTGAAGCCACCAAACCCGTAATGGTGATCGTACCCAAAGGTGGAAGGCTGGTCGCTGACGTCAAGATCCTCAATCGCGATGTGGGCTTCATCGAGGTGGGGCAGTCCGTCGCGGTCAAGCTAGAGGCATTTCCATTCACCCGGTACGGAACGCTGCAGGGCCGGATCGAAAGCCTGGGCTCGGACGCGATCGAGGATGAGGCGCTCGGTCTGGTATACCCGGCGAGGATTTCTCTGGACTCGCCGCGGTCGCCCGTTCGCCACGCCAAGATCAAGCCAAACGTTGGCATGCGGGTGACGGTCGACGTCCGTACCGGACGGCGCAGCATTTTATCCTATCTGATCAGTCCAATAGACCAAACAGCCCAAGAAGCCGGAAGAGAGCGATGAATGAACCGGAATTTCGGGTGGGCCCAGCATGGCCTTCGGTCGTTGCTCGTCGGAGCAGCCGCTGGCCCGACCTCAGTAGAGGTGCGTATCACAATATTCATCGATGCTGCGACCAACCTCAAGGCTACAAGACTTTTGCACCGCGCAAAGCGGAGGCCCGGAGATCGGTACAGCAAACCGACCCCGACCAGCCTCACTTCAGCCGCCGGCGAGAGTCGTTATCGGGCAAAACCGTACCCTCACCTAGTGGACGCCCCTATGTTGAGGCCAACTTGTCAAACATTGAAAAGGGAGAGGTATATTGAGCAGCTATACCCGGTTGGCGCTCAACTCGACCGCCAGGCTAGAACGCGCGGATTACCTCTATGCCTGCAGGCCGCGGGCCCACAATGGCCGGGCGGTCTGCGTCCTGACGCTGATAGCCCTTATCCTGTCGGGGGCGACGAGCGGCGCGGCCCGAACCAGCTCGCGCAATTCGACACTTCTGAATGAAGTGCAAAAACCACAGGCGGCGGCGCTCGCGATACACACCAAAGCGACAGAAAGGCGAAACGTGTCTGAAAAGAAACCCCAGTCGTGGATGCCAAATAATGCCCAGGTCGCGAAGATCGAAGCGTTGCTCTCGGGGCGATTACTCGTTGGCGCGCCGCTGGCGGAGCGAGTCCGCGTCTATTCGGGAACCCGCGAAGGCGGTAAGCGGTATGTCATTGGAAAACTGCTGACTCCGGATTGGCATGGGCAAGAATTTAACCCAGATCATCGCGATGAGCGTCGCATGGAGAGCTGGCAAGCTGGGCGATACATCGTCCCTCTATCCAAGCTTCCCAGCAGAGTATCTGCCCTGCCGGACACTAGCTGCTCGCAAATCAAGGTCATATTCAACGTCGAGCTTGGCATAATCCAAGACAACGGCTGCCTAAAATAGAGGTTATTATCTCAGAATTTATACGGGGGTGCGGAAAATGTCATTCACGGTAGCATTGTTTCAGGCATACAACGGCCCGAATGCGGCTTTGAAGTTGAGTAGCTCAAATTGGAGTTTGTTTTCTAATTCTTTAAATTTACTTGTTAATAATTCGATTATTGCGAACTTCTTTTCCACGCTTTCGACAAGCGTCGGGGTGATTACAGTCGAAAGAAGTCCAGATCCTCAAAAAAATGCCTATTGGAGTGAAACAAGCAAAGCAATATCTTTGACCGATACTATTTATTCAGGATTTCAGACAAATAATCCTACAGGTACTCCCTTCACAGTTGATTTGACGCGAACCATATTTCACGAGCTCGTTCACGCCAAATATCACGACACCGACAATCTGATCTCTGATAAGGCGGCCTATCAGCGCGAAGAGCGGACCGTGTTCCTTGAGAATACGGTCTACAGAGCCGCTTTCGGGGGCGACGAGCGGGTTGGTCACGGAACCGTCGCACTGCCGTCTGCAAGTGCAGTCAGCTATTTAGACGGCATGACATTGGCGGAGCCGGGTAATGCTAATGTATTTAAATTCACCTCAGGCGCGACTGAGATCATCAAGAACTACAATAACTACAACGTGTCGGTCTCAGCTTCGTCAATCTATCAGTATGATCATTACATATCGGTCATCTTGAAGTCGAGTTCGCGCTTGTTATTTGAAAATGGCGTGGTTGACAATCAAAAATTGACCGACGTGTTCGCTGGTGTCCAAGCGGTGGATCCTGCCTCGGCCCTGGACACCGCCGGAAAGACTATTCTGTCAGTCCAGACCTTGCGCGAGAGTCTTGCCATCGGCCTGGCCGGCACCGCGGCCGGTTCCGACCTGCTGGGCTCCCTAAGGTTCTTCACGCTTGATCAAACAGCGTTCCAGGCCGTGTCGGCTGAAGCTTACGCGGATAGTTATAATGGGGGTCCGTATCGAACCTACTATGGCGCTGCATCCATCAACACGACAACAGCACCAGACGTCCTCGCGATCGACGCTACAGCGTTGACCGGGGCGATAATCGTAGGTGGCAGCGGCTACAACAAGAACGGAATAAACGCTCTTGATGGCGGTGATGACATAAAGGCCGGCGGCGGCAACGACTTGTTGCTGGCGGGCAATAGCCGCGGGACCCGTGTCAATCTTCTGGATGGTGGCGCCGGCCACGATATCCTAATCGGCGGCACTGGGCGTGACCAACTGACGGGTGGCGATGGAGACGACCTGATGCTGGGCGGTGGCGGGGAGGATGTCTTCAAGGGCGGGGCCGGAAAAGATATCGTCAGCTATACGACGGCTTCGGCGGGCGTGTCCGTGGATCTCTCGTTGCGTTCCGGCGCCGGTGACTTCAGCACAGTCGTTGGGCTGGCGACCGCAGGTGCCGCGACCGATGCGACTGGCGACAAAATGGGCGGGATCGAGATCGTGATCGGTTCCTCCTATAACGACGTCCTAAAAGGGGATGGAACCGGTGTCACACTCTTCGGCGCCGAGGGTGACGACGAGTTATTTGGAAAATCAAACGACATTTTAATTGGTGGCGCTGGCCGCGACACTCTGCATGACGGAGAAGGCAACAGCATACTGAGTGGCGGCGAAGGCAGTGATCTTTTCATTGGCGGACCAGGTAGCGACGATATCTGGGGTGGTGACGAGGCTGCCCCGGGTAGCCCCTCGGACGAAGAGGATACTGTGTCTTATTCCAGCGGGACGAAGCCCGTAACGATAAGTTATGATGGATCGAGTGAGACCACCGCGATCAGGGTTGGCGATGGGAGCGGCGGCACGGATGCGCTTCACAGTATCGAAAAGATTATTGGAACTGCCGGACGCGATGTCGTCAATATCGTCGGTCAAATTGCGGCTGGTACCAATCTCACGATAGACGGTGGTGGCGGGCAAGGCAGCAGTCCTCAAGACACGATCAATTTCTCAAAAAGCACTGTTGGTGGTGCTGTTACTCTGGATGGTGCCGGTTCGGGCACTATCAGTACAGGCGCGAACCAGTTTATTCATCTTACGGGATTCCACACCGGGATCGTTGGCTCGAATTTCGATGACAACGTTACCGACACGAGCACCGGCCACAAGAATATTGATGGCGGTGGCGGCAATGACGTAATCTCGATAGCGGGAACCACGGGTACGGGGACTCTTCTGGGTGGCTTTGGCGACGACGTGCTGACCGGCGGATCCGGTAACGACATATTGAACGGAGGGTCGGGCGCAGATCATTTATTCGGCGGCGCTGGCTCAGATTTGCTGATCAGCCGTGATCATTCCGAAGCTTTTTCGACTGAAGTGCTGGATGGCGGCGAGGGAAGCGACAAACTCGTAGCTGCCGGAAATGTGGACGGTGCGGTGATCCTGCGAGGGGGCGGAGGAAACGATTTATTCCATTCCACCGCGTCAAGCTTATCCGGTAACGGAGCAGTCGTCGTTGAATTCGGAGTTGGAGCGGGGCACGACGAGGTTATTGGAACTCCAGTCGAGAGCAGTATTGATGCGCCTGGTGGTATCGCTTGGAATATTGCAATAGATGCGTCCTCTCTCTCCAGGGATGATGTAAAAATCGTATGGACTCCAAACGTAATCAGCCAAAATGGCGATATCTATGAGATTCGGGGTGATCTTGCCCTCGTAATAAAGAGTACTGGTGATTCCATTTTGTTCGGAGACGTCACTGGTTTTCGTCGCCCGGCCCCTGGAACTTCAATAACCGATCCCGTCCATTGGGACAATTATACGAGCGGATCCATCTGGGGCATCGATCTACCCTACATTCTTTTTTCGGACGGCGATGAGATTTTTATCGACGGCATCACTCTTGTAGACTTCGATATGAGTGGCGCCGGGTCCTACGATCAGGCGGCTGCCGATTATGCGGGAGCTATAGCTCTACCCGCCGGCTCGCAGGATGGCGGCGATGGTGCGGACGACCTATCAGGCGCGGCCGGCGACGACACCCTCAGCGGCGGGGGGGGCGATGATAATTTTGAGGGATCTGCAGGTAACGACACGATTGATGGTGGCACCGGCAATGACACGCTGAACCTTTTCGGAGCACGGGGCGACTATGAGGTGACGGAAAATGGTCCCGGCGAATATGCCGTGACTGACTTACGTGATGGAGCAATCACCACCATCACCAACGTGGAGAACATCTACTTTATCTATAATAATGAAGCCGCTCCGGTCGAAGATCTCTTTCCGATTATCGGTACGGCAGGCGATGATAACCCATTAAGCGGCACTCCATTCGACGATCAAATCGAAGGCTGGGCGGGTGACGACGTGATCATTGCGGGAGGAGGCAATGATCGGGTCACTGGGGGCGCGGGGACCGACACGATCGTCGAAGGTTCTGGCGATGACACTTATTTCTGGAACCTTGGCGATGGCGACGACGTGATTACCGGTGGCAGCGCGTCGGATGGGAGCGACACGCTTGAATTTGGACCGGGCATCACTGTCGATAGCCTTCGTTACAGTGGAACGCCCGACGGCTGGGGGATCAAGGTTTGGATCGAAGGCGATGCGGGTTCGATTACGCTTGATCGCCTGCTGGACTCGGGCAACCGCCAAATTGATCAGTTTCGCTTCGCAGATGGCAGTCTACTCAGCCGATCGCAGATACTGGCTGCTGCATTTTCCCAAATTCCGACGGCGGGTGCGGACCACATCTACGGCTCGCAAGGCGATGATATCATTGGTGGCCTTGCCGGCGACGACATCATCGATTCTCGCGGCGGCGACGACATTCTCGCCGGCGGAGTCGGGTCTGATCGTATCGACGGCGGTGACGGAATCGATGCGGCGTATTATTTCGGCGCTTCAACTGACTTCGGAATCGCCCTCGCTCCCGACGGATCGGTCGAGGTTTGGGATACTCTGGGCGACGAAGGTTATGATGTCCTGTCCGGAGTCGAAGTGCTTCACTTTGCCGGAGATGGTGCCACGATCATGGTCAGCGGTTTGCCCCCCCTCGGGTCTTTGGTCGACGACACGATTGTAGGCACAGCGCGCTCAGAAACGCTGTACGGCTTCGAAGGCAACGACCGCCTCGAAGGCTCAGGAGGTGCCGACACCCTGGTGGGTGGAATCGGGGCCGATTTACTGCTCGGTCAAATTGGTGCCGATACGCTCATCGGTGGCGACGGTGACGACATGCTGACTGGCGGTGCAGACGACGACATCTACCGGATCGCGCCGGGAGAAGGTAGCGACATCATTGACGATTATGGCGACGGCAGCGGAGGCAGCGGCGGTACCGATACGCTCCTGCTGGATGTAGGGATTACGCCGGGTGACGTGACTGTCACGCAGGAATTTAATGGCTCAGGTTTCGTTCTTGAATTCGCTGGGACCAGCGACATCATCACGCTACGCAATTCGTTGCCGTTCAACGAATGGCGGATTGAGTTGGTGCGCTTTGAGGATGGAACAATCTGGTCTCATGCCGATTTGCTGGCCAAATCGATGGAGCGTAATGGAGGGGATGACGTATTTTACGGCGACGAAAATGGTCAAATAATTGACGGGGGTCTTGGTAGTGATCAGTTAATTGGCCGGGCTGGCAATGATGTGCTTATTGGTGGTGCCGGGAATGACTCACTTTGGGGGGAGGCCGGAAACGATACTTACCTCTTTTCTCTGGGAGGCGGACAAGACATCATTGAAGATTGGAGAAGCCCAAGTAACTTCAATACACTGCAGTTCACTGCAGAAATTGCCCCTGAAGATGTAGTCGTTGGCACCGACGCCAGTGGCTTTGACATAACAATCGAATTTTTGAACAGTAGTGACAGTGTCACAATCAAATATATGAACATTGCCAACAATGGCATCAATCAGATCTTGTTTGCAGATGGTACGGTATGGTCGGACGCAGATATCTTGGGGCTTGCTCAGGGAGGCGGGTCCATGGCCCAAGCGACGACGGCTTTCGAATCGACCGAAGTGCAGATGCAATTGCCCGACGCGAGCGCGCAGACGGTGAGTGCGATTTCGGATGCTGATCGCCTTGCCGAAGCAGCCGGTAGCTTCGGGGCGAAGTTCGCGAACGCTCGTACATTTGCTTTTGATGGTTTCGAGGCACGGCTATGGGGTGGGCAACCCGATGTCGTATATCTGTCGCGTCACAACAACGACGGGGCGGGCAATTTTGATGCGTTGCGCCAGTGATTTGTTCTTTGTGATCACTGCAGGGTGTCTGCGCGACGAGTAGTCCACGGTGGGCGACCCGTCGCGCGAAACTCTCTCGATCGAAGTCGCAGCCGCCGATGCGGTGTGGATCTACGTTCTTGCCAAGGGACCTATATACGTGACTGACCCACTACGCTGGCGGGCAGTAATCTAGGATGAACTTCGCTAGCCCTTCGACTGTTAGGTCAGGATCGTAATTCACTTCGTCCGCGCGGGGCTCGCCTATCATCAGTGGTCGCCGCCCAACGCGCGGGATCGCCGCCAACATCACGTCATCCAAGTCAGAGTCGCACACGCCAAGCTGATTGCAGATTTCTGAGGAACGAGTGACCGCTCTACGCACGCCCTGATCGTCTCGCAGAATCTCTATGATAATGGCGCAAAGGGCATCTAGTTCATCTGCCGTCATCGTCTACGCCTAGTTCTTGAAGTATTCGCGGACGAAATCGAGCCCCTTGCGGGTGATCTTGAATCCGCCGGGCACGTCCTGCGCGAAGCCCTGATAGATGAAGTTCGACTTCGAGGTTTTGTGCGATTTGAGGTTGCGAACAAGCTGAGAGAACTTCGAGTCCTTCCGGCTAGCATTTGCCGCTGTATGCTCTTCCGAAAGGTGCACATATCCGGGCATCTCGGCGATCATATCGGACGTGCTAATCTCACCATCCGGACGAACCGACATAATGAGAAGGGCGTATTTCCAGAGGTCGGCGCGAAGGTCGATTTCCACTGGATCGGTCGCCTTCGGTCCAGCCAATGGTTCCTCAATGCGCTTCTGCGCGGGGATGGCGCGCATGCGTTGCTGCTTCCGCTCTTCACGCGCGATCCGCTTCACGTCGTCAGCAACGGGCAAATCTTCCGGCATGATGCCGCTGAGGTCGCGCATTGTCTGCCGCACCTTCACGCCGACTTCATAGTGCGCGTCGCAGGCGGCTTCCTTGCCTTGGATATTCCGGCTCCGCAGCTTCTCCTCAGTTTGGGTGATGCGGAACAGGTTCGCGGCCAGCTCCGTGCTGCCCATGTGATCCAGAATGTTGGCCTTGGTAGGCAAGCCTTTATACTGCTGAATCTCTTCCTTCCCGCGTCCGCCGTAAAGGCCCTGATAGCCCCTGTTATTAAACTTGCCGAAGTCCGCGCCTGAGTGAACGCCGGAGGCCTTCGCCGCGCTCATGAGCCGCTTGTTTTCCGCTACCACTTGGTTCCGCAGATAGAGCCGCTTCTGGTTCTCGGACAGGGTGTCAAAATCGACGCCGTGCTGGTCCGCCAGCTCCTGCCGACGTGCCTGGATAGCGAAGTAGTTCTGAGCGAAGCCGATCTGGCGTTTCCGGGGGTCGCCGTTCTGCGCGATCAGATAGCAAGCATAGCGGTCGAGGTGGATGTTATCGACCTCCCGGCGACCGCCTTTCCCGATCTCGATCATGTCGGTGACGTCAACAAAATGATCCTGAGGATCGAGCCGCATCGTTCGGCATGCGGCCTTGGCCTTCTCAACGATCGTCAGGAAGTTTCGATAGTCCGAATATCCCAGAAGCCGCGAGAGGTCGCGGGATGTCCAAAACTCGTGTCCATTCTCAGTCTTGCGCGCGGCAGCTTCAAAGGCGTCCAAAAGCGTGTCGATCGTGTCGTCCGATAGGTTGCTTGTCGCAAGCGCCGTAACCTCGCCGGGATTGGTCTGCGCGACCCGCTGCATGGCCTCATCGAAGTCAAAATCGAACTTCACCGGATCGTCTTTGGGAGCGTTCACGCGATCAGATCCTTGTAAGTCAGGCGACCGGAGGTCTGATCGAGCAAGGCGTTTACCCGATCCCCCTCACCGATGCTGCGGAGATTGAAGCGCCACGTCATCTCGCCGAGATAATGGCTTAGGTGCTTCGGCGAGAGGTAATGGTGGGTGCCGATGATCTGGCGCTTGAAGAGCGCCCCCACGCTCTCAATGCCGTTCGTGTGGTTGTAATAATCCTTCACATACTGCCCGGCGCTATAGTTCACCGTGTGGTGATTGTAGCGGCCTTGAAGGCCCACGAAGCCAACATGCTCGTCGGTCATGATATTGGCGCCGGGAGCGACGACGCTGGCGATTGCGCCCTGCAAGTTGACGGCGCGCAGATTGCGCATCGTGCCCGTCACAAGCTCGCCGCCACGCTCTAGGATGCCCATGACGACAACCTTGCCTGCGCCGCCCTGCTTGCCACCGGTGCGCTGCCACGCGTGCTTATTCTTCTCCTTGCCGCCAATGAACGTTTCGTCGGCCTCAACCTCACCCTCGAGGGGCCGATTGAACGACTTGGTCTGCGCGGCGTAGCGAAGGCGATGCAGCATGAACCACGCCGTCTTTTGCGTGACGCCGATATCCTTAGCGAGCTGCGTGCTGGCGATGCCCTTCTTGTGCGAAGTGATCAGCCAAATAGCCATCATCCACTGGCGCAGGCCGATCTTGCTGTCCTCGAAGATTGTGCCGACCTTGATAGAGAAGCGCTTACGACAATCGCCGCACTTGTGGGTGCGTCGGTCGGCAAAGTGGTAAACCTTGGTGCTGCCGCAGGTGGGGCAGAACGCGCCCTTCTTCCAACGGATCGCGGTGAAATGGTCGATCGCCGTTTGCTCGTCGGGGAAGGCCGACATCATCTGGATCAGCGTTTCGAACTGCTGCTTCTTAGGGGCGATCGTTTCCATACCCCCTTGTGACACCCAAATCAGATTGGGTCAAGCAGGTATATAGGTCGCTAAGTTTTCATCAAGTGAGCGACCGGAAGATCGTGTAATGATACAAGGAACGCTGACGACATCTATTGGCGCGCAAAGGCCCCGAAAGTCATTTTGGATCATCGCAGCTGTAAAGCATCGGATTCTTCAACCACTCGGCTATTGCTGACTCGCGCCAGCCGGCGCAGCGTGTGCTGATCTGAATGTTCCGCGGGAACGTGCCGTTCTGCATTTTCCGGTACATCGTCGAACGGCTGAGCCCGGTACGAGCGAGGACGGTGTTGATGCGGAGAATTTGGTCTGGGGTTTCGGTGTGCATTGCTATTCCTTGCATTGCGTGCGTGACTGGTGCCCCCGGGAGCTAATTTGGGCGGAAATCTTTCGCGCTGAAAAGGGCCTCTCTGGTGTCAGGAGGGTACTGTGCGGGGCAAGCGCGCACATACGTAGCTCTGGTGTAGGTGGGTTGCTCAAGGGGTGAAGTCTCAGGGCGTCTCACGCATCGCGTGACCGCGCTCTACGCCGCTGGCGCGTCGCCGAGTCGCTCTGCGGCGTCTCGGCCCATTCGGGTAACGATCGCATGACGCGGGCCGGGCGCGACCCGGCAGCGGAACGCGATTGATGATGGGCGTGCGCTGGCGGACTTCTGCGAAGCCGCCAGGGTCCGCAGTGCCTTTTGTTTTCCGCGTGGCACGCTCGATCCGGCCGGGGGGCGCGGCGACGGCTGGCGCACAGCTGCGCGCGCACGCCGCCACGACGGCCGTCCGGCTTCGAGAGTGCGTGTTGGTGGGCTCCGGGCGGAGCGGCAAGCGCGCAGCCCTTGAAGATGCTGCGGTCAGCGCGTTGCGCTGGCGTTGTTGGTCTCGGCCGCGGCCAAGGGGGGTGGGCGTCGCTGCCTTCTAGTCCCGCCGCGGCGGGCTGCAACCGGCGTTGCCGGTCCTTCACGGTGTTACGGCCCTGGAACCCACCCCATTGCGCTAGCGCAATGGGGACCCCGGGGGTGCAGCCCGCCTCTGTTCGGCGGGACTGCCAGTCCGCTCCTTGCCGCCCACCCCCCTTCGCCGGGGCCGGTGCGGTTCAGGAAGAAGGAGCAGTGACATGGAACTCAAGCATATCGACCTCGCCAACTTGTCCGTCTCGACCGCCAATATGCGGGGCGTGAAGAAGGTGCCTGACCTCACCAACATCCTGCCGTCTGTGCGGGCGCGCGGGGTGCTGGTCCCGCTGATCGTTCGGCAGAACGGATCGCCCGACAGCTATGAGATCGTCGCAGGGAAGCGGCGCTTTCATGCTGCGCTTGTCGTGGCGGAGGAGGGCGGTGGGAGCGACGCCCTGCCATGCGCGATCATGCAGGCCGGAGACGATGCGGCGGCGCTCGAGGCCTCGCTGATCGAGAACATCGCGCGGCTGGATCCCGACGAGGTGACGCGGTGGGAGACGTTCACCCGGCTGATCCGCGAAGGCCGCAGCCCCGAGGATATCGCGCTGACGTTCGGGCTTACCGAGTTGCAGGTGAAGCGTACGCTTGCGCTGGGCAACCTCTTGCCCCGTATCCGCAATCTTTATCGGCACGAGCAGATCGACGCGGTGACGGTGCGCCACCTCACCCTTGCCAGCAAGGCGCAGCAGCGTGATTGGCTGGCGATGGTCGATGACCCGGAGCAGCGCGCGCCGGTCGGGCAGCAGCTGAAGGCTTGGCTGTTCGGGGGAACATCGATCCTGTGCGATGCGGCGCTGTTCGACCTTGCCGACTACAAGGGCGAGATCGTGTCCGACCTGTTCGGCGACGAGCGCTATTTCGCGAGCGTCGAGGCGTTCTGGACGGCGCAGGAGACGGCGATTGCGGCGCGGGTCGAAGCGTATCGCGAGGCGGGGTGGAGCGAGGTCGTTGTGCTGGAGCGCGGCGACTATTTCCATAGTTGGGAGCATGAGCGCCGGTCCAAGAAACAGGGCGGCAAGGTGTTCATCAGCATCGGCCATCGCGGCGATGTCACCTTCCACGAAGGCTATGTCACAACCAAGGAAGCGCGAAAGCTGGAGCGCGGCGAGGCGGTCGAGAAGCCGGTTCGGCCCGAGGTCAGCGCGCCGCTTCAGAACTATATCGACTTGCACCGGCATGCGGCGGTGCGCGCGGACCTTGCCAGCCGTCCATCGCTGGCGCTGCGGCTGATGGTGGCGCACGTCATCGCGGGTTCGGCCTTGTGGAATGTCCGGATCGAGACGCAGCGTGCCGCAACCGATGCGATTGCCGAGAGCGTGGAGAACAGCGCATCGGAAGCTGCGTTCGACGAGAAGCGGCGTGCGGTGCTGGCGTTACTCGGGTTCGATCCCGAGACGCCGACCGTGACGGGCGGCTATGACGGCGCGCATGGCGTGGCGGGTCTGTTCGTCAAGCTGATCGCGCTTCCCGATCCTGCGGTGATGGACATTGCTCGCGATCGTCATGGGCGAGAACCTCGAGGCGGGCAGCGCGCTGATCGAATTGCTGGGTCCGATGCTCGGCACCGACATGGCCAAGGTCTGGCAGGGCGACGACGCATTGCTCGACATGATCCGCGACCGCGAGGTGCTGCACCATGTGCTGGCAGACGTGGCGGGCGAGAGCGTCGCCGATGCTAACGAGGCCGCGACCGGCAAGGTCAAGCGCAAGATCGTGCGCGATTGCCTCACCGGGGAGAACGGACGCGCCAAGGTGGCAGGCTGGGTGCCCAAGTGGATGGCGTTTCCGCCAGCTGCCTACACCGAGCGCGGCGGGGTCGCGACCGTCAGCCGGGCGGCCAAGGTCGCCGAACTGGCAGGATCCCCCGAACCCGAGCCGCTGCGTCGCGCAGCCTGACTGTCTGGCGGCCACCGCGCCGCCAGACTTCCCCCTCTTTTGCGGGAGGGCATCATGACTGATGATCCTGACCCGGTGACCCTCAAGCGCATGGAACGGGCCGTTCGCAAGCTGCCGCGGTTGCAGCGCGAAATCTTCCTCGCCGCCCGGCTCGACAACCTGAGCTATGTCGAGATTGCCGAGCGCACCGGCCTTACTGCCGGGCAAGTCGAGCGGGAGATTGCGAAGGCGCTCGTGAGCATTGCTCGCCGCATGGCCCGCCGACCCCGGCGCTGGTGGAATTCCCGGTAATTCTGTCGAGCGTCCATGTTTGCGCATCGGCGCTCGCTCGCTAGGAAGGAACTATGAGGACCGACCTCGATCATCTCCCGGACCGCAAGCGCCGCGATCTCGAACGCATCGTGCAGATTCTGTTTGCCGAGTTCGAGGACGCAACCGCGCTCGCCACGCAGAAGTGGAAGAAGCAGGGGCGCATCCTCAAGGTGATCCTCTACGGCTCCTATGCACGCGGTGACTGGGTCGAGGACCCGGTCGGGGGCTATTATTCGGACTATGATATTCTGGTCGTGGTCAGCGACGACCGGCTTACCGACCCGGTGGAATATTGGGCCAAGGCGGACGACCATTTCGTTCGCGAGGTGACGATCTCCAAGCGGATCAGCGCGCCGGTCGCGTTCATCGTTCACAGCCTTTCAGACGTGAACGACCAGCTGATGCGTGGTCGCCCATTCTTCATCGATGCCATCCAGCAGGGAATCGCCCTCTATGAGGTCGACGGCTACCCGTTTGCCGAGCCGCAGCCGCTGACCGAAGAAGCCGCGCGAGCGGAAGCGCAGAAAAGCTTCGACTACTGGTTCCCCTTATCTGTCCACGGGTTGAGCCTCGCACGCACTAGCATTGAAAATGGTGTGCCGCGCGATGCTATGCATCAAGCTGCGGAGCGAGCATATCATTGCTTGCTGCTGACCCTGACGCTCTACAGCCCGAAGTCGCACAAGCTGAACTTTCTGCGCGCGCAAGCGGAGCCGCTGGTTCACGGGCTAATCGCAGTCTGGCCGCGCGACACGAAGTACGCGCGGCGCTGTTTCGAGCTGCTTCAGCAGGCTTATGTGAACGCGCGATACTCGCCGCATTACAAGATCACGCCGGAAGAACTGGACTGGCTCGCCGAGCGCGTAGAGCTTTTGCAGAAGACTGTTCGCGACGTCTGTGCACGGCGGCTCGCCCCGCGCGACTGATCGCGCGGCGCTCGCGGAGTTCAGGCCGATTTGGTGCTGCGCGGAGTCCGCTTAGGCGCAGGCGCAGGCGCCGGGGCCGGAGTTGCGGCCTTCGCAGCGCGCCCCTTGCTGCCCAGTCCGATCTTCTTCGCCATAGCGCGGCGCTGCTCCGAATAGCTCTCGGCAACCATCGGATAATCGGGCTTGAGATTATAGCGCGCGCGAACTCTTCCGGCGTTAACCCATGCGTCGAGAGATGCCGACGCAGTGTCTTGTAGGGCTTGCCGTCGATCATCGAAATGATGTGATCCTTCGACGCTAGGGACTTGCGCACCGTGACCGCTGGCGTGTGCTCTTCGGAGACAGTCTCTTCACCTTCTGCGACCGCAGCGCCGCCTGACAATTCGCTGACTGTTGCATGCATCTTTTGCAGGAATGCCGGCACTTCGTCCGCCGTTGCGCGGTTGTTTGGATTGCCGAGCCAGGCGATCGTGAGTTCGGTTGCAAGCTCGACGAGATTGGGGGCGTTCTCTTCGGTCATGCTTTGCTCCATTTTGGATGTATTCGAGCGTGCGTGCGACTTTGCTCCACCGATGTCAAACCAGCGCCGCGGGAGTTCAGGTCAGATCTCCGCAGCGCATCGGCGAGCATCGCGGCGAACGCTTCTTCCGCCTGTGTGCGGGCGCTTTGATCCTTCGCTGTCAGGTCGCGGCGGACCCACTCCGGTGCGCGCTTGAGAAAGGCGAGGATCGTCATTTCGAGGTCTTCAGTCATCGGCGGGCTATGCGCGGGGTTCGCGCTCCGGGGCAAGTGCCTCGAATGCCCGCTTCCCGCGCCGCCACCAAAGCAGGAGCGCCTTGTCCCGATCCTCGCCGCGCAACCTGGAGGCGGCATCGACCAGTATCCCAAAGATCACCGCGCGATCGTCATCAGTAAGCTCGATCAGCCCGGCCTTGGCGATGAGGCCGCCAAGTTCGATCAGCTGGCGCGTTCGCTCGCGGCGCTTCACGACCCAATCCCGTTTGTCGTCACGCGCGATCCTGGCGCTGTGTCGATTGCGCATCGCCGTGGTTCGCCGAAGCGCTGCGCGCGTCGCGGCCAGCGCGTCCGCGAGCCTTGCGCGATCCTTGAAAAAAGACCGCGCCGCGCTTGCGCCAGCCCTCCTTTGTCGCCGCATCATTGGCCTCGACCGCGGCGAGCAGAACGCCTGCCAGTTGCTCGACCCGCAAGCTGTCCGCGCCGGTCGCGACGACAAGCTCGCCGAGCTGGCGCAGCCGGCGCTCCTTCAGCATCCTTGCCTTCTCGTCGAGCGCCTTAAGTTCCGAATCATAGTCGCGAGGTTTACGCATGACACCTTCCTCAATTGTTATTGTGGAAGGCGTCAGTTAGGTACTGCGTCGATCAGCGCAAACTTCGTGAAATATCTTGGGACAACTATTTCCCGAGAAAGATGAATTCTTTCGAGGGCGCGCTTATACGTTGTGCCAACGTCGCTTGTTTAGTGTATGTGGTTTGCCGTCATGGCGATCTACCATTTCTCGGCCAAAGTCATCTCGCGCGCCGCTGGTTCATCCGCACTGGCGTCCGCCGCCTATCGCTCGGCGTCGCGGCTGCACGACCAGCGGCTCGACCGGCATCATGACTTCTCGAACAAGACGGGGGTCGTACACTCGGAAGTGATGCTGCCGGACGGCGCGCCCGAGCATCTCTCGGACGCGAAGAGCTTTGGAACGCTGTCGAGGCCGCCGAGCTGAGAAAGGACGCGCAGCTTGCCCGCGAGATCGAGTTCGCGATTCCCCGCGAGATGACCAAGGAACAGGGCATCGAGCTCGCCCGGGACTTTGTGCGCGAGGAGTTCGTCGCGCGCGGGATGATCGCCGATCTCAACGTGCATTGGGATATCGGTGCCGACGGCCTCGCCAAGCCGCACGCGCATGTGATGCTCACGATGCGCGGGGTTGGCGAGGACGGGTTCGGCAAGAAGAACCGCGATTGGAACCGCACCGACCTTCTCGAGAAATGGCGCGAGCGTTGGAGTGAGCACGTCAACGAGCGGCTTGCCCAACTGGATATCGACGCGCGGATCGATCACCGATCCTTGGAGGCGCAGGGGATCGACCTTGAACCGCAGCACAAGATCGGCCCGGCTGCATCTCGCATGGCGGCACAGGGCCTCGAGTCCGAGCGCGCCGCCGAGCACCTCGAAATCGCCCGCTCCAATGGGGACAAGATCATCGCCACCCCGAGCCTGGCGCTCGACGCGATCACGCGCACCCAGGCAACCTTCACGACGCGTGACCTCGCCATTTTCGCGCATCGGCATAGCGACGGGAAGGACCAGTTCGACCGCGTGATGGCGGCGGTGCGCGGCGCGCCAGAGCTCGTCGCGCTCGGTAAAGACGGGCGTGGCGACGACCGGTTTACCAGCCGCGATATGATCGAGATCGAGCGGCGGCTGGAGCGCGCGACCGAAGCCCTGGCCAATCGCGACCGGTACGCCGTCGCGGAGCGCCATCGCGATCTTGCGCAGGCACGTGCGGCGGCGCGCGGCATGTTCCTCTCGCCCGAGCAGCGCAGCGCGTTCGAACACGTCACCGATGCGAAGGGGTTGGGGGTCGTCGTTGGGTACGCGGGCACGGGCAAGTCAGCGATGCTCGGGGTAGCGCGCGAGGCTTGGGAGAGCGCGGGCTATTCGGTGCAAGGCATCGCGCTGTCCGGCATCGCCGCCGAGAACCTTGAGAGCGGCTCCGGTATCGCATCGCGAACGATTGCGAGCTTAGAGCATCAATGGGCGCAGGATCGCGAGCTGCTTACCAGCCGCGATGTGCTGGTGGTCGACGAAGCCGGGATGATCGGCACGCGCCAGATGGAGCGCGTACTGACTGAGGCTGAGAAACGCGGTGCAAAGGTCGTACTGGTCGGCGACCCCGAACAGCTTCAGGCGATTGAGGCGGGCGCGGCGTTCCGCGCGACCGCAGAGCGGCACGGCAGCGTCGAGATCACCCAGATCCGCCGCCAGCGCGAGGACTGGCAGCGCGACGCAACACGGCACCTCGCGACCGGCCAAACCGGCGAGGCGATCAAGGCCTATCAGGACCATGACGCCGCGCACGCCGCCGCGACGCGAGACGGGGCGCGCGGTGCGCTGATCGACCGTTGGGATCGAGACCGGATCGCCAAACCTGACGCTTCGCGCATCATCCTTGCCCATACGCGTGACGAGGTGCAGGCGCTCAACACCACTGCGCGCGATCGGCTGCGCACCGCAGGCGCCCTTGGCGACGATGTGACGATCGCGACCGAGCGAGGGGCACGCGAGTTTGCAGCCGGCGACCGCATCATGTTCCTGCGGAACGAGCGCGACCTCGGCGTGAAGAATGGAACGCTCGGCACGGTGGAAAGCACGAGCCAGGTTCGCATGGCGGTGCAACTCGATGATGGCCGGTCGATCGCGTTTGATATCAAGGACTATGCGAGCATCGACCACGGCTACGCCGCTACGATCCACAAGGCACAGGGGATGACAGTCGATCGTACCCATGTGCTCGCGACACCGGGCATGGATAGCCACTCGGCCTACGTTGCGCTGTCGCGCCATCGCGACCGCGTCGATCTGCACCATGGGCAGGATGACTTTGCCGATCACGGCAGGCTTGTTCGCATACTTTCGCGCGAACGCGCCAAGGATATGGCGAGCGACTATGCTCGGGAACCGGAGCGGCAATTCGCCGAGCGGCGCGGTATCGCCTTCCGCCGACGCATTGCCGAGCTGGCACGCAAGATGCCCGAGAAGGTGCGCGGCATGTTCGACGGATTACGGCTTCCGGTCCAACGGCCCGTCGAACCTGCCAGGCCCACTGAAGACGAAGCGCGGCAGACGCGAAGGAACATCGTCCAACGGCACGCCCGCGCGGTGGTCAGCATCTTTGAGAGCTTCGACAAAGGCGACGCCGCGAGCCCCGAGCAGGCGAACGAAATCCGCGCAGCGCGCAAGGACCTGAATGCGATCACCGAGCACGCGTCGGTCGATCTTGAGAACGCGTACAAGAAGGACCGGGGGCTTGCCCGCGAAGCGGCGGGCGGTGACTTCAGGCGAACCAACCAAGCAATGCAGCTTGAAGCCGAGCTGCGCACGAGCCCCGCCCGACGCGCTGACCAGTTCGTCGAGCGATGGAAGACGCTCACCGCTCAGGCCCAGCGCGCCTATGTGACGGGAGATTACGGGGGCCGTAAGTCCGCGCAGAACGCTATGGCCGAGATGGCCCGAAGCCTTGAGCGCGACCCGCAAATGGAATCCGTCCTTGCGAGTCGAAAGGCTCAGTTGGGGATCTCGATTGAGACCGGCCGCCGGCTGGGTGCCGAGCTGGCATTCAATCACGGGATCGATTTCGGACGTGGGCGCGGCATCGGTCGATGACGCGTTTGGGTCCGCTTCTCGCCCCAATCTACGGTCGTCGCGTGCGCTTGGGGCAATCCCGAAAGCGGCCATCGCCCAAGCGTTGCTGAATGCCTGCCAATTTGGCATCGAGGATATGCGTTCAGGGAGATCACCAGCACTTGCTGAACCGACCCTAAGTTGAGCATTACGAGGCTTCGGCGCAGCCCTTGCGTAGTTCCCCCCGGACCTTCAACTCGACCGCAAACGGATACCGCTTGTCAGACATTCCATCCGAACAGCCCCGTTCGGCCCGAGCCCTGAGCTCAAACAGTTGCCCATCCAACGTGCCCGACCAGGTCTCGCCGTTCGGCCTGTTGGCGTAGCGTGTCCATATCCGCGTGCCGTTCTGATCCTCCGGGTGGGAATAAACGACACAGCGGCCGTCGATCCGTGCAGCCCAGAAGGGTTCGGTGCCAACTGCACGGCGGGGTGCTACGCGGATAGACTTCCCGCTCTGTACGGAGCAGGCGCTCACAGCCCCCTTTGCCTGGGGGCTGGGCTGGGTCGATGCGACTGGCTTCTTGCTGCAAGCAGTAACGAAGGTGCGAGACAGAGTCGGCGGCGGCGCAGGATGGGGTCCGCTCGATTGCGCGCCATAGTTGGCTGAAAGACGGCCGCCGATGAGTGCCGCGAGATTTCCCGGCACCCGCCCAGTACCCGTTACACCGCCACGCTGCGCATCGCCACGGGTATCGGCCACGAGTGCTGCAGCATCGTCGGCACTTCCAAAGGAAAGTCGTTCTTCGCTGTCAATCGGCCGGAAGCCTGGAACATTGACGAGGAGCCGATCTTCTCCGCCGGGGCAGAACAGGCGCAGAACGGCGCTTCTGTCTGCCCGCAGCAGCGCCAGTACAACTCCTTGGCCGGTCTGCTGCAGGGACCACCGTTCGACCATGCCTGTCCCGCTATCAGGTTCCTGAGAAATCGACGACGCGGGCGAGGGGGAAGCGGCTGCAGCCGTGGCCGAAGGCTGCGGGTCCGCCCCATCTTGGGGTTTTCCGCAAGATGCCAACGACGCCGCAGTAATCACGATCAAAGCTGAACGCACTGCTTCGGTTCCCTTCGAAAGACTGTTCATGCGGTAAGATAAAGCAGCAATGCGTTCAATCACGCGTCGGCGCGGGCATCATTCGAGCTGTCCTCGTCGAAAGGTTCTGTGTGCTGCGCCGTGCTGGCCGCTTCGCGCCCTGTTCTCGACCCCGCCGAGTGCCCACCGGCGCTTCCCATAGCCATCGTTCATTCAGGCGATCCCTTCATCTAGGAGCGGACCACCAGCGTTCGCTTCTTCCGGGGCGCCTACCACAAGACGAGATACGCGTTGAGCAATCCGGCGTGGCCTTGAAGGTGCGGCATCCGAGCATCAGCTGCAAGTCACGCCTGCGAATGGCCGAACTGGCGCCTTGCTTTGACATACGGATACTGCGCAAAGTAGGTCTATCGATCGCTATCGACCGAACACGCCGACGGGAGCCTTGCGGGCTTGATGTGGAGTCGAATGACAGAGTCGGCAGAGCGCGTTGATGAGCCGGAGCGGATGCGGCCCCCGCGACGGTGGGGGCGTTTGTTGCTCGCGCTTTTTCTCCTGCTGCTGGCCGTCCTGTCGGCTTCCTGGGTTCAACGGCGCACTATCGCTCGCGACTTCATTGATGCTGAACTGACTCGTCTGGGCGTCCCGGCGCGGTACGAGATCAGCCAGTTGTCGCCCTGGCGACAGCGTCTGAGGAATGTGGTCATTGGCGACGCGCGCCGCCCCGATCTCGTGGCGGATTGGGTGGAGATCCAGACTGCGCTCGCGCCTTGGCGAGCCGATGTGCTTGCCGTGCGCGCGGGACGCGTCCGCCTCCGGGGAAGACTCGTGAACGGCACTTTGTCGCTCGGCACGATTGATCGTCTGCTCCCGCCCCCGTCTGGAAAGCCGTTCGCGCTGCCTGCCTTGATTGTGGACGTAGCCGACGCGCAGATCGCGCTCGATACGCCAGCGGGCGCCGTGCAGCTCGCTATCGCGGGCGAGGGGATGCTGAATGACGGTTTTCGCGGCTCGCTAGGGCTGGCCTCTCGCCGTGTTGCGCTGGCGGGATGCACCATCGAGGAACCAAGGGCGCAGCTTGTGCTACGCATCCGCAAAGGACAGCCCGATATCGATGGACCTGCCTCTGCAAATTCGGCCAGCTGTGCTCAGGGCCGCGTGCTTTCGCCCAGGCTCATAGCGCAAGCGCGGCTGAATGCGTCGCTCGATCAATGGAAAGGAAAGGCGCGGTTTCAAGGCGAGCGGTTCGATCAGCCAGGGCTACGTTTCTCAGCCTTGCGCGGAAACGTCTCCTTCCATGGCGGAGGTGCGGGGACGAGCGGAACCCTGGCTTTGGAATCCGGTGCTTTCGACGTGCACGGCAACAGCGGGAAGTCTGCTGCCCTTGACGGGCGTTACGTCCAGGGAAGCTCGGGGCTGGAATTTCGCGGCCAGGTGGCAACGCGGTCGGTCGCGCTGGCGCCCGCCACCCTCGCGCGGTTCCGGCAGGCCAGCAATGATCTGCAAAGCGGCCCACTTCAACCGATCGTCAATGCGGTGGCCCAAGCCGCGACAGGCGCTGCGCGATCGTTCGACGCGCAGGGGGGCCTCCATTTGACCTATTCCGATGGCCGGGGCGCTTTGAAGCTGTCGCGGGTCGTTCTCAGCGCTGCAAGCGGCGCGCGCCTGACGTTCGATGGCGACGCGCGCGCCGCATTCGGGAAACGGGCTTCACCTCTGCAGGCCGAAGGAACGCTTGCGTTGCGCGGCGGCGGTCTCCCCGAAGCCGTGATGCGGGTTTCGCAGGGGCAGGGCGAAATCCGCGGCAGCGCGTTCGTCAAACCCTATGCGGTCGGCGGATCGCAGATTTCGCTCGCCGACATCGCATTTCGGCTGCGCGGGGAGGACGGCGAGGCAAGTACCCTGGCGATTTTCACCGGCACGCTGCCGCAGGGCCGAGTGGAACAGCTCATACTTCCGCTCAGCGCGCGATGGCGAGCGGGGTCGTTGCTCGTAAATCCCTCCTGCACGCGGGCAAGCTTCCGGCGGCTGGCGATCGGAAGCGTCATACTTGCGCCCAACAGCCTGTCGCTCTGCCCGATTGGCTCGGCCATGGTTCAGGTAGATCGAAACGGTCTGGGCGGCGGCATCCAGATCCGCCAGCCTCGCTTCACCGGCGCGCTCGGCGAAAGCGCCCTCAGCGTCGCTGCGGATCACGCGCGATTCGATATCGGCCAGCAGCGATTCTCACTGGCCGGTGCAGCCCTGCGGCTCGTCGGTACCAGCGAAACGCGGCTCGACGTGGCGCAGCTCTCGGGCACCTTGGCGAACAGCCGGGCGGGCCGTTTTTCCGGCCTCTCGGCGCAGATGAGCGGGGTGCCGCTATTGCTCTCGGGGGGTGAGGGCGATTGGGCGCTCGATCGTGACACGCTGAAGCTCACCGGTGCGCTCCAGGTGCGCGATGCGAACGAACCGGTGCGCTTCCATCCGCTCGCGACCCCCGACGCCGAAGTCCGCGTCGTCAGCGACACTGTCACCGCAACTGCAACGCTGAACATGTTGGAGGGAGGTGCCAGGATCGCAGACGTGCGGATCGACCATGATCTGAACGAGGGCCGCGGCTCTGCGGTGATCGGCGTGCGCGACCTCCGCTTCGCCCAGGCGGGCCTCCAGCCCCACAACATCACGCCGCTGACCTTCGGCCTGATCGCCGATGTTGACGGCACGGTCTCCGGCGAGGGGAAGATCGCCTGGTCCGATGCAGACGTCACCAGTAGTGGCACCTTCACGACCCGAGACATGGACCTCGCCGCCGCCTTCGGCCCGGTACGTGGCCTCACTACCGAGTTGCAATTCGCGGACCTTCTCGGCATGCGCACCGCGCCGGGCCAGACCGGCACGGTGGCGGAGATCAACCCCGGCGTGCCCGTCGTCGACGGAAAATTCCGTTTCCAGATCCTGGACAGTCAGCGCGTGCAGATCGAAAGCGCGCGCTGGCCCTTCGCCGGGGGCGAACTGGTCCTTGAACCAACGCTTCTGGATTTCTCCGAAAGCCGCGAGCGCCGGATGACTTTTCGCGTAGTAGGGGCCGATGCGGCACTGTTCCTGAAGGAAATGGAGTTCGGCAATATCAGCGCCACCGGCACGTTCGACGGGACCCTCCCCATCATTTTCGACGCGCAGGGCGGCCGTATCGAAGGCGGCATACTGACTGCCCGAGGGGGCGGGTCCCTCGCTTATATCGGCGAAGTCACCCGCCATGACCTCGGCTTTTGGGGCAATATGGCGTTCCAGGCGCTCCGCTCGCTCGATTATCGCAGCCTCTCGATCGATATGAACGGGTCGCTCGCCGGCAACATGGTGACGGAGATCCGCTTCGCCGGAGTCAGCCAGGGTGAGGGTGCCAAGTCCAACTTCCTGGTCCGTCGGTTGGCGCGATTGCCCTTCATATTCGACATTCGGATAAGCGCGCCCTTTCAGCAACTGCTGGACTCGGTCCAATCCTGGTACGAGCCCAGCCGGCTGATCGAGCGCAATTTGCCCGCTTTGCTCGAAGCGGAGGGCGGGGCGGAGGGACTGCAACCGCAGGAGAAACCCGTTCAGCAGTCCGAAAGCGGCGATGTGCGAAGAGAGGAGCAGAAATGAGGTGGAGATGTTGGAGGGACGCTTTTTCAGTGTCCAATATGAGGCTGCTACTCGCGGGAGCCGCGATGATGGCGACTGGCGGGTGCATCAACGTTACTGCGCCGGATAAGCCGATCGTCATCAACCTCAACATCTCGATCACGCAGGAGGTCGTCTATCGTCTCGACAATAAGGCGAAGACACTGATCCAGCAAAATCCGGGGATATTCTGATGCGTAAGCTGCCCTTCTCCATCGCAATCGCGGCAATTTTGATGTCGGTTCCTGCGTTGGCGCAGCGCGACCCTGCCTATCAGGCGGCCCGCGAGCAAGGCCTGGTTGGTGAGCAGCCCGACGGCTATTTGGGTATCGTGGGATCGCCGACCCCCCAATTGCGGGCGCTCGTCAACAACATCAATATCCAGCGCAAGAAGCAGTATACCGATCAGGCAGCGGCTGGATCCACCGTCGAGCAGATGGCGTTTGTGACCGGCTGCAACCTCATCATGCGCACAACGGTTGGCGAGAAGTACCGCACGCCGGACGGCCGATGGCTCACCCGGGGCAGCGAAGACCCTGTACGAGATCCGCGCTGCCTTTGAAAACATGCCCATGTAGGTTGGTGTGCTTTGTCGGCCCGCAACGCTGGCGGACCGCCAGTCTGAATGCGCCCTCTCTTACTCAGCTTCACTGCGCGGAAGTCGGCTGTCGGCACGTTCTAGCCTACCTATTGCGGTCAAGTTCGCAAGAGGCGCGCAGCCGGAATGACCATTGGTCGGTGGAAGCGCGTTCGGCGGATTGCCGTTGCCCGACCGCGATTGTCAGTTTCATCGCGCCGGCCTGTTAGCTTGGCGGATATGCGGACCCTGAGCGGCACGCCATTGGCGCCTCCTAGGCAGACAGGCGTTGCGCGTCGCGAGGAGCATCGCTTTTATAGGCGGCGATGCCCCCGCCGGTGCGCTTTGCCCGAAGTAGTGCTTCGTCGGCGCGCGCGATGAGTTCGTCCAAATCGCGACCGTGCTGAGGATGTATCGCGTAGCCGACGCTTGTGCCGATCGAGATTTGATGGCCGAGGATCGAGTAGGACTCCGCGACGGTGCGGGCGACGCGGCGTGCAAGTAGATCGGCTTCGCCGGGGTGCGCTCCTGCCTGGAGGAGTACGAACTCGTCGCCACCGATCCGCGCGGCGACATCGCCTTCGCGCAGCACGCGGCGCAGCCGGTCGGATACCGCCTTGAGCAGCGCGTCCCCCACCGGATGGCCATGGGTGTCATTGACCGCCTTGAAGCGGTCGAGGTCGAGGCAATGCACGACCAGAAATCCGTCTTGGCCAGCACGGTCCATGACCCTGTCGTAAGCTTCGCGCAACGACAGGCGGTTCTCAAGACCAGTGAGCGCATCGACGCGCGCGAGGGTAGCGAACGCCGCGCGCGCGGTGATCTCGGCGGTGGCCACGCGATAGTTCCGCAACATGCTGTGGATGCCGCCCATGAGGAACAACAGCAGTAATGCTCCAACCGCGACATATGTCGGCTTCAAAGTGATCAAGGCTGCCGCGCCGGTCGGGATCACCGCCATCGCGATGCTCGGAAGCGCTATCCACGGGCGCAGAAAGATGCCTGCGGCAACGCCCGCAGCATAGCCGAATACCAGCCCGATCACGAGCATGTGCGATTCGGCGCCCGCGACATGAAATGCTCGTGTGCTGAACGCCCCGAAGATGGCAGCGAATGCGAGATAGGGGATGGCAAATAGCTGCTCGACATGACGCGCAGCGGAGAGATCGAACGCGTTACCGAGTGCGATCAGGCGATAGCGAAGCAGCACGTAAAGGCGCGCAACGACGGCCACGGCGCCCCCCGCGATCAGCAGTGTGAGGAGCGGGTCCCGGGTTTCGAGCGCGACAAGGGTGCCGACGCCCAGGAAAGCCATTGCCATGATGACGGTCGGCGTGAGCGTCGCAAAGAGCGAACGCACGATCGCGATATAAGTGGCTTCCGACAGACGTTTCGAACTAGCGAACATTGGGGGGCCTCTTCGTGCCAGCCTAATCGTATGCCGTTAACGTTTCGTGCGATCTCAAATCTCTTGGCATGGAGCGAGGCGTCGCTGGCCTTTGTCGCCGATAAGGAGGTGATCGACGCGACTGTCCAAAGGTCCAATGTTTGATTGGAGCAGGAGCGACGAAGGTATAGTGCGATCTTTTCCCGCTGCGCTTAAGAGACCTTCTTCCTCCGCACGAATGCCCAACTTGAGTGCGCGCCATTTTGGAACGAGTAGCGCGCGCCCGCGTCTAACAGGGGTGAAAATCGCCACTTACAATGTAAACGGCGTCAATGGCCGCCTGCCCGTGCTGCTGCGCTGGCTGGAAGAGCGCCAGGCAGACGTCGTCGTCCTTCAGGAACTGAAGGCTGCGCAGGAGAATTTCCCCGAAAAAGCGATCCGCGATCTCGGCTATGATGTGGTCTGGCATGGCCAGAAGAGCTGGAACGGCGTCGCGATGTTGAGCCGGGTCGGCGATATTCAAGAGACCCGCCGGGGGCTTCCGGACGATCCCGATGAGACGCAGAGCCGCTACATCGAGGCGGCGGTGAACGGGGTGCTCATCGGCGGCCTTTACCTCCCGAACGGCAACCCGCGGCCAGGGCCGAAATTCGAGTATAAACTACGCTGGTTCGATCGGCTGATCGAACATGCCGCAAGCCTGCTCGAGTCCGAGTTGCCCGTGCTGCTTGCAGGTGACTTCAACGTGATGCCGACCGAGCAGGACGTGTACAAACCCGAACGCTGGCACGATGATGCTCTGTTCGCGCCCGAGGTTCGCGCGCGCTTTTTCGAATTGACCGGGCAGGGCTGGACCGACGCCTTGCGGACGATCCATCCCGACGAGATTATCTATACATTCTGGGACTATTTCCGGAACGCCTATGCGCGCAATGCCGGGCTCCGGATCGACCATCTGCTGCTCAGCCCTGCGCTTACCGATCGGCTGGTCGATGCGCAGGTCGACCATCATGTCCGCGGATGGGAGAAGACCAGCGACCACGCGCCGGTATGGATCGAGTTGTCCGACAAGCCCAGTCGCAGGCGTCGCACGTGACGGGCAAGCCGCATCCACTCGCCGAAACGGTTCCAATGGAAGCCAAGCTCGTCAGTGCTTTGCCTGACACGCCGGGGTGGCAGTTCGAACCCAAATGGGACGGGTTTCGTGCCATCGCCTCGCGTTTGGGCGGGCATGTGGACCTGCGATCGAAATCAGGCAAATCGCTCGCGCGCTATTTTCCCGAGATCGTCGCGACGCTGCAGGCCACTGTGTGCGACGATTATGTTCTGGATGGCGAAGTTATCCTGCCGGTGGGCGGCGTCCTTTCGTTCGACGCGCTGCAGGCCCGCCTTCATCCGGCCGAAAGCCGGATTACCCGATTGTCAGCTGAAACGCCCGCCCAGCTCATGCTCTTTGACTGCCTGGCACTCGAGGGTATCCAACTGATCGATCGTCCCCTTGCCGATCGGCGGATCTGTATCGAGCGGTTCCATGCACGCGAGGGCAATGCGACGTTGCGATTGTCGCCCCGGTCGCTCGACCTTGCTGACGCCCATGCATGGCTGGCAGCGAGCGGCGGCGCGCTCGACGGGGTGATCGCCAAGCCGCTCGGCGAATTCTATCAGGCTGGCGCGCGCGCGATGCTCAAGGTCAAACAGCACAGGACTGCCGACTGCGTCGTTGGCGGCTTCCGCCGGGCGAAGGACGGCCCCATGGTCGCATCGCTTTTACTTGGGCTCTATGATGACGCAGGCCTGCTCAACCATGTCGGCTTCACCTCGGCGCTGGCCGGACAGGATCGCGCCCAACTAACCGGGAGGCTCGACACGTTGATCGCCCCGCCGGGGTTCACGGGCAAGGCACCGGGCGGCCCTAGCCGATGGAACGACGGCAAAGCGAGCGATTGGCATCCGGTCAGGCCCGAACTGGTCGTCGAGGTGAGTTACGATCAGGTCACCGGGGATCGGTTTCGCCATGGCACTGGCCTGATTCGGTGGCGTCCCGACAAGTCGCCGCACCATTGCCGTATCGAGCAGTTGAAGCACGCACTGCGCCCCTCGCAACTTGCCGACCTTCGCTAGCTGCCCCATCGGTGCGCGATCATCCGCGCGAACCGGCAGAATAGCGGAGCATCGATGGAATCAGCGGGATGATGTCGCGGGCGAGGAAGCCAAGGAGGCCGATATCGGCGGTGAGCTTGCGGCCTGCCTCGCCATGAATCCAGACGCCCCAAGCCGCAGCATCATGCGGAGCGACGTCGCGCGCGAGGAGACCGCCGATGATGCCGGCCAGAACATCGCCCGATCCCGCCGTCGCCAATCCCGGACTGCCGTGATCGTAAAGCAGGCTTTGCCGGCCCGGCGTGGCGATCCATGTCCGTGCCGATTTGAGCACCACGGTCGCACCAAAGCGGGCCGCGGCCGCCTCGGCCAGTTCGCAACAGATATCCTCAGGAGCGCAGTCCATCAGCGTTGCCATTTCACCCGGATGCGGCGTCAGCACTTTTGGACCCCGGTACGCCGCGACCTCGCGAGCGACCGGAGGGAGCGCGCGCAGAAAGGCGGCGTCGAGCAACAGCGGGACTTGCGTTTCCGACCGCACGATCTCGGCCAGGATATCGACGCTATCCGCGTGCTGTCCGGTTCCCGGACCGAGGACAAGTGCGTCGCAAGCCTCGGTCAGCCGAGCGATTTCCGACGCACTGATCGATGCCAGTTCGCCGTTCGAATTTTGGTCGAGCGCATAAATCGCCGCTTCGGGGAAGCGCAGCCCGAGGCCTATCGCGACGGGCGCCACGGTCGCGAGCTGAACCTTGCCAGCCCCCGCGCGCAATGCCGCCTCCCCGGTGAGCAGAAGCGCCCCGGGCACGGTCGTCGAGCCGCCCACTGCCAGCACGCGACCCCGATCGTTTTTGTCGGTGTCGCTTCCCGGCGGAGGAAGCGGATGATCGGCGATCCAGTCTTCATCGAGCGCGATCATCCGCGCGCTCCCACCATTGCGTCCGGCGCTCGCGTCACCGCGGCAGTCGCATCCTGCTCGATCGGCGCGGTCACGTTGTAGCGGAGGAGCACCAGCCCGCCGTCCTTGCCCGCCGCCGGGTCGTGCGCATATTCGGTAACCGAGCAATTCGCGACATCGCCTTGCTTGTCGATTGCCAGGATTTCGGCCTCGCTCAAATTCTCGAGGATATAGCGCAGGCAAAGCACCACCACCTGATGGCCGACGATCATGACGTTGCGGCCAGCATAGTGGAGCGAAACGGTATCCAACAGCGCGCGCAATCGAAAGATGACGTCGCACCAGCTCTCGCCGCCCGGTGGTCGGTGATAGAATTTCCCGAGCAGGCGACGGAACTCGGCCTGTTGCGGCTCCTGGGCATGGATACCGGCTACGGTGAGACCGTCGAGGATGCCGAACTCCTTTTCGCGCAATCGCTCGTCGGCGCAGATCGCCTCGTCCGCAGCAGCGCCGCCGGCATCGCGAAAGAGCCGCGCCGTCTCCCTTGCGCGCAGATAGGGGCTGGAGAGAATGACGTCCGGCCGGCCCTCGCCGGGCTGCGCCGCGAACCAGCGTCCCAGCGCTCGCGCCTGATCCTCGCCCAGCCCCGAAAGCGGCACGTCGACGTCCCGCGTATCGAGCGGGATACGGTGCAGGCCGTCGGCCATGGCCACGTCGCGGGCGACATTGCCCGCGCTCTGGCCATGGCGAACCAGCCACAGGCGCGCCGGCCAGCGGTCCAGGCTCATCCCTCGATCGTCCGGCGCGTCGTTCGCAGGGCGCTCACGCCTGATCGGCCCTGTTCGAGGGTCTGTCGCCATTGCGTTGGCCGCGATCGAGCGTGTCGCTCGGACTGCGCGCGTCGCCCTCTTGCTGATGCTCGGTCGTTATGTTCGGCCTCGGTTGAGTCTCGGTCCGGCTATTGGGCGCCAGGTCCTTTTCACCGGGCTCTGCGGACAGATTGGGGCGGGGCTGGGTGTCTGTGTGCGAGGAATCCATGATCGCTCTCCGAGTGCGCGGAACGTCGCCTACAACGCGCGGACGCGGGGAACGATGCGCGGACTTCGGGCGTCCGACATAGCCTGCGCGCTCGCCCTCACGCTGCCCCAGCATCGAGACGAGCGAAAGCGCATTCGCGATGGCCGCGCCTGCAGCCGTGTTGTCAAATATACACCAGCTTTGTCGTCCGGCAGCGCTGGCCTGTGATATCTGGCGCGCATAGCAGTCGATCGCTTCGCTCGTGTAGGACGAACGGTACATGTCGGGCGAGCCATGGAGACGCCAATATTCCAGTTCAGGCCAGCCGCCTGGTCGCGCCGCGACGGCGCTCAGGGCCGGCTCGGCGGCCGCGCGTGCGACGCGCAATTCTGCGAGCAGCCTATCGGCGCTTTCCACGAACCAGCTTCGATGGCGGGGCTCGCAGACGATTCTCCCATCGGTTGCTGTGTGGAGCTTCTCGAAAAATCGGGCTGCGACGGACGTATCGAAAGCAAGACTGGGGGGCAGTTGGACCAGCAGCAGTTCCAACTTTTTCCCCAGTGGTCGAATTTCTTCGGCAAATAGCGAAATCAGGGCGTCCGGCTCGATCAACTTTGCCTGGTGCGTGATCGTCTTGGGGACTTTTACCGCGAAGCGAAACCGCGCAGGCACGCACTCCGCCCATTTGGCCCAGGTGGACGATCGGTGCGTGCGGTGGAAGGATGAATTGATCTCAACCCCCTCGAAGACCTTGGAATAACGTTCGAGCGCGGTGCCTTCCGAAGGGAACCGCTCCGCATCAGCTCGCGCTATGCTCCACCCCGCTGTACCTACCACCGTTCTCATCCAGATTCGTCCTATAGGGTCGCAGGATGCTACAAGAATCCGTGGATTGAGGTGCTCCAGGTCCCCGCTTATAGGCGCACTTAGTCAGGTGCTGAGCGCGCATGGGAGTCCCTGGGAATTCCCCTACGCAGACGATAATGGCCGGGCGTGCTGGCGGAAATCGACTGCAGCTAGGTGAGGTCACCCAGTCGCAGCGTCTTGCGATCCGACCCGCAGTGGTAATCATCTTGGCACGGTCGCGGCTGCTCCGTGCGCGATCGAGCCCTCTTCAGCGAAGATCCGAAAAGCGCACACCGTCCCGCTTCCTCGTTTCAGCGCTGAGCTGATCCTGCGAAGTCATCCCCGTGGAGGGACGCGGGGCGCAACATGCGCATTGGGGTTTGGCGGGGCGTTTTGTGCTCGCCGATGCCGCCCGGCGTTCATGCCGGTTCATCAGCCTATTCCCGTCTTCTTGTGTCGAGCATTCCCTTACCCTTTCAGATATGCGCGCACCTTGTCGGCGGAGCTGCCCACAGCACCGACCGCGTCCTGGAGGCGTTCCTTCGAAACCCCAAGCGCCTCTGTCCAGTAACGGACCTCATGTTCCTCACCCATCGCGATGCGGTCGCGATCAGGCGAACCGACGTTATTCTTGTCGTCAGCCATTTGCTTCTCCTCACTCCCTGCGTGAATCCTCCTCCCGGCCAAAAGTTCAATCCGACTCATATGGAACGCGACTCGGCGCTGATGAGCCCACTGCGAATGGGCCAGCTTCTCTTCCCAACAAACAGCGGACTTGCTCGCTATGCCGCTCGAAGTCGCAACAGGAGAGACGGTGATTGACTGGCGAAAAGCGCTCAGCGCTGTGCAGCAACATTCGCCCGGGTCACATCCGCGCTGCAATTGGTCAATGCGGTCGCGCACCTGCAAAAGAACTGTGCGTCATCGAGCCTGCCGTCGAAATCGTCCGGCACACTCAAACCCTAGCCTCGGAAAACAGCGGGAGATTATCATGGACATCGCACTCACGACCCTCGTCGAGTGCATCGCCCGCGTCCAGGCGGCGTACCAGCTGAGCAGGAACGGCGAGGGAAATATGGTCTCGGCGGGTGAAGCCGTTGCTCATCTATGGCCAGATTACATCACAACGGCCCTGGGCCGTTCTCCGCACGATTTGGGAGCCCAGCGACTGAATGGTCGAAGTCGGCGATGTCGCAGTGTGGGAGCGCATGGTGCCGGCTGCTCTGGAAGAATGTCCGAGCATCTAAGCAAGCGTGTCTGCGTTGCTCGGCTATTAGCCATGGCTTTCCGCCTTGACAGCCGCCGAGTTGTTTCGCTTTCATGCCGACGCGGGGAACCGGGGGAAAGGAGAAGGCGAGCAGCCGATCCGAATATTATTCCCGGCGCGCCCAGCAGGAGCGAACAATGGCGCAGAATGCGAAGGACACGCCCGCTCGCTGGTCGCATCTGACGCTCGCCGAGCAATATGAACGCATTGCGAACGGCGAACTGATTGGGACGGGAATCGTCCAGCGCGGATAGCAGAAAGGCCCAGGGTCCTGACGGTGCCTTGCTGACATGCCCTCACCCTTGCTTGATGGTGGGCGAGTACAGCCTACTCCACTCGATCGATGCCTCCCTCGCGTCGCGGCGAAAGCGGATTAAAGCGCTCCGACAACTACGCCGTCCGTTGCGACTACGTCCGGAACACCGGGCTAGCCAACGGCTCGCCCCACCCCTGACTCGGGTCAACCCGTTAACCAAATTCCCGATGAGTCCGTCCCGTCATTTACCCGTTAGCGCTGCGGGTTCGAGGGAGAGCGCAATGCCATCGTTAGTGAAGGTTGCCCGAATGTTGAATCACGGCGCGCCGCACGCCTTCAATAGCGTTCCGCACCGCTGTCGGCCAAACGATGAATTGCGCGCGGTGTCCGCCAAGTCCGTCCCAACCCAAGACGTTCCGCAACCGGTCAGTTGAACCCGAAGCTCCCGGTTCGTTCGGCCCTGGCGCCAAGGCGAATAGGCGCGGTCATGGCTGGTCGGATACGCGATTTGAGGAAGTTGACGGCCCAACTCCGGGTGCCGCTCCTGGCCAGGCAACGCAGCGTAGACAGCTCCCCTTTGGTCTGGAAGATTTCGCAGGTTCCGGTTGCCGCGACCCGGCGGCCGTTTCGGACCCGCACGCGGCTTACTATCATTCGGTGGTCGGGCATCTCGCCGGCAAACTGAATCATCGAGCCCTAGCCTCTCCTGCTGAAATCGAGTGTCGCATGTTCCCTATCTCGCCGGATCGAGACGGTATCGCACAGTACCAGGGCTGTTTCGTGCCGATATCGTGCTAGGCGTTCGGGATATTCGCATCGGCCATTGATGACCGTTGCCGCCGCGAGTTCCTGAGCGTGGACCGCGGAGGAGCGGGCGGTTTCGCAGATCAAGGTCGCTACTACCGCCAGGGCTAATCTTATCGGCACCATGGCGGGACCATTACTCTATTTCAGGCCACGCGCCGACCTTCCGCGGGTCCAGGTCTAGCTGTTGCGACAGGACGGCGAACTGTGCGCTGTCACTGCTTGATGGACTGACGCGATTCGCGAGCCGGACCGTCGGATGGGCGTTTCCGACCCGAAACTATCTCCCCGTCATTCCCACCCCAGTAACAAGCGCCCGCTCGCAGGTACGATATAGTCGATGCGATCGGCTTTCGAATGCCGCGGCCGCAGCACATCGCCGCCTGCGGTTCGTACCGTCACAGATGGGAGCGCCGCGCGCCCATTGCGGACGAGTGACAGCATCGCGGTGCAATTCTCGCCGCCATCGAGGCTGATACTCAGCGCGCGGCTGTTGGTGCGCTCGTGCGACAGGATGAAATGATCGCAGAACAGGCGGAAGGGCGCGTCATCGACGATGTGAAAGCTGCGCGTAGCGAAAACCAGGGCCGCGCCCGCGCCATAGATCTCCTGTCCGACCTGGCCCGCTGGCTCGCCGCCCACATAGAGATCCTCGAGGGGGAAGGACAGGTCGCAGTCGATATGCCCATTGCGGATATCGTCGGCGAGCATCTGCTTAGGCAGCGCGTCGGGATAATAGAACCAGGCGCGGTCGAGCGCATATTTGCAATATTCGCTGATCAGCATCCGCGCTGCTGGCTCGAGCTCGGGGCCGCTGTCGCGCAGATAGTATTCGAACGCCGCAAAGCTGTCGAAGCATTCGTAGATCGCCATGTACGGTGCGTCCTGCAAGCAGGTGACGCCGAGGAAGTTGCGGTAGTAGCGGGCATTGTCGATCTCGGATTCCCAGATCGCGCTGTTGTGGAAGAAGCTGGCCAGATAGACATAGCTTTGCAGTCGGTAGCGTTCGACATTGGTGATGCGCCACAGCCGCATGCACGCCGCCGCGCCCCAGGCGGTAAGGTTGGCCTGGTAATTGAGGCTAAAGCGCATGCCCCGGGCGGCGTCGATCGCCGCCTGGGCCTCGTGGAGAAAGCGCTCCTCGCGACTAAGCTCATAGGCCTGAAGCATTACCCAGGCATACATACCGCCGACATCGGTCTGGCCCTGGCCGTCGGCGCCGGCGACATCGGTGATCACGCTGAAATCGGTGACCTTGTACTGGATCGGCCATTTGTAGTTGAAATGATGCGCGGCCTTGATGCCGAAATCGATCGAGCGCTCGAACAGACTGCGCGCGGTCTGGTTGCCGGCGATCGCCAGTCGGCCGAGATTCATCAGCGGATGATAGAGATACCAGCTGTCGACCGCGTTCTTGTCCTTGTCGTCGCCGACATTGGGGAGATAGCGCCGCATCGACTTGAGCTTGGGATCGTAGAATTTCCCAAGCCCCGCCTCGAACTCGGCGAGCAGCGGAATATCGGTGCCGCTCCAGCGTGCATAATCGTGCATCGGCGCGATCAATGCCATCTGGACCATCGAGTCGGGATATTCGCTGGCGGTATAGGGATGCGCGTAGCGATGCCCATAATGCTTGATCGTCGCCTTGGGCGAGTTCGCGAGGTCTGCGAGGGTGCGCTGCGAGCGTTCGGCCCAGTCGCGAAACTCAACCGGCGGCAGATCGAGCGTGGTGTAGACCGCGCCGAGCATCTGCACGAAGCGACGCGCCGAATCGCTCTCCTCGGTTGCGGCGGAATCGCGGAAGACCAGGATCGCGTCGGACACCGTCACCGGCTTTCCGGCCGGGAGCGGATCGATCGGCGGAGTGCCGCTTTGCGGTGGGGTCGGCGGCAGATAGCCGAGCTCGGGCCATTCGCCGCCCACCGCGCCGTCAGGTTTGGTTCCGGTGGCGCGGTAATAGTCGTTCATCGCTGTGAGGTTCTGGAAGTAGAGCACGCTGCCAAAGCCGGGCTCGTCGATATGGAAATAGAGCAGCCCTGAATTGACTCCGCGCTGCCCCGCCTCGACCACCCCGACCGCGCCGGCGGGATCGTCGTGGGCGTCCAGCGGGTAAAGATCGCGCGGCAGATAGGGCACCAGCAGCGGCACGGCGGGAATGAGCGCGATCGTGGTGCGCAGCCGCTGCAGGTCCATCCTGTCGGTGCGGATCACCACAACATGCTCGCCGATTGCGCTGACCACCGACAGGCGCAGCGTCTCGCCCGCCTTGGGACGCCGGATCGCCACCTTGTCGATCCCGCCGGGCGCGAAGGCCAACCGCAAGGCGAGGCCGCCCAAGCCCGGCCTGCGCAGGATCGCCCAGAGCGAATCGCGGCCCTCGCAGACCTCCCCGGTGAGATCGCCAAAGGTGAAGCTGGCATGCGTGACCAGGGTCTTGCCGGCAAGTTGGGCGCGCAGCGCCAGCGTCAGCGGGCTCACCCCGGCGAGATCGGGATTGTCGAGTTCCAGCGTCGCGGCCATCGGCGATTTCCCTTAGGTGCAGGCAAGCGGAACTCTCGCTCATCGTAAGGGTTCCGGGCGTTTCGAGTAGGATTGTCATGGGCTGGCACATTTCTCGCCGAGCCTTTCAGGCGTGGAATACCCCCTTTGGAATATGGGTGATGCGACACGCCAGATCGCCCTCGCCCGAGGCGACGATATAATGGTCGCCGCCATTGGCGATGCCGGTGGTGAACACCACGTCGCGGATATACATCTGATGTTCGATCGGCTGGGTCAGCGCCGGATTGGCCTCGAGCAACGGCGCGTGGTTGGTGGCGAGCACCGTGCTCGGATCGTCCCGGTCGAGGATCGACCAATAGGTGCGATAGATGCCAACAATCTCCTTAGGCTCGACGCCGTGCCACAGGCTGAGCCAGCCCTGCTCGGTCAGCATCGGCGGCGTCCCGCCGCCCATCCGCGCCGTCGCCACGGTGCCGGCGTGCGGGCGGATGCCAGGCTTGCGATAGGGTTTCCAGAAATAGCCGTCGGGTGAGAGCGCGAGGTTGATCGAGGGTCCGGCGCGCCATTCGCTGCCCGGCGGATAGGCGAAATAGAGATCGCCGAGCGGGCGGGTCTGCGCCCAATATTGCCCGCGGATCAGCCCTTCGAAGATCAGCATGTCCTTGTTCTGGTGATCGAGGACGATGTCCTCGAAGGTCCAGTCAAGGCCGTCGGGCGAGCTGTAGAGCGTCGTCGAATGGCGCTCGGGGCTGACCGAGCAGGTGGTCATCAGATAGCGATCGCCAACCTTGCTGATGCGCGCGTCCTCGACCCCATAGCATTGGAAGCTGTCCTGCGGCGCAATCGCGCGATCGTAATGGATCGCGACCACCTCGAGCCCGTCGGGTGTTAGTTCGACCGGCAGCAGCCAGGACAAGGAAGTCAGCGCCATGATCTTCCAGCCGCCGCCCCGCAGCATGAATTTGCGCGGATCGGCGGTGTCGGCATAGTCGAGCGGCCAGGCGTCGAGCACGTAGCGGCCCTTGGTATCGCCCTCGACTGCTTCCCAGCGGATCGAATGGACATTCCCGTCCTTGACCGGGTGGCGCAGCGCTTCGGCGACACGCACCATCATCAGCAGATTGCCGCTGGCGAGCCGGGTCAGCCCGGGATTGAAGGCGCCCAGCACATAGGTCTCGACGTTCAGATGCCCGGCGAGCGGCGAGCGCGACAGGTCGATATCGTCGGGAACGAGGACGAGCTTGTCGACAGCATAGTTCATTCGGCTGGTTGCGCGCGCGGGACGATGGTGAGCTGCTGGATCACTGCGCGGCTCGGCTGGGTGAGCAGATAGTGTACCCCCACCGCGATGTCCTCGGCGCGCAGCATCGTCTCGTCGTGGATCATCTCGCGCTGTTTGTCGGCCGGGATGTCGGGATATTGGAAATCCGCGCCGGTCTTGCCCGGTTCTACCAGCGACACCTTGATGCCCTGGGGCCCGAGTTCCTTGCGCAACGCCTCGGCGAAGCCAGCGATGCCAGCCTTGATCCCGGCATAGACCGTCGATCCTGGCCCGAGGATGTGCGCGCTCATTGAGCCGATCAGGACGATGTCACCCTTGTCGCGAAGCAGTTCCTGCGCGGCATGGGCGGTGAGCAGATAGGCGGTGAAGTCGGCAGCGACGGCGTAGACCAGTTCATCCTTGCCCATTTCGGTGAGGCCGCTGGCCGGGACTGCGGCGTTGGCAATGACGATGTCGGCTGCGCCGAAATAGGCGTTGCCCGCCGCGAAGAAGCGCGCGACGCCGTCGTCCTCGGCGAGGTCGAGCGCGATGCCGTTACCCTTTCCGACCTCACGGATGCGCGCCAGCGCGTCGTCGAGATGCTCGGGCGTTCGCCCGCAGATGAAGACATCTACGCCTTCGCTGGCCAGCAGCGCCGCGGTCGCCCGTCCGATCCCGGTCGTGCCACCGGTGATCAAGGCGCGCCGACCGGCGAGCGGCACAACATCGGTATGGGCGTCACTCGCATTGACCATTGGGCTTGCCTTTCGTGTTGGGTCTCGACGCGACGCGCATCGATCGCGTGCCGGTCCAACACGCCGGTCATTGGGAAGTTTCGAAACCGTCTGGCATTTCAGTGAGAATGTTTCCGGCACGGCTGGGGCTGGCTTGAAGCCTTACCCCGCACGACGGGATCGACGGTAGCCGGGGCGATTGTCTCATCCGTACAGGTCCGCCTCACAACGCCCCTCGCAGGCCCATCACTTCCCAAAGTTGCGGTGACGCTGGTGACACACGAGCTCCGGGCTGCTTCCAGCACGCGTAGCCAAGCGGCATCGCGCCATCGTCAACCGGCGCGCGCGTGCTCCTGCGGTAGAGCGTGCAGCCTCAGACCCGTCACGGCGGCTTCCCTGTCCTTATCGCACCAGTCCGGCGGCACGCAGCGCATCTTCGATAACCTTCGTAACGCCGGAAGGCGCCGGCTCCGCCAATTTCTCAGCGCCGCGATCGGCCTGTAGCGGTGCGCGACGCGAACGCGGTTCGGCGTCCAGCAGCTTCCAAAACGTCGCCAGGCGGCGCGTCGATGAGATGCCGACCTCGAGCATGTGCGGGCCGCTTTGTCCGCAGGGCGTATCGCCTCGCGTTGCCAGCGGCGTGCCATGCCCCATACCCGGAACGCGATATTCCTCGATCACCACGCGCCCGTTCGCGTCTTGCCACACGCGGTGAGGGACTCCATCGATGATGTCGGAATGGTCCGGGTTCGCGGCCACGCCATGCATCGCCTGCCATTGCTTGAGGATGGCGTCGGCATTGGCAATTCCGACGACATGATCCGATGTGCCATGCCAGATCGAGACGGTCGGCCACGGTCCACCATGCGGAGAGGCCTTTGCGATCGCGGCTGCGAGCAGCGCGTCGCCGGGACTGCCGCTGCCCCGCATGCGATCAAGCGCCTGCGACACGCTGGCGGCCGAGCCAAATGGTAGGCCCGCGATGATCGCGCCGCCGGCGAACAGTTCCGGATAGGTTGCGAGCATGACCGATGTCATTGCGCCGCCAGCCGACAGACCGTTGACGAAGACTCGTGATCGATCGATGCCGTGGCGCGTCGCCATCGCGTCGATCATCTGGGCAATCGACAGCGGCTCACCCGCCCCGCGCCGAATGTGCGCAGGCTCGTACCAGTTGAAGCACAGGTTGAAGTTGTTGGTACGCCGCTGCTCGGGAAAGAGCAAAGCGAAGCCTTGCTCCTCGGCGAGCTGGGACCAGCCCGAACCAATGTCGTAATCGACAGCGTTTTGAGTGCAGCCGTGCATGACGACGACCAGAGGCGCGCCTTGCCGCACGGTTGGCGGAACATAATAATGGGCGCCCAGTGCCCCGGGATTGGAGCCGAAGTCCCGAAGTTCGCGCAGCCGGCCCGACGCGCGCACCCGGTCAGGGCGGGGCGCCTCGCGGAGCTTCGCCAGGCGGGCGATCGTGCTGGAAATGGATCTCATGGAAAACTCCCTCGGCCGAGGGACCGAAGGGCCGAGCATCGATAGAACGTACCGTTCACGGGCAAGTTGCTGCGACGCAGCATTTATTCCGGGCTGGCGTGCATTACTGCAATGAACATGTGGGCGGGTCCGGGGTTGGACCGAGGAGGAGACACGATCATGCCGATTTCCAAGACTTCAGCCATTGAGCGCGTCGCGCGCGTCCTAGCGGCGGATCGCGCCAGCGCCAACGCGCATGGCGATCAGCATTCGGCTGGCTCCGACGTGGATGCGGCCTGGCCCGAATATCGCGATCAGGCGCTGGCGGTGCTGAAGACGCTACGCGAGCCGGATGCGACAATGGCGGCCGCAGGCGATGCGGATGTCTGGGAAAAGATGGCACTCGCCGCAATCGGCGAATGAAGTTCATGGAGGACGCGATGACGAAGAAGAAACCGGTGCAGGCGGACGGCAAGGGCACCTCGGTCGCAAGCGATGGCGTCACCATTCCCGCCAGCGAGGGGGAGAGCGGAGGTGGTGCTTATCCAAACCCGCATACCGGCAAAAAGCCTAAGGGCTTCGACGGCGGCCAGAGCGACAAGGCGTATCGCGGGCCGGACAATCCGAATGCCACTACCAAATAGCCGCAGCGGGTCCGGTCGGACGCGAGATTGATTGCTTGGCATGGAAGAGGAGCGATATTTGCCAGCATCTTGAGGCGGCGTGGCGCGTCGTAACTCTCACGCCGACGGATCATCGCCCCCGATAGCGGAACTTCGTGGACTACGAGCGCGTCCCCAAATGGTGTTCGTGAAGAACTAAAGCACGCGCGGGTAGAATTTTCGCTCATCATACTGCGTCGCGCACCAGTTACGGACGTAATCGAGTCCTTCGGCTAGGCGCTGCGCCGCAACGGCGCTATCCATCTCAAGCTGCAGGCGTTCTTCGGGTGCAGGGCTTTCAGGCAACCGAATGATCGACACCGTTTTGCCTGATCGGGCCACCGAATGGGTTACGAGCGATGGCAGGATGGCGACGAATGGCTTGCCGTCGCTTGTACCTCTCAACGCGCCCCGGGCACACATCCCACCTTCGAATTTCTGGAATCGCACGACACGCCAGTTCTCGGCAAATTCCTCCCGCCCAAGCCGCCGCGAGTTGAAGGCCGCCGAGACCAGATGCCGCTGCAACGTCGCAACGGCGACCCGATGTGCCTGCAAAAGGTCGGTCACGGGGCCGGGGCCGTCGTCGCAAGCCACCCGCAGCCGCTCGAACACCGCTGCAGCCGCAGTTGCGGCTTCAACGCGCGGGAAGGAAAAGGTCACGCGATAGGCATTAAGGGGGGTTGTCAGCACCACGGTCCGGGCCTCGGCCTGGACCGACGTGACTCCCCGCCAGTCGATCCACGCGTCCTGTGGGTTGGCAGATCGTGCAAATACCGCCGCCGGGGCAAATGGCACTTCCCCTTCGTCGCTCAATGCGATTTTCGGCGTGCGGCGCGGCGACATGACCGTGCGACAGGCATGCCGGGGAGCAGGATCGCGATACCAATAGAGGCGGGGGTAGTGGTTCGAATAGCACAGCTCGCTCTGCGGGTTGCAACGCAGAGGCTTGGCTTCGATTGCGACGGTGAGAGGGCGACCCGACATTGTCGAATCGACTGCGCTGCGCGCCGCCTTCATTTCGTCACTCGCCGCAGAGACCCCTTCCGCGGAAAATGCCAGTAGCATCGCGCAGCCGGCCAATAGACTCCATCTCGCGCCCATAAGCCCCCTCCCCGCTATTCGAGCGCAAGATTAGGCAAAGTCGGAACTTCAAAGCAAGTGAGTGACACCTGCTCACTGCGGCGGCCGATATTCATAGTTCGCAATATGTTAGGCACTTTTCCTGCGGAACCCCTGCTCGACTGGAACGTCGAAGCTCGCAGCGGGAGCTTGAGATGCCAACATCAGTCATGAACGTTCGCCCTCAGGCGCGCCGCAAGATTTTCCAGCTGGGCGAGCTTTGTCTCGGCGATCGATCATTGCGCGTACATCTCCTCGACGTATCGGAAGGAGGGGCGCGGCTGCACTGTCCAACTGTGTTAAGCGTTGGAACCGCCGTCACACTGCGCTGGCAACAGGAGAACTGGCGGGCGGTGGTCGTCTGGGCGGGATCCAATAAATGTGGTGTTCGCTTCATCGCGCCATTGGCACATTCGTCCATTGAGGCACTGACCGCACCGCTTTAGCCCATGGATAGCCGATGGCGCTCCGACCGCATTCGACCGCCGCTTCCCGGCGCAGCCGCACCGCGAAGGCGGGATGCGACGTCCGCCGCGTGTGCAACGACATGCGCGGGCGGATAGGAAGTTGTTGCAGGGATCTGGGAGCCAATTCGCGGCCAAGAACGACGTTCCAGCTGATCGCCGATCAATATGTCGAGGCGGTCCAGCGAGAAACTAAATCCCGGTGACGACCGATAAGGCTGGCACAAGCTGCGGCCTCGATCCTCACTTTCGTTTCCGGCCGGACGTCATGAGGTCGGGCTTGGGCGGCGGCTTCCACCCTGGTGGAGGAACCGGACGCTGTCGGCTCGTGCCAAGCCCCATGGCACCCGGCTGCTGGCGAACCAGACCCGACGTGTCGGCCTGCGCGACCTCTGCAGCACTCGCTCCGCCTCGCATCAGATTGATGCGGTCACGAATGCGCCGCGCCTCCTCGAAATCGAGAGCGCTTGCCGCAGCGTCCATCGAACGCTGGAGATCCTCGATTGTGTCAGTCATTACCGCTCAACGCTCGTTTGGGGAATTTTCGCAGTCATGGTCATGAACGGGACGCGCGATAATTTTCTTGTGGTCCTATCAATCCTGGTAGCCGTCTTCGCGTCGTTTACTGCGCTCAGTTTGGCGAGTCGCAACGGGCGAGAACCGCGATCGGGCGCACGATCAGGCTCCGCACCGCTTTGTCGATCGTAGGACGTATGAGCGGGCGCCCGTCTCCGCTCAGATTGCTAACGACTCGCAACTGGAAGCGCTTGGGAACGAAGGCTTTGCGCTCCGGGTTCTGCTCTCGAACAGGGAGACACGTCATGGCCGAAACCAAACCGGACGCAATCGCACTTCTCAAGGCCGACCACCTCAAGGTCGAGGATTTGTTCAAGCGCTTTGAAAGTGCCAGCGGCTCGGCCAGGAAGCAGAAGATCGCGCTGGAGATCTGCATGGAGCTCACCGTCCACGCCAAGATCGAGGAAGAAATCTTCTATCCGGCGTGTGAGGGCAAGATCGAGGAAGACCTGCTCAAGGAAGCTTATGTCGAGCATGACGGCGCCAAGATCCTGATCGCCGAGATCGAAGCCGGTGCCCCAAGCGGCGAGTTCTATGACGCCAAGGTGAAGGTGCTCTCCGAGCAAATCGAGCACCATGTCAAGGAAGAGGAAAAGCGAATGGAGGGCATGTTTGCCCAAGCGCGCAAGGCCGGCCTCGACATGGATGCGCTCGGGGAGCAGCTCGCCGCGCGCAAGGAAGAGCTGCTTGCGCAATACGAGGCGTCGGGTCTGCCCAAGCCCGAACTCTCGACGCTTACGAACACCACGGTCTGATTGATTCGCCAGCTGGCGAGCGCTGGTATCAGGTCGCGTGCGGCTGGAACGTCGCCGGACGCTGCCGGTTATCGCTGCTCCGACACAGCCAAGCATGGGAGGGGGCTATTACAGTCGATTTCGCACGCGACGTTTTGGAGAACATGTCCGAAGCGTTTTTCCTCCTGGATCGCGAGTACCGGCTGCTGGACGTCAACAGGGCAGCGCTGGCCCTGGACGGTCGACCAAAGGAGGCTCTGATCGGTCGAACGCTATGGGAGCTTACACCTGGCCTGGACCGAACTGAACTCGGGGCGCAGTTCCTACAGGTGATGGAAAACCGTCGGCCGGTGACGGCGGTGCATCACCAGACATGGGAAGCGGGACATAGCGCTTGGCTCGAATCCCGAATCGTTCCGGTGCAGGCCGGCGTGGCGGCATTCTATCGAGACGTGACCGCCGAACTGTTGGCCCAGACGAAATTGCGCGAGACCAGTCAGCGGCTCGATGCCATTCTCGGAAACACAAAGATGGCTGTGTTCCTGATGGATCGTCAGCAGCAGTGCGTCTATGCAAACGCTGCTGCCGAAAAACTGACCGGATATTCTTTCGAGCAGATGCAAGGGCGGCCACTTCACGACGTCGTCCATCATACGCGACCCGATGGATCCCACTATCCGCTTGAAGAGTGCCCGATCGATCGGGCCTTTCCGGAGCGTGCGCAAACCGAAGGCGAAGAACTCTTCGTTGCCCC